>JAZRGF010000319.1:0-19445 GCA_045644005.1 Bacteroidaceae bacterium | reverse complement strand
GGCTCTCTTGACCGGACTGTGGTTAAGGTTGCTCCGCTGAGCTTTGTGATGGCAAATAACCCGTTCAGCGTGTCGGCGACACTCTCCACTCCAATGAGCGACATGCAGTTCGATGTGGCAGCAAAGGGTGTGCTCGACCTTGGTAAGGTAAAGGAGATATATCCGCTTGAGGAGATGGCGCTCAACGGCGTTGTGAATGCCGATATGAGCATAAAGGGAAGAATGTCGAGCATTGAGAGGGGAATGTATGATAAGATAGCTGCATCGGGTAATGTAAGGCTCGCCGATATGCTCCTTGCGATGGACGGCATGCCCGATATTGAGATAAAGAAGTCGCTGTTGTCATTCACTCCGCGTTATCTGCAACTCGATGAGACTGTGGTAATGATTGGTGACAATGACCTCACTGTTGACAGCAGGTTCGAGAACTATATGGGGTATCTGCTCAAGGGGTCGACAATCAAAGGAAATCTCAATGTCAGGAGCAACAGTTTCAATCTGAATGATTTTATGGCAGATGATACCGCTGTGGCCGATGAAACAGAAGCCGTATCTGCTCCGGACACTGCTGCGCTTGCAGTAATCAGGGTTCCCGAGAATATTGACTTTGTCATGAATGCCAATTTCAAGGAACTCGCTTTTGGTAATTTTACATTCAGGAACGTGAACGGAAACTTGGATATTGACGAGGGAAAGGTTGATATGAAGAACCTCTCTTTGGAGACCATGGGCGGCAAAGTTGTGGTAAATGGTTTTTACAAAGCCCCTGCAGAAGTGCAACCGGAGTTCAATGCTTCGCTGAAACTCTCTGATATTGTCTTTGCACAAGCGTATAAGGAACTGGGTGTGGTGCAGAAGATGGCTCCGATATTCGGTGGTATCACCGGGGCATTCTCGGGCGAGATGAAAATCAATACGAAGTTGGACGAGACGATGAGCCCGGAACTGCACTCTCTTGAAGGCAGTGGCTTGCTCACGACAAAGGATGTAAGTCTCGACGGTGTTACCGTAATACAGCAGGTGGCCGATATTCTCAAGAAACCCGAACTCAAGAAGACGAATGTAAAGGATGTAAGGGTTGAATTTATCATCAGCGACGGCCGTGTAATAACGAAACCTTTTGACGTGAAACTTGGTGATTGCAGGATGAATGTGTCGGGTTCTACAGGCCTCGACCAGACCATTGATTATGTGGGTAAGATTACAATACCCGAGTCGCTTGGCGGGGTTTCGAGACTTGGTACGGTTGACATGACGATTGAGGGCAAGTTCAATTCACCCAAAGTGAAGGTCGACCTTGAATCTCTTGCAAAGAATGCAGCAAAAGAGGCAACAAAAGACGCTGTGGGTAAGCTGCTTGGTGTTGATGTTGAAAATGTTGTCAAGGGCGATACCGCAATGACAAAGGAGGAGAAGAAAAAGGAGGCTGCCAAGCAGATATTCAAGGCGGCGAAAGGACTTTTCAAATAAACCGGCGTGTTGCTGAATATGTAACCGTTTGTACAAGACTATTTATTGACCAGAAAGCCTGTCTATCGCATTGGGTAGACAGGCTTTCTGTCTGCATGGTGAATATTTCGCTAAAGTCGTGCGGCTTGAATCCCGGATGATTGGAAAATCGTCGGAATCCGCTTTTTATTTAAACTAATTATTACAGAAGTATATATATAAATAATAATAGTTTGAGTTTTTATTTGTAACTTCGCGGCTGAAAACCGGCAAGCCTGTGCTTGCCTCATGAATTTGCGTAAAAAGTTGTAACATATGGATAAAATCAGAAATTTTTGCATTATTGCTCACATCGACCATGGCAAATCGACCTTGGCCGATCGTTTGCTTGAAACAACAAAGACTATAAACGTTACCGAGGGACAGATGCTTGACAACATGGACCTCGAAAAGGAGCGTGGTATCACAATCAAGAGCCATGCGATACAGATGGAGTACATGTACAAGGGTGAGAAATATATCCTCAACCTCATTGACACTCCGGGACACGTGGACTTCTCGTACGAGGTGTCACGTTCAATTGCTGCCTGCGAGGGCGCTCTGCTTGTTGTAGATGCCACTCAGGGTGTGCAGGCGCAGACTATTTCTAACCTCTACATGGCTGTTGACCACGGATTGGAGATTATTCCTGTGGTGAACAAGTGCGACATGATAAACGCTATGCCCGAGGAGGTGAAGGATGAGATTATCGACCTCATCGGTTGCGATAGAGAGGATATCATTGAGGCTTCGGGTAAGACCGGTCTTGGTGTAGAGGATATCCTTAATGCTGTTGTTGAGCGTGTTCCCGCTCCTGTGGGCGATGAAGAGGCTCCACTGCAGGCGCTTATCTTTGACTCGGTGTTCAATTCTTTCCGCGGTATCATTGCATACTTCAAGATAACCAACGGTGTTCTGCGCAAGGGCGACAAGGTGAAGTTCTTCAATACCGGCAAGGAGTATGATGCCGACGAAATCGGTGTGTTGAAGATGGACCTTTGTCCGCGTCAGGAGTTGCGTACAGGTGATGTAGGTTACATTATTTCGGGTATAAAGACTTCTCGCGAGGTGAAGGTGGGCGATACCATCACGCACATTGCGCGTCCATGTGACAAGGCTATCTCGGGTTTCGAGGAGGTAAAGCCGATGGTCTTCGCCGGTGTATATCCTATTGACGCCGAGGATTACGAGGATTTGCGTGCTTCGCTCGAGAAACTGCAGCTCAACGATGCTTCACTGACATTCTCTCCCGAGTCATCGGCAGCCCTTGGCTTTGGTTTCCGTTGCGGTTTCCTTGGCCTTTTGCACATGGAGATTGTTCAGGAGCGTCTCGACCGTGAGTTCGACATGAGCGTCATCACCACTGTGCCCAACGTTTCGTACATGGTATATGACAAGCAGGGCGAGGTGAAGGAAGTTCACAACCCAGGCGGAATGCCCGACCAGACTCTCATTGACCACATTGAGGAACCATATATCAATGCAAGCATTATCACACGTGCCGAGTACATCGGTCCAATCATGACGCTCTGCCTCTCGAAGCGCGGCGAACTGCTCAAGCAGGAGTTTATCACCGGTAATCGTGTGGATATCCGCTTCCTGTTGCCGCTTGGCGAAATTGTCATTGACTTCTATGACAAGCTCAAGAGCATTTCAAAGGGTTATGCATCGTTCGACTATCACCCAGCAGGTTTCAGGACATCAAAGCTCATTAAGCTCGACATCCTGCTCAACGGTGAGCCGGTGGATGCCCTTTCTACACTTACACATGTTGACAATGCATACGGTCTTGGCCGCCAGATGTGCGAGAAGCTGCGCGACCTCATCCCAAGACAGCAGTTCGATATTGCTCTGCAGGCAGCCATAGGTACAAAGATCATTGCCCGCGAGACCATCAAGCAGGTGCGTAAGGATGTGACCGCGAAGTGTTATGGTGGTGACGTGTCGCGTAAGCGCAAGTTGCTCGAGAAACAGAAGAAGGGTAAGAAGCGCATGAAGCAGATTGGTAACGTTGAGGTACCACAAAAGGCTTTCCTCGCGGTGCTGAAGCTTGACTAATTGATGTATGACTAAGGGTTACATTGTGTGTAGCCATTGATTTTGAAACGATATTTTAGAGAATATGGGAATATTCAGTTTTTTCAGTAGAGAAAAGAAGGAGGTCCTTAACAAGGGACTCGCAAAGACAAAAGAGAGTGTTTTCGGCAAAATAGCCCGTGCCATTGCCGGCAAGAGCGAGATTGATGACGAGGTGCTTGACAACCTCGAGGAGGTGCTTGTTACATCGGATGTAGGTGTGGAGACTACGCTGAAAATCATTGACCGTGTGCAGAAACGTGCGGCACGCGACAAATTCATGAATACAAACGAGCTCAACAGGTTGCTCAAGGACGAGATTGCGCAGCTGTTGATGGAGAACAATACCGAGGATGGCGGTACTTTCGACATCCCGACTACACCTGGTAATCCATATGTGATTATGGTTGTGGGCGTGAATGGTGTGGGCAAGACAACTACCATCGGTAAGCTTGCACACCAGTACAAGAAAGCCGGCAAGAAAGTGTATCTTGGTGCTGCCGATACATTCCGTGCTGCTGCTGTTGAGCAGCTTGTGGAGTGGGGACACCGCGCCGATGTGCCAGTTGTGAAGCAGGGAATGGGTTCTGACCCCGCATCTGTGGCTTATGACACACTCTCTTCGGCTGTTGCAAACGGTGCCGACGTGGTGATCATTGATACTGCCGGCCGCCTGCACAACAAGGTTGGTTTGATGAACGAGCTTACAAAGATAAAGAACGTGATGCAGAAGGTTGTTCCCGGCGCCCCGAATGATGTGATGCTTGTGCTCGATGGCTCGACAGGCCAAAATGCCTTTGAGCAGGCAAAGCAGTTCACCAAGGCAACCGAGGTTACATCGCTTGCCATCACAAAACTCGACGGTACTGCAAAGGGTGGTGTGGTCATCGGTATCAGCGACCAGTTCAAGATTCCGGTGAAGTACATCGGCCTTGGCGAGGGTATCGACCATTTGCAGATTTTCAACCGCGAGGAGTTCGTTGATTCATTATTCGGATAAGAGAAAGAAATTCAAACTGTTTCTAATGATGAAAAAGAACCGTGTAGATGTCATCACAATGGGTTGCTCAAAGAATCTTGTCGATTCGGAGCACCTCATGCGCCAGCTTCAGGAGTGTGGCTACGAGGTAGTTCACGACAGCGAGGAGCCATGTGGTGAAATTGCAGTGATAAACACCTGTGGCTTCATTGGCGATGCAAAGCAGGAGTCGATAAACATGATTCTTGAGTTCTGCCAGCGTAAGGAAGAGGGTGATTTGAAAAAGCTCTATGTCATGGGTTGCCTTTCGGAACGTTACCTTGATGTGCTCCGCGAGGAAATCACACAAGTTGACAAGTTTTATGGCAAATTCAACTGGACAGAGCTGCTTGCCGACCTCAAACAGCAGTATCGCGAGGATTTGGCGCAGGAACGTGTGCTGACAACTCCCGGACACTACGCATATATAAAGATTTCCGAGGGCTGCAACCGCCGTTGTGCATATTGCGCAATACCCATCATTACCGGCGCACACAAGTCACGCCCCATTGAGGAGATTGTTGACGAGGTGCGTGGTTTGGTGGCAAAGGGCGTGAAGGAGTTCCAGATAATAGCGCAGGAGCTTACATTCTATGGTGTCGACCTCTACAAGAAACAGAGCATTGCCCAGTTGGTTGAACGTATTTCGGACATTGAGGGTGTGGAATGGATTCGCTTGCACTATGCCTATCCCACCAATTTCCCCTATGACCTGTTGCGTGTGATGCGCGAAAGGGACAATGTGTGCAAATACCTTGACATAGCATTGCAGCACGTGAGCACAAAGGTGCTGAAGAAGATGCACCGCAACGTTACCAAAGAGGATACGTATGCTCTCGTTGAGAGAATGCGTCAGGAGGTGCCCGGCATCTGCTTGCGTACTACAATGATGGTCGGTTTTCCCGGCGAGGGCGAGAAGGAGTTCGAGGAACTTGTGGAGTTTGTTAAATGGGCGAAGTTCGACCGCCTTGGCGCGTTTGCCTATTGCGAGGAAGAGGGAACGTTTGCTGCTGAGAATTATCGTGACAGCATCTCAAGGAAAAAGAAGCAGGAGCGTCTCGACCGCCTGATGGAGGTGCAGCAGCGTATATCGACACGCCTTAACGAGGCAAAGACCGGCAATATCTATAAAACCATAATCGACAGGGTGGAGGGCGATTACTACATAGGCCGCACGGAGTTCGATTCGCCCGATGTTGATACCGAGGTGCTCATAAACGTTGCCGAAGGCAAATTGAATATCGGCGATTTCTACAATGTGCACATAACCGATGCCACAGAGTTCGACCTCATGGGAACGGTTGAGAAATAATGACTTTATCATAGTTGGAACAATAAATATGAACAACAAGGATTTTATTACCAGATTGGCAAAGAAGTGTGGCATGCCTGTCGCTGATGCAAGTGCTAATGTCGATGCACTTGTGGGGCTCATGACCGAGTGTCTTAAAGAGAATGACCAGCTCAATATCTCGGGGTTCGGTACACTTGAAGTAAAGATGCGCAACGAAAGACTCTCTGTCAATCCAAAGACAGGACAGCGTTTTTTGGTGCCACCTAAAATTGTGCCCGCGTTCAAACCAAGTAATAAACTCAAGGATAAGTTCAAATAATAAAAGGAGACAGAACTATGGATGCAAAGTTGAACCAGTCCGATTTGATTTCCCTGTTGGCAAAAGGAAATAATATCTCTGTTGCCAAAGCCGAACTGTTTACAAAGAACTTCTTTGACCTTGTAATCGAGGGCTTGGAGCAGGATGGAATTGTCAAGATTAACGGCCTTGGAACTTTCAAAGTGACCGATGTCGCAAGCCGCGGCAGCGTGAATGTAAACACTGGTGAAAAGATAGAAATAAAGGGTCACAAAAAGTTGACATTCATTCCGGCCGATGCATTGAAGGAGCAGGTAAACCTGCCGTTTGCAATGTTTGAGCCTGTTGAGGTTGATGATACATACCAACCCGACAGCAACGAGGAGGGCGACAGCGAAGAAGCAGTAGAGACTGTAGAAACTACAGAAACCGCAGTGGAGCCTGTTGTCGTGCAGCCTGTAGCCGAGGAGTTATCTGTTGCAACCGTTGAGGAGGGTGCAGTAGAGGAGAGTGTTGCCAAAGAGACAACAGAAGAGCCTGTTGTAATTGAAAAACATGAGGAGAGCGTGGCAGAAGAGACTGTAGAACAGGAGGCTGTAGTGCCGGTTGTTGAAGAGAACGTAGAGGAAATGCCGGTGCCCGAAAGCCAGGAAGCGCCTGTTGTTGTACAGGAGAGGCCATCGGAGCCTGTCATTGTTCGTGTGCCTCCAAAGAAAAGTGCTCAGGAAAAGCAGCCGGCTTCTTCAAAGAAGAAAAAGAGCCGGTTGAGCTATTACCTGATTGCAATAATGGCAATTGCAGTGGCTCTGATACTCATAAACAGGACTGGTGCTGATGGTGTTGCTGTTGTTGAGGAAGTCAAGGAAACAGTACCTGCAGCTGTAGAAGAGCCAAAGAGTAAACCTGTCATTGAAAATGTCGCAGCAGAAACAGCAGATGTAGAGGCGGAGCCGGTGGAGGAGACCGTTGCTGTTGAAGCGGTTGTTGAAGAGCCTGTGGCGGCAGAACCGGAGATTGTGGCTGAACCGGCTCCTTTACCGGTTGCACAGCAGAGTGCCGGGGAATATGAATTTGTCCTTGTGGATGAACTTGCAGCAAAGAACCTTAAATATATTACACTTGCCGATACCACGTTGTATGTAGCCGAGGGTGACCTGGCGGTGCACAAGGTTGCTCCCGACGAGACTTTGACAAGGATTGCAAGGGAATATTACGGTGACAAGAGGTTGTGGCCTTACATTGTAAAATATAACAAGATGTCCAATCCTAATGGTCTGTGCCGCGGAATGGAGATAGCGATACCGCGCCTTACCCCAAAGAAGTAAGCAAATTACGTTAAAGTTTGTTTACTGCTAACACTGGTTAAGTCTATTTTAACGAAATTAACATAATGATAGCCCGATTGGCTGTAATTTTGTACAATATTAAAACTATAAGATACAAGACATAATTATGAATGCAACAATTGACATTCGTGAATTGAACGAAATGATTGAAAGGCAGAGCGCCTTTGTAACAAACCTGCAGACAGGAATGAGCCAGGTGATTATTGGACAGAAGCACTTGGTGGAATCATTGCTCATTGGTCTGCTTTCAGACGGTCACATTCTGCTCGAGGGTCTTCCCGGTCTGGCCAAGACACTTGCCATAAAGACATTGTCCGATTTGATTGATGCAGATTTCAGCCGCATACAGTTCACCCCCGACCTTCTCCCTGCCGACGTTGTTGGTACAATGGTATATAGCCAGAAGAGCGAGGACTTCAAGGTGAAACAGGGTCCTGTATTTGCGAACTTTGTCCTTGCCGACGAGATTAACCGTGCACCGGCAAAGGTGCAGAGTGCTTTGCTCGAGGCCATGCAGGAGCGCCAGGTTACAATTGGCAAGCAGACCTTCAAGTTGCCCGAGCCTTTCCTTGTAATGGCAACACAGAACCCCATTGAACAGGAGGGTACCTATCCGTTGCCCGAGGCACAGGTCGACCGTTTCATGCTCAAGGTGGTAATCGGTTACCCCGAGCTTTCCGAGGAGAAGCGCATCATCCGCCAGAACATTACCGGCGAGAAGATTGAGGTGAAGCCATTGCTCAAGCCCCAGGATATTGTTGAGGCACGCAAGGTTGTGCGTCAGGTGTATATCGACGAGAAGATTGAGCAGTACATTGCCGATATTGTTTTTGCCACACGTTTCCCCGACAGATATGGCATGAAGGAGATGAAGGACTACATCTCATTCGGTGCATCGCCACGTGCATCCATTAACCTTGCACTTGCAGCACGTGCCTATGCCTTCATAAAGCGCCGTGGCTATGTCATCCCCGAGGATGTACGTGCCGTTGCACACGATGTGCTCCGCCACCGCATTGGCCTTAGCTACGAGGCCGAGGCGAACAACCTCACAACCGACGAGATCGTAAGCCGCATATTGAACAGCGTAGAGGTACCCTGATTGAGATATGGAGACAAGTGAACTCATTAAAAAGGTTCGCAAGATTGAGATAAAGACCCGTGGTCTTTCGCACAACATCTTTGCGGGACAGTACCATTCGGCCTTCAAAGGGCGTGGTATGTCCTTCAGCGAGGTGCGCGACTACCAGTATGGCGATGATGTGCGCGACATCGATTGGAATGTGACCGCGCGCTTCAACAAACCATTTATAAAGGTCTTTGAGGAGGAGCGCGAACTCACAGTGATGCTTCTTGTCGATTTGTCGGACAGTCTTGACTTTGGAACAGCTACACGCACCAAACGCGAAATGCTTGCCGAGATTGCGGCTACAATTGCCTTTGCCGCCATACAGAACAATGACAAGATTGGTGTCATCTTCTTTACCGACAGGATTGAGAAATTCATTCCGCCACAAAAAGGGCGCAAGCATATACTATATATAATAAGGGAATTGCTGAATATTGAACCCCAGAGCAAGAAAACCGATATAAAGGTGCCGCTGGAGTTCCTTACTAATGCCTTGAAGAAGAAGTGTACGGCTTTCCTTTTGAGCGACTTCATATGCTCCGGCGACTACAGCAGTGCCTTGACCATTGCGAACCGCAAGCATGACCTTGTGGCAATACAGGTGTATGACCGCCGACTCTCCGAACTGCCCGATATTGGACTTGTGAAGGTGCGTGACGCCGAGAGTGGGAGCGAAATGTACATTGATACATCATCGAAGAAAGTGCGCGAGGCGCAACGCAACTGGTGGAATGCCCAGAGCTGTGCACTGAAGGAGAGGTTGCAAAGAAGCCGTGTCGATTCTGTATCGGTACGCACCGACCAGGATTACGTAAAGGCTCTGCTTGCACTCTTTGCACAACGCGGATGATGCTGTATCTCAGTAAAGTATACGATAAAAGATGAAGAAACTATTTTCATACATATCACTGCTTCTTTTTGTTTTTGCGGCATTGCCCGTGAAGGCGCAGAATGTTGTGTTCAATGCCTATTTTGACTCGTTGGACGTTGAGACCAAGGAGATGCGCATTGGCGAGCATGCAAGGCTTGTTCTTGAGCTTGGCGTTGACAGCGGTTACAACGTTGACGTGCAGATTCCCGACATGTTGACGGCCGACATTGAGGTGCTCGACAGGAAGGAGAGCCGGAGAAGCGGCGCAAATGGCCGTGAGACATATATCAACGAATGTGTCATAACATCGTTTGTCGACTCACTGCAGTCAATACCGCCAATTATTGCAATGGTGGGCGATGACGCCTATTACACCAATGCGACATATTTGTCAGTGAGCAGCGTGCCCATCGACACCCTTAACCTGAAGGATATAAAAGGCTTCAGGCCGGTGTGGGAGGCGCAGCTTACATGGGAGGAGTATCGCGACGCAGTGTATCTCTCGTTCCTGCTTGTCGTGCTGTTGGCATTGTTGACTTGGATTATAGTAAGATACATGAACAACAAGCCTATAATCCGTATTGTAAGGGAAAAACCACCCAAGCCTTCGCACTTTACGGCGTTGCAGAAGATTGACGAGATAAAGAGTGACGTCAGCCTGAAAGGCGAGGAGAGTGCAAAGGAGTACTACACACGCCTCACCGATGCATTGCGTGAGTATATGCACAGCCGTGACAAGTTCAATGCTGCCGACATGACAACGGGCGAGATCATAGAGAACCTTCTGCACTTCAATGATAAGGAGGCCATCAAGGAACTCAAGGAGATTCTTGAAGTTGCCGACCTTGTGAAGTTCGCAAAGTTCAAACCCTCGTTGAATGAGAACGACCGCAATATGCTCTGCGCAATAGACTTTGTCAACGCTACAAAGGACATTGAGGAAGAGAACCGCAAGCCTGTGGAAAAGACTGTGGTCAATGAACGCTCTCTTGTGCAGAAACGTTGGCTCATTGTCTCAATCGCCGTTGTGCTGTGTGTGGTGGTTGCTGTGGCAGCGCTGTTGATAACCGACCTAGGTCACATGTTTGGCTAATTTATCATTGATATGCACTTTACAAGAATCATATATCTGTTGCTCTTCATACCGCTCATAGCATATGCTGTGTGGTATATCATTCGTGGACGCAAGATGTCGCCCTCGATGAAGGTGTCAACGACACTTCCTTTTGGTAAGGAGTTGAGGACATACAAGAACTACCTCATTCACTTTCCTTTTATGTTGAGACTGGTGTCATTGTCTATGCTCATTCTGGTGCTCATGCGCCCGGTGTCGACAAAAAGCTGGAGCGAGGAGAGTGTCGAGGGTATCGACATAATGTTGGCCATGGACGTCTCCACCAGTATGTCGGCGGTGGATATTGAGCCCAACCGCATAGAGGTGGCAAAGGAAGTGGCTGCGAAATTCGTGTCGGGCCGCAAGAACGACAATATAGGCCTCACACTCTTTGCTGGTGAGAGCTTTACGCAGTGCCCGCTGACAATCGACTATGGAAGCGTGTTGAGCCTCATTGACAAATCGGGCATTGAATATGCCTTGAACGGCGCCTTGAAGGATGGAACTGCCATTGGTATGGGTATTGCCAATGCCGTTTCGCGTCTCAAAGACAGCAAGGCCGAGTCGAAGGTCATCATACTGCTCACTGACGGCTCGAACAACAGCGGCGAGATAACGCCTGAGGATGCTGCAGGGATAGCAAAGGAGTATGGCGTTAGAATATACACCATTGGTTTCAGGACCGACCAGCAGCAGGTACAGACACCATATGGCATCATGAACAACTCTGAGTTCGATGAAAGGACATTGAAGTCTATCGCTTCTGTGACAGGTGGCGAATACTTCCGCTCGTCGAGCAAGGAGAGCCTTATGAACATTTACAAGGAGATTGACCAGCTTGAACGCACCAAGCTCGAGGTGAAGCATTTTGGCACACAGGAGGAGAAATTCATGATTTTCGCTTTCATAGCCATTCTATCGCTCATGCTTGAGATATTGCTGCGCAATACATTGTTGAAGAAAATACCTTAATAAAGTATTATAGAGATGAAATTTGCAACACCTGAATATTTATATCTGCTTCTGTTTGTTCCACTGGCAATAGTGATATACTACTATGCCTGCTACAGAAGAAAGAGAAGACTCAGACGTTATGGCGACCCCGAACTCACTGCAAGGCTTGTCCCTGCATACTCCACCATGCGCTCAAGCGTCCTCTTCTGGACTGCGCTGCTTGCCGTGGCTCTGGTAATCGTGGGACTCGCACGCCCGCGTTATGGCAAGGGAAAGACAACCGTTACCACCAAGGGTGTGGAAATGGTTGTGGCATTGGATATCTCAAACTCAATGCTTGCCGATGACATATATCCCAATCGTCTGGAAAAAGCCAAACGCCTTATAAAGCGTCTTGCAGAGCAACTCAAAGGCAACAAGATGGCATTGGTGGTATTTGCCGGCGATGCATATGTGCAGTTGCCTATTACTGATGACTTTATCTCTATTGAAATGTTCCTTGAGAGCATATCAACCAACCTTGTTTCAAGACAGGGAACGGATATTGGGGCTGCCATCAACATGGCATCGAGGTGTTTTACCCCGAATGAGAAGATTGGCAAGGCCATTGTACTCATTACCGACGGCGAGAACCACGAAGGTGGTGCCGAAGAGGCGGCCTTGAAGGCATCGGAGAACGGCTACAAGGTGTTTATTCTTGGAATAGGTACAGCCAAGGGCGGGCGAATACCCACCGGCGGAGGCAACTTCCTGCGCGACCGTGAAGGCCAGGTGGTGGTCACAAAACTCAATGAGGAGATGGCCATGAACATTGCAAAAGCCGGTAATGGCCTCTATCTGCAGGTCGACAACACCAACGACGCGCAGAAAATCCTCTCGGACCAGCTCGAAAAGATGAACCAGGACGAGACTACAACCGAAATGTACACCGGGTATGAGGAACTGTTTCTCTATCCCATTACATTGGCATTCATACTCCTGTTCCTTGATTTGGTTATTGTGGCGGTTGCCGACACCAGGAACAGCAGCAAAAAGTAATAACAGAAATAGATGGATTGTTGAAATATGGGTTTTGACAAAAGAAAATACACATACATGGCCATTGTCGCTGTTATTGCAGCGGCCACGCTCTATGTCATATTTTCATTGGTGAGATACGGTAGTCCTACCGAAAAAAGCCAGAACGAATATCTTATTGAGGCCAACAGACTGCATAACGACAGCCTGTACGAGGCAGCGGTGGAACCGTACATGAAAGCCGGCAATTTCAATGCCCAGCAGAGCCTTGTCAACTACAACACGGCTACCAATGCCATAATGAAGAATTACACCCAGTTGAGCAAGGTGTTCAATGAGGATGGTTACAAACTGGAGGCCGGGGTCGATTCGGCTCTGGTAGAGGCGACACAAAGACTTGCCATTGCCGGTGAATCGCAGAGCGACACGGCAAGATATTCGTCGGTTTACCATAATATGGGAGTTACTGACCACATGCGTGGCGAGCTTGAGAAGGCTGCCGAGGCTTACAAGGAGGCTCTGCGCAAGAACCCTGCCGATGAGGACGCACGCTACAACCTGGCTGTCATACTGCATCAGATGAAAAACAACCAGAACCAGCAGCAACAGCAGGATCAACAGCAAGAGCAGCAGGAGCAGGAACAACAGCAGCAAGAGCAACAACAGGAGCAACAGCAAAAGGATAAGGAGCAGCAGGAACAGGAACAGCAACAACAGCAAAATCAGGAACAGCAACAGCAGCAACAACAGCAACAACAGCAGCAGAGCGGACGCGAAGAGGAAAGCGACAAGGAGAAGATGGAGCAGATGCTGAAAGCCCTGATGCAGGACGAGAAAGAGATAAGAGAGAAGATGGAGGAGCTTGAGAAAGCCAAGGTGAAATCGGGCTCAATAGAAAAGAACTGGTAAAAAGAATATCGCAAATACAATATATTAGATGAAAAGGATATTATTATCGACATTGTTGATTCTGACAGCGCTATGCACTGCATTTGCCGACGAGGTATCGTTCGTGGCATCGGCACCTAAATCGGTGGTTGCAGGCAAACGTTTCGAACTAAAATATGAAGCGAACACAAGGACCGATGGACAACCTACCATTGCCGATGTAGATGGCCTCCGGGTTCTCACAGGGCCTCACTCGTCGACATTCTCAAGCGTGCAGACCATCAACGGTCGCCGCACCTCCAAGATGTCAATCACTTACACATACCTGGTTGTTGCCGACAACGAGGGTGAGATAACAATACCGGGTGCAGCTGTGATGATAGATGGCAAGCAGGTCGTCTCGAACCCGCTGACAATAAAGGTGCTTCCCGCAGGGCAGTCGGCACCCGCACAGCAGGGTGGCGGTAACGGCTCGTCGGCAAGGCAAAGCGGCTCGTCTACAAATATATCAGACGACAATCTCTTTATCATAGCATCGGTAAACAAAACAAATGTTTATGACCAGGAGGCATTGCTGTTGACATATAAGGTGTACACCGATGTCAACCTTGTGAATCTTGACAATCCCGCACCCGACCTCAAGGGCTTCAACATCCAGGAGATTGAGCTTCCGCAACACCGGGAGTTTGAGCTTGAGCATTATAAAGGACACAACTACAACACTCTTGTATGGCGCCAGTATGTCCTCTTCCCGCAGGAGACAGGACGTCTTGAAATCCCGTCAATGGAGTATGAGGCTGTGGTGGCGGTGCAGAAACGTACATCCATGGACCCGTTTGAAATGATGTTCAACGGCGGTTATTCATACGTTGAGGTGAAGAAGAAACTCAAGTCGAACAAGGTTGTTGTCGATATTGAGAAACTGCCTGCCGGACGCCCTGTAGGCTTCTCGGGCGCAGTTGGACGTTTTGGCATAAACAGTACCGTAAGTGCCACCAACCTGAAGTCGAACGAAGAGTTTACCCTGAAGGTGATTGTCAAAGGCGACGGAAACATGAAACTGATGGGCGACCCTGTAGTCGATTTCCCATCGGAGTTCGATGTCTATGACCCCATCATAACCAACAAGTACAAGCTCACAGCCAAGGGATTTGCCGGTGAAAAGATATATGAGTATGTGGTGACACCACGCACCGCAGGAACATATACTGTGCCGGCCGCAAGGTTTGTATATTTTGACACAGCAAGCGGCACGTACAGGACCATTGAGAGCAAGGAGCATGTCATTGAGGTGGAGAAGGGCGCAAGTCAGCCGGCGCAGCAGGGTAGTGTCTATGTTGTCAAGGAGGATGGCAAGCTGCTTGCAAGCGATATACGTTACATAAAACTCGGTGCCATGGAGGGTGCAGCCGATGGCCGCTTCTTTGGTACCACACTATACAAGGCTATATATGGAATAGCATTACTCCTTTTTGTCATTGCAATGTTGGTATACCGCAAGAGGATAAAGGAGAACGAGAATAGCTCGCTCCTCAAGACCAAGAAGGCAAACTCCGTTGCTGTGCGCCGCCTGAAGAACGTGAAGAAACTGATGCGCGACAACCGCGTGAGCGAGTTCTATGACGAGACATTGAAAGCTGTGTGGGGATATATGAGCGACAAGCTGAATATCCCGCTCTCACGACTCTCAAAGGACAACGTCGCGAGCGAGCTTGCAAGGCGCGGATGCAACGAGGCACTTGTTGCCGAGTTGCTTGAGCTCTTGAACGAGTGCGAGTTTGCGCGTTACGCTCCGGGTGACCCAGGTGCCACCATGGACAAGATATACCGAATGGCCGAGGCCGTAATAAGTAAAATGGAAAATTCAATAAAGAGATGAATATGAAGAATATAATATCGGCTTTTATACTTTTGGCATTGCCCTTTGTTGCAATGTCGCAGGAAAGCCTTACTCAAAAGGAACTGGGTGACAAGGCTTATGCCGAGTCAAGGTACGCGGATGCCGTCGGCATATATGAAACCGCCATTGCCGAGCAGGGTGCATCGGCTGCATTGTACTACAACCTGGCCAATGCCTATTACCGTACAAACCAGCCCGGCAAAGCCATATTGAACTATGAGCGTGCCTTGAGAATGGATGCCGCAGACGAGGATGCAAAGGCCAACCTTGAGTTCGTGCAGAGCAAGATTGTGGACAAGATTCCACAGGACGATGTCCCCTTTTACCGCCAGTGGAGCAATTCACTCTTTAGCCTTTTTACAAAAGATACATGGGGCGTAATTGGTGTTGTGGCATTTGTGACAATGCTAGCAATGCTCTTCATCTACCTTTTCAAGAGCAATGGCCGCAGAATCCCAATGATTATAGCAGTAATATCCCTGTTATTTGTTATACTTGCAAATGTTTCGGCGTCGGCACTTACCTGTAGCGATGACGAATTGCCCGAAGGTGTGATTCTCGATGAGATGGTGGTTGTGAAAAGCTCCCCCGACAGCTACGGAACAGAGCTCACAAAGATACACGAGGGTCTCAAGGTTGTGATAATTGACAACACTTTGACCGATTGGGTGAAGATTGAAGCCAACAACGGAAACCGCGTGGTGGGCTGGGTCAAAGCCGGCTCTTTGGAGCAGATATAGGATTCAAACGTGGGCTGCGGCCTGCCAAAACCTTATTTTCAATGGATGCAAGCACAACAATAATAGATTTCGACAAATATCTGCTCCTTGCCATGAATGGCAGCGACTCAATCTTTTGGGATGGATGTATGAAGGTATATACAACCATCGCAGTATGGATTCCGCTCATTTTGATATTGTTGTATATTTTGATGAAGAACAATAGTCTGAAGGACTTTCTCCTCCTGCTTCTCTTTGTTGCGCTTGTAGTCACCTTCACCGATGTCATATCGTCATGGATTTGCAAACCGTTCTTTGCACGTTGGCGCCCCACCAATGACCCCGAACTCATGTACCTTGTAGATGTGGTCGATTGCATCAGGGGCAAGGAGTATGGCTTTACATCGAGCCATGCCGCCAATTCGTTCGGCATTGCCACATTCCTTATACTGCTCATAAAGAACAGGGCACTTACCGTTTCGCTCCTTTTTTGGGCAGCAATGAATGCCTTTACACGCATATACCTTGGCGTGCACTATCCCGGCGACATCCTTGCCGGCACATTCATTGGTGTTGCAGTGGGCTTTGGTATCTACAGACTCTACCGTTATATCCTGAATCGCCAGAAACACAACAAACACCGCGACTGGATATCGGACCAGTACACCAAAACCGGCTATCTTGTATCGGACATCTACCTTTTCCTGTTGGTGATGTATGGTACGTTTGTGGCAATTCCGCTGATATCGTTCTTCGTGTTTGTGTATTGATGATACAATAAAAGGCAACCTTTGGAGGGTTGCCTTTTTGGTTGATATTAAAGATGTTGGAGTGTATACACGGCATGCGCACAGCCGTTTTTCTTATTCTTCGCTATCAGCTGTGTGCAGAATAAGCGTTGTTGCGCCAAGTGTTATGATTGCTCCATCCTCAATGAGCAGGCGCTCACGGTTTCCAAGAATGCGGTTCATCACAAATGTACCTGTCACGCTCTGATTGTCGCGTATGGTATAAGTCAAATCACCCGCATATCCGCGCTTCACGTTGATTATGCAGTGGCGGCGGTCCATGCTTGGGTCGCTTGTCTCAATGGGGTTGGAGATAACTGTTCCCTTGTTGTAGCGGCCGAACATGTTGTCGCCCTCGTGCAAAGGGATAATCTGCTTATAACAGAAGGTGTTCTCAATCACCACGATGTGGCCGAAATCCTCGGTCTCAATATCATCTTTATTCTCGCCAATACGTATTGTAAAACTCTTGCGGCAGTGCTCGCACTCAAAAACCAATGACTGTCCCTCCTTGTAACCGCTTGCATCGAAATCAATGGCATGGTCACACTTTGGGCATATTATCTTGCTCATGGATTGTGGTGTGTTTAATGAATGTATACCCAAGCATCGGAGAATGTTGCCTGGATGCGCTCCAAGGCTGCATTTGCATCGGCCTCGCTGCTGTAGCTCTCAATTGCTATGCGGAATCTCCTGTCACCTTGCACAACCTTGTAGTCGGCCTGCATCTTCCTCGACAGCTCTGTTATTGCCAACTGCGCCTTGTCGGGGTTGGGTGTGCTTGCAACAATTATAGAATATTGTTTTGAAACCTCTTCGATAATCTCCACGCTCTCCTCACCTACCTGTGCTACAGGCTCTGCCATAACCTCAACTGCCGGTGTCTCCTCAATTACGGGAGCAGGCTCGGCTGGAGTGGTGAAGATGTGTGCTGTTACAGTCTCCTCAACTGGGGCAATCTCGCAAACCGCCTCGTTTACTGGAGCAATGGCTGTTACAGTGTGTGCGCTCTTTTCAACAGGAGCAAAACCGGCAACAGACAGCTGCGCGTCCCTGTTGTAGAAGCTGTTGCCCAATGGAATGAGCACGAATATCACAACAATTGCAGCAGCAATTGCCGATATGTACTTGCTTACGTTGCTGCGCTTGATGACAATATCCTTTTGCTTCAACTCCTTGAGCGGTGCAATGGTCAATGGCTCAAAGCCATAGTTGTATGGGTCGTCAATACAGTTCTCGTTTGCGGTGAAAGAAATCTTTCCCTCAATGTCCATGCTGAATCTACCCAAATCCCCGAAGCACACTATGCCGGTTTCCGAAAGTTTACGGCGCATAGCCTCAATGTCACTGGCAAGGCACTCGCCGGCCTCCTCGTATGACATTGTACCATCCTCCATGTACTCCGATAACAACAATGCATCGTCAACCGTCACCTGTGGGTTGAATACAAGTGAACGGTGGGGTGGCATGAATACTCTCTCTGCAGCGTTGTAATACGCTGGCACTCTGTGCGCTAAGAAAGCACCCACTCCCGGCATAATAACGCAGTTATGCTGCGCAATGAGCCTTGATATGTTTTTGACTAAATTTTCCACGAAGCAAATTTAATAAAAAAAAACGTAGCAGCAATGAGAAACAGAAACAAAAACATTTATAAAATCTGTTTTTTCGGCTCCATGTGAATGTCGATGTGGGTAGCAGCACCAAATTCACTATGCTGCCGATTATGGTTACCTTGTAAATCTCTTTTTCACGTGTTGCGGTATGTGATGCCATTAAGAATCGTTTTTTTTGAGTTCCTGAATCATGAAAATAGGCAAAACCCATAAGAAATAACAGTTGAAAAAAATATTTTTTCGAAAAAAAGATGCTATTTCTCTTGACTCGTACCTTGGGTCATAGAATATCTTTGCATCAGCTAGCAAAAACATCGTGCGATTATGAGAGAAAAAACAAAGTTGAAAATCGGAGAGTTCTCCCGTTTGATGCAAGTGACCGTGAAGACATTGCGTCATTATGAACAGAAGGAACTGCTTGTCCCCGATGAGGTGGATGAGTGGACTGGATATCGTTATTACAGTATCACGCAGATGCTAAAACTTAATTCAATCCGTCAGTTGCAGCAGTTGGGATTTACACTTGAGGAGATAAAGGATTTGTATGATAACGAATCTCATACTCCAAGCGTGGAACAACTGTCACGTAAAATTGAAGATACGGAAAAGCAACTGCAGCGACTTGTCACAAGACGCAATCAGTTACTTGAATGGATGGACTCTCGCAAAAAACTCAAGATTATGGAAAAAATCACTATTGAATCCTTGCCCGATGTAATTGTTGCTTCTCATCGCGAAGTTATTCACGATTATGCAGCCCTTGGGCTTTTATGCGTGAACAAGATTGGTCCCGAGATGCAGCGCCTTGGTTGCAAGTGCCCACCTCCCGGCTATTGCTTCACAATTGAGCACAATAAGGAGTACCGCCCAACTGACATTGATATCGAGTATTGCGAGCAGGTAGAGGAAATGGGTACAGACAGCAGCAT
>JAZRGF010000318.1:0-2811 GCA_045644005.1 Bacteroidaceae bacterium | reverse complement strand
GGCTCCGGGTATGGGGCTCAACGCTTTCTTTGTTTATTCCGTGTGTCTTGGTATGGGCTATCCGTGGCAGTTTGCATTGACAGCCGTGCTAATTGAAGGTGTGATATTCATTATTCTTACACTTACCAACGTGCGCGAGGCCTTTGTGAACGCAATTCCAATGCACTTGAGGAATGCCATTGGTGCCGGCATAGGACTTTTTATTGCATTCATTGGCTTGCATAGCGGTGGGCTTATAGTAGCCGACCCTGCAACTTTGGTTACACTTGCCGATATTACATCGGGTCAGGCATTGCTTGCCCTTATCGGTATTGTAATTACCGGAATATTGTATGCCAAGAGAGTGCCGGCGGCAATTCTGCTTGGTATCATCATTACAATGCTTATAGGTATTCCCGGTGGCATTACTGAGTTCAAAGGTGTTCTCTCGGCTCCACAGTCGATAAAGCCTATTTTCTGTCAGTTTGAGTTCAAGCATATATTCTCGCTCGACATGCTTGTGGTGGTGTTCACATTCCTGTTCATTGACCTGTTCGATACAATAGGTACTCTCATCGGTGTGTGTGGCAAAGCGAATATGGTTGACAAGGATGGTAATATCTACAGGGTGAAGCATGCGTTCATGGCCGACTCTATTGCAACGACAGCCGGTGCTGTGCTTGGCACTTCAACAACCACGACATACGTTGAGAGTGCGGCCGGTGTTGCCGAGGGTGGACGTTCCGGCCTCACTGCATTTGTGGTTGCCGTGTGCTTTGCAGTTTCGTTGTTCTTCTCACCATTGTTCCTCTCAATTCCTGCAGCCGCAACAACAGCTGCGCTTGTGATTGTGGGTATGCTGATGCTCGAATCGGTGAGAAAGATTCCCTTCAACGACTACTGCGAGTCAATCCCTACATTCATCTGCATTGTAATAATGCCGCTTACCTATTCAATATCAAACGGTATAATGCTTGGCATGATTTCGTATGTGGTACTGAATATGCTTTGTGGCAAGTTCAAGAAGATTACTCCTACCATGTATGTTCTGGCAGTATTGTTCATCCTTAAATTTATCTTCATTTAAGCGACAGCTTGGTATACATTAAAAATATTCCGCAGAGTCGATGCTCTGCCAAATATTTTTATTCTCTCTTGTGCAAGCAATTACTTGCCGTAGTTTGTAACCTTGAGGTTTGTAACCTTGCTCTTGAAGTTGCCGGTCTTCTCAAGTGGGAACACGAGTGTGCGAACGTAGAACATCTTGTCCTTGCCGCCCTCGTTGTGGTAGAGTGTCTGCTTGTCGAGTGTCTCAACGAGCTTGCCGTTTACATAGAGCTTTGTCTCGCTCTCGTTACCGCAGATTGTTATCTGTGCCTTCTCACCCGGGTAGAAACGGAAGTTGAAGGTGTTGAGGTAGCCGTCGCGTGAGAAACCTATCTTGCCCTGTGTAGGGTCGGCAAGGTAGAACACTGCGTCGCGTGACTCAAAGAGTACAGTGCCGTTTGCCTCGTTCTTATACTCGATGTCGAATGATACGCTGTAGTCGAAACCAATCTCTCTGATACCGCTGTTTGCTGCAAGGTTGGTGTTTGTAGCAACATTGGCAACCTCAAGGATTGTACGCTTCTCGCCGCTGAAACGGCCTGCGATGTTAACGCCCGGGGCGTCGCTGAGTGCAAGACGTGCCTGGTTGAACTCCTCGAATGGAACGGCTGGCTTTGCACCTGTCCACATCTTCACAGCCATTGTCTGCATTGCAGGATAAACGCGATAGTGGATATCCTTGCAGCTGATACCGTTGCCTGCGTGGTCGTTCCAGACAGCGAATGAACCACCCTTAATCTGTGGGTGCTTCTCTGGGAATGTCTGGTTGCCGATGATGGCTGGTGTCCAGCTGTTGTAGAGATAGTTGCAGTTGAGGTAGTCATAGTAGTAGCCTGCAGCAGGAACGATGTAGGTGTAACCGTCGGGCATGCTGATTACGTCGTAACCGAGCTTCATCATCTCTGTCGGGTCGGCATAACCGTTGTACCACTCATACATGAGTACGTTGTCAACCTTTACAGGGGTGTTGCCTTTTGCGTGTGTGAGTGCGCCCCATACGCAAGCCTGCTTGCCATACTTCTCGGCCTCGCGGATGCAGTGGTCGGTGAAGTAGCGGAACTTTTCAACAACAGCTGTGTCGCGGTTTGAGTACTCGTCGGTACCTACGTGGAAACGTGGGCCACGGAAGACAGGCTCCTCGCCGCCAAGGTACTCCATGAAGAGAGAGTCAACGAATGTGTATGTAGCAGGGTTGAAGAGGTCGAGGTGGTCAAGACCGTACTCCTTGCTGCCCAGCTCGGGGCGGTAGTGTACGAATGCCAATGAGTGAGCAGGAACATCGAACTCGGGGATAATCTCTACACCCACGCGCTCTGCATGCTTCTGCAGCTCGATGAACTCCTCCTTTGTATAATAGCCGTCGCGTGATGCAAGGCCGGGGAAGAAGTCGCTCTCCAAACGGAATCCCGATGGTGTCTTTGCCCAGTCGTGGTTAAAGAACTGTTTGAAGGCATTGTCGTTGAGGTGAATGTGGAATGTGTTCATCTTGTAGTATGCCATGAAATCGACATACTCGTGCAGGAAGCTGATGGGGATGAACTTGCGGCCACAGTCGAGCATGAAGCTACGCATCTCATAGTCGGGGTAGTCGACGATGGTACCCTTGGGGAGCTTGCCACTGTTCTGCTCGGCAATCTGCAGCAGTGTACGTGTTGCCCAAATTGCACCGCGCTCTGTTGTTGCCTCAACTTTCACGTTGTTGCCGATGGTAATCTTGTAACCCTC
>JAZRGF010000317.1:0-7813 GCA_045644005.1 Bacteroidaceae bacterium | reverse complement strand
GGATAAGACCGTCAACGCCACCGAGGTCGATGAATACACCGTAAGAGGTGATGTTCTTGACTGTACCCTCGAGTACCTGACCCTTCTCAAGTGTGCTGATGATCTTCTTCTTCTGCTCCTCAAGCTCAGCCTCGATGAGTGCCTTGTGAGAAACGACAACATTCTTGAATTCCTGGTTGATCTTAACGATTTTGAAGTCTTCGGTCTGGCCAACGTAAGCATCGTAATCACGGATAGGCTTAACGTCAATCTGTGAACCGGGCAAGAATGCCTCGATACCGAATACCTCTACGATCATACCGCCCTTTGTGCGGCACTTGATGTAACCACGTACAACTGCCTGCTCTTCCATAGCCTTGTTTACAAGCTCCCAAGAACGGCTTGCGCGTGCTTTCTTGTGTGAAAGGCTCAACTGGCCCTTCTTGTCCTCCAAGTTCTCGATGTAAACCTCTACCTGGTCACCTACCTTTAGGTCTGGGTTGTAGCGGAACTCGCTGATGGGGATGATAGCGTCCTGCTTGTAGTTGATGTCTACAATAACCTCACGCTTGTTGATACCGATAACGGTACCCATTACTACCTCGCGGCTTGATACCTTGTTGAGTGTGCCATCATAGGCCTGCTCAAGCTGCTCGTGTGAAAGACCTGAGATGTTCTCGCCTTTCTCGTACGACTCCCAATTGAAATCGGGTGTACCTGTTAGAATTTCGTTGCTCATAATTTTTTAAAAGTTAATGAGTTAGACATTATGTTGATAGAATTCGGCCGCAAAGGTACAACTTTTTTGTCAAATAACGATGCTGTGGTAATGATTTTTTTACAAAAATTATTTTTTTTAGTTCAGTTTTTCCATCTTTGCATATAAATATTAAATTTGTACGTAAACTATATTTTCATTATGACAGATTACCATATTTACACGGATGAATCCTATAATGCACCATGCAGGGCATTACTGCTATATTTCAATCACAGAACCATGGATATGTCTGTGGCAGGAGGTTCCAAAAGGGCTCAAGCTATAATTATTCCCGAAAATGCAAGCTTCCCTATTGTTTCAGAGGATTTATGCGGTTGTGGCAAAACCGAAATCCTGGGATTCAATCCCGATGGCAACCTCCTTGTGCGCTGGCACTGCAAGGAGTATTCTTTGGTAAAAGGTGAAGTACTTGATACCGTGGCCATTTCTCTTCCAAATCCATATCTTAGCCGTGATGAGGTCTTTATGGGTTACGAATATGTTGATTTGGACAATGCTCTGGATGCGATGGGGTATTTCTATGAGGATATCAAGGAGTGGCAGTCGCAGAGTTCTTCATTAAGCCAGTATGCAACGGATTTGAAAGAGATAGCTCTAGGGTTCCTATGGTATGCGGTAGAACAAGGCAATGTAGGGCTCTATCCTTCATATGCATTGATGAAATCGTGCAATAATTGGTCTTCGTTGACTATAACCGATACCGACGCCTTTGTATCCATCATGCGCCGGGGCATAGATTCGGGCTGCTTTGCTCCACAGCATGTGGACGGTGTCTACAACCTTTCCGCATTGCTCGGTTTTAACAAGACCGAGGAGGTCTTTGCTCTACTTCCCGAACTTAAAGGTATTATGGACGGCTTGGCTCAAAGCGGGAATAAGCTCGCGGCTCAAATTGCAGCCTACGAGATTGAATGTGCCGAAAAGACTTCGCGTCAGGATCCCGAGAAACGAGCCCCGGTATTTATAATCTGCAAAGGAGATACCAATGGCGTAGAGTATAGCTATGATATTCTTATAGGTGATGAAATCAAGCCATCGGTTGTTGTGCATTTTGATGGAATGGATGCTTTGGAGATTGTTGAAACGAGTAAAGAATATATCTGCTTTTCATGGTGTGGCAAGAAGCACCGTATTGATGAGGAGCACTGTTATCAGCGAACCGACCATGGCGAATCGAGATTGAGGTTGAAATTTTGCCACAGTAATCTGTGGGGGCTTCTTGGTGATTTGCTATTCCAGGTGTCGTTCTCTCAAGTGTCTAATAATCCCAAGAATAAATATCGTATAGAGTCCCTTAAAAAGTGTGTAATGAAACTTGTTGAGTGGCTCATTGCAGAAGGTGATGAAAAGTCCGTTGAACTGCGCGAGGCGCTCAAGGCCAACGAAAATTGGCGCTGTTTTGACCTTAATGGCGAACTTAATCATATGCTCAACAGGTAAACGGTCGCTGTTGCTTTCTAATGCACCTTATTATATATAAATGCGTATGGCGGTTGTTAATATTTTGTATCAATTATTTCTCATGGCACGTACACAATGCCGTGAATATTGTTTTATATTTTGATAAATAGGATGTTTATGGAAATGTTTTCAGTTTTCTCTCTTGTAGAGTTCTTCAGCGCATTCATTGTGCTGTTTGCAATCATAGACCCCATCGGTATTATGCCGGTAGTGCTCTCTTTGCGTGACAAGGGTAAGGAGATAAACGTCAAC
The DNA here is from genome assembly GCA_045644005.1 of Bacteroidaceae bacterium. Classification (GTDB taxonomy): domain Bacteria; phylum Bacteroidota; class Bacteroidia; order Bacteroidales; family Bacteroidaceae; genus HGM04593. The sequence goes on along the minus strand of JAZRGF010000317.1, from coordinate 5,340 downwards.
AAGGCGGTTGTTTACTCGTTTACTCTCATGTTTCTCTTTTTCTTTCTGGGTGACTGGATACTGGGGCTCTTTGGTGTGGATATCAACTCTTTTGCCGTTGCCGGTGCGGTGATTATTTTCCTCATGGCACTGGAGATGATTCTTGATATCGAGATTTTCAAGGATACCTCACACCTGGCCAAGAATGCTACTTTTGTGCCGTTGGTCTTTCCTTTGCTTGCCGGCGCGGGTTCGTTTACCACACTGCTGGCGCTGAAGGCCGAGTACGCGTCGGTCAACATCCTTTCGGCATTGGCCCTCAATGCGGTTGTTGTATACATTATATTGTCGGCTACGGCATTCATTGAAAAGGCGTTGGGCAAGGGTGGTATATATTTTACCCGTAAGTTCTTTGGTATAATTCTGCTTGCAATTTCGGTCAAACTCTTTACCTCTAACTTGCTGCACTTCATAAATACAATGAGCAGCATGACGCCGGTGGAGTGATTATGCATTCGTGATACAAAGCCGATAGCCGCGACGTCGCGGCTATCGGCTTTGTATTGTGAGTGTTTTTTTAGAATCCTTCAGTTGCATATGTCTGCAACGCCCCATCCTCGTTGCTGTATATGAAGAATGCTTCAATGCCATCGCTTTTGCACTGTTCTATGGCTTTTTCAAGTCCCATTACCATGAACGATGTGGCGTAGGCATCGGCCTTGGCGCAGTTCTCGGCAATTACCGTTGCGCTGAGCAATGAGTGCTGTACGGGGTATCCTGTGCGTGGGTCAATAGTGTGGGCAAACTTCTTTCCGTTTTCTATGCGGAAGTTGCGGTAGTTGCCCGATGTTGCCATGGCCTTGCCGCTTATGGCAATTATGCGCTGGTGCTCGTTGTGGCTGCCTGTGGTGTTCTCTGTCGGCTTGCTTATGCTTATGTTCCACTCGGTTCCACGGTCGTTCTTGCCTTTTGTCACCACTTCGCCACCAATCTCAATCATATAATCGGTGATATTCCTGCTGTCGAGCAGACGTGCTACCATGTCGCAGCCATATCCTTTGGCTATTGCGCCACAGTCGAGCATTGTGCCCGGGTTCTGCTTCACAACCTTTCCGTCAACCAATGCCACGGTGGTATAGCCCACCTTGCTACGCAGTTCCTCAACAGTTGCGCTGTCGGGCAACAGGCCTTTCTTGAAGCCGAATCCCCATGCATTGACAAGTGGTGCCACGGTAATGTCAAAAGCGCCATCGGTCTTTGCCGAAATCTCCTGCGCGAGGTTGAATACATCGGTGAACATTTCGTTGGCCGTGGTATCCCTGTTGCAGTTGAATGCGCTTATGATTGAGTTCCTGTTGAACATTGACAAGGAGTTGTCTACCTGCATCAATGTAGCCTTTATCTCCTCGTGAAGATCCTCGACGCTCTTGTACTTGATGTTGTACTGTGTGCCGAATATGTACCCCCTGTTGGCTGTGTAACCCTCGGGCGTGTGGTTTCTTAATATGTAGAATGTTCCTACTATGAGAAACAACAGGAATACTATCTTGAATTTGCTCAATTTACCGTTCATGTTTTTATTTTTTTTGGGTAATTCTATATTATTGCTTTTTTTTAATGCTTGTTTATTTTCTAATAGGTATGTCATATATAAGGTTGTACGTGCCACCAAAGCGAGTGCTCTGGTTTATGCCATAGCCCGGGATGTACCACATTCTTGAATTTTCTCCCTCCTTTTCGGTTATCCTCACTTTGTAGCGCACGCTCCAGCCCATTTTGAATCCCTTGGCAATCTCAACCTTTATTCCGGCACCTATCTCGCCCCACAGGCAAGCACCTTCGACATCCTTGAGGTCAAGGGCCACCTCGCCGCCCCATACGGGGTCGGTGATGGGTGGCGTCTTGACGTCATAACTGAAATTTGTCCATCCTATGCGCAGTAGTCCATAGATGTAATGCTTGGGGTTTGGGTTCTCCTTTGATGTGAGGAAGTTATAGTTGAAGCCTGCTCTGTAGTAGGGGGCATTCGTTCGGTAATGGATGTTGCTGAGTTCGTCGGTGGTGTTGCACCATGCCCATCCGAACTCGGCAGCGGGGTAGAGGCGGTTGCCGAAATTGATTTCTGCTGCAACCTCGGTGCTTATGCCTTCGCCTATGAGTGAGTATGCGCAACCGAAGATGTCGGTCGAGAAACCGAATCCTTTGAATGCCAACAGCTCGCCCAGGCTTGTTTTTTTCTCTTTTTCCTGCGCTGTGGTGTCAAGCGGGGCAAAAAGCAGTATGCTACTCAGTAAAATATAGCTTAATGTTTTCATTGTTGTTGAAGTTCACGTCGGCATTGTTGATGGCCATGGAGTCAATCAGGACATTGGTGGTTGTGGCGGTGGTCAATCTGTGGTGCATGATCACGCCGCATTCCATTGACTGGTAGATGGGTATATTGTTGTGGCCTATGTAAAGCGTGTCGTTGCAGTTGTCAAAGAAATTCATGATTACCGTGTCGCAAGCTGCAGTGTAGCTCATTGGCAACTTTATCTCTTTGGCACTGCTGACGTGGTTTATGGCTGTTGAAGCTACGCCGTTGATCAATATCGATACGGTCAAAGGCTCAGGGAGCGCATATTCCCTTTCGGTGCTGTCTGCCCCTGTTGTGTAGAATTTTATACGGTTGTATGCGACATTTTCGAGTGCGCAGTCATATCCTCCGTCGCATCCTGTGGGCAACAGGCTGCACAGGATAAGAAAGGTGAGTATAAGTTGTCTGTATGCGGCTCTCATCATATCTCCTTTGAAATATTGTATTTGTTCCTGTCGTGTGACGAGCGGCTCACCAGTTCGGCAATGAAGCCGGTGAGGAATAGCTGGGTGCCCAGAATCATCATGGTCAGCGCTATGTAGAAGTAGGGGGAGTCTGTCACCAGTCGGCTTGGCTCCTCATTTGCAAGCGCAATGAGTTTTGCGGTACCCACAATTATTGCCGAGACAAAGCCAATGAGGAACATCAATGTTCCCCAAAGTCCGAAAATGTGCATTGGGCGGCGGTTGAACTTGGACAGGAACCATAGTGATATGAGGTCGAGATAGCCATGGAAGAAACGGCTTATACCGAACTTGCTCTTGCCGTATTTACGCGCCTGATGGTGAACTACCAACTCGCCTATCCTGTCATATCCGGCATTCTTGGCAAGGTAGGGGATGTAGCGGTGCATGTCGCCATATACCTCAATATTCTTTACAACATCGTTGCGGTAGGCTTTGAGACCGCAGTTGAAGTCGTGCAGGTTCTTTATGCCCGACACCTTACGTGCCGTTGCATTGAACAGCTTTGTGGGTATTGTCTTGCTGAGCGGGTCGTATCGCTTCTGCTTGTAACCCGATACAAGGTCGTAACCCTCATTTGTCACCATTTTGTATAAAATGGGGATTTCATCTGGGCTGTCCTGCAGGTCGGCATCCATGGTTATGACAACGTCGCCCTTTGCGCGTTCAAAGCCGCAGAAGAGAGCTGGTGATTTGCCATAGTTGCGACGGAATTTTATACCGTGTATGCAGTCGTTCTTCTCCTTGAGCTGTTCTATGATTCCCCAGGAGTTGTCGGTGCTACCGTCGTTTATGAATATTATTTCATATGTGTAACCATTGTCGTGCATCACGCGCTCAATCCATGCTGTGAGCTCCGGCAGTGACTCTGCTTCGTTGTAGAGCGGTATTATAACAGATATGTCCATATGTTGTTGGCTGTTTTATTGGTTTCTGCTTGCGAAGATTGCGATTAGTGGCGGCATAATCATTGAGCAGTATATGTTGTTGCTCAACACTTGCCATGTTATATCATTGGCTGTTAGTCGTGAGGCAAGGTCCTGTATGTTCTCGAATGCGGCTTTTTCCTCTTCGCCAATAGTCGGGGAGGATATTATTTGGGTCAATGCATTGTTAATCTCCATCAGCAATGCGCCTTGGTCAATGACGTTCAGGAAAATGTAGTTTGTCAATGCGCTGAAAAGTGTTGCACAAATGTACATGCAGAGCAGGAATATCCAGGCTTGGGTGTATTTCATGTGTCTTCCACACTCGTTCCTGCCGAAATTGACGGCAAGCCTGCATGCAATGAACGGGGAGCTGAAAAACAGCACTATTGCTGCCATTGAGAGGTACTGGCTGGCATAGGATTGGAAAAGCAATATGTACATTATTGCCCAAGCGATACCCAAGTATGTGCCATACTTCATTGCGTGATGGTAAAAATGTTTTATATATGACTCGTCCATCAGTTCCTCCTTTGTTGAATATTTTATACGTCTAAATTGACGGATGTGTAAAATCTGTGTTTGCCTACATCGGTTGTCGATGTGATTGTAGTTTAACTGCAAATATAGACATTTTAATTGTTCTCGTCGCAATGCTTCTTGTTTTTAGTGTGGATTTTGATGAATATTTTACTGTTTTTTAAAAATATCCTGCCATTTTTGTGCGCCCGGAGTTCAATGTGTGGCTTAATCTTTGTACGGCAAGGGGGCTGTTCCTTTTGTGCAAAATGGCGGCTTGTTGAATATAATTCACTTTGCGCGCCGGTTTTTTACAATATTCTTTATCGTTTGTTGTGATTTTTTTATATATATTTGCAAATATTCCTGAAAAACTACAAATCATTTTGCCTTCAGGCGGTTCAGCCTTCGGTTTTCTTGTGTGTAAAATGCTTGAAAACGTGTGGTTATTGCCGTGTTACGGTGTGGCTTGTTGTAATGTTTTTGTAATCTGTAAATAACACAATTGCATATATATGAAGTTTAAAATTTTCTTGTTTTTGGCCTTTTTCTTTGGCGTTCAGCAACTTGCTGCCCAGTCTTTGTCGCAGGCTCAATTGAATTATAATGAATTTGTAAAACATTTTTCGTCAGGTGGTGAAAGTGAGAGTGCCTATTCTGCCCTTTATTATTCTTACAAAGAGTATATGGCGGTACTTGACAGCTCACGTCCCGGGTCCGAGGAGTATGAGCAGTCTAAGTCAAGGCTCCAAAAGATGATGCCTTATATCTACAGCGGAGCATTCTACTATACAAAAAAGGGTAACTCGAACAATACGAATCTTTTTGTCGAAGCCTATGTTGATTTGTGTGTACACAATGCGTTCAAGAACGATAATTTAGACAAGGGTGACGATTATCCTACTTTTGCCTGGATGGCTGCAACAAATGCCTATAATGCTAAAAGGTACGAAAAGGCTACATTGTATCTGACATCCTACATCAACTCGGCCGATGCCACACGCAGGAACGAGGCCTTCTACTACCTTGCCAAGGCATATATGAATTCTGGTGACAACAAGAATGCAAAGTATATATTGGAGCAGGGATTGACTTA
>JAZRGF010000316.1:0-2484 GCA_045644005.1 Bacteroidaceae bacterium | reverse complement strand
CCAATGAAGGCATAGCCTACATGGCGCTTGGGCATCTGCACCGCGCGCAACGTGTGGGCGGCCGCGAGAACATACGTTATTCGGGTGCTCCGTTGCCAATGTCATTTGCCGAGAGAAGGAACACACAAAGCGTTACAATGGTTGTGCTTGAAAATGAAGTACGCGATATTGAAAAGATTGTCTTTGATGCGCCGATAAAGCTGATGAGCGTTCCGGCAACCTTTGAACCTATAGAGGTTCTTGTAGACGAGCTTGCAAAATTACCCGATGGTGAGATAAACGAATACTCTCCCTATCTCGAGGTCAAGGTGCTTGTGAAAGGCGAAGACACCGCGTTGCGCCAGCAGATTGAGGATGCCATTGAGGGCAAGGCCGTGCGCCTGACCCGAATTGTCACAAGTTCCGTCGCTACGCAGCATGAACAGCAGGGCGCTGCGATGACCTATGACGAATTCAAGCGCAAGGATCCTGTAGAAATTATGCAGGAGATATACAAGAAGAAGTGTAATGGTGAAGAGATGCCTGCACATCTGCTCGATAAGTTGAACGAAGTAATAAAGGAGATACGCAATGAAGATATTGGCAATCAGGGGATGTAATCTTGCATCCTTGGATGGAGAATTTGAGGTCGATTTCCGCAAGGAGCCGTTGGCTTCGGCCGGCGTTTTTGCCATAACCGGACACACTGGCGCAGGAAAGACGACAATACTCGATGCAATGTGCATTGCATTGTACCGCGAGACCCCACGTCTCGAAAATATAAATGGCGGACCAATCATTGACACCAATATTAGAATTGGTGACATCAGGACCATACTTCGCAAAGGCAAGATACAAGGATATGCCGAGGTGGATTTTCTGGCCATAGACGGCAAGGAGTACAGGGTCAGGTGGTGTGTCATGCGTACAAACCAAAGCCCTACAGGTAATTTCAAGAATGCCGAGACATACATCACGGATTTGTCGACAGGCGAGCGCCGTAGCCTCTCGGTAAGGGAACATCTGGCATTGATTCCTCAACTGATTGGACTTGAATACCAACAGTTCGCTCGCTCTGTTTTGCTTGCACAAGGATGCTTCGCGGCATTCCTCAAGGCCAATGATGATGAGAAAGCCAAAATGCTATCGGCGTTGACCGACACCGGTATATACGGCCGCATATCTGCAGCCATATATGCCAAAATGAAAGAGGCAACCAATGAGATAGAACAGCTTGATGTGACGCGCAAGCTTAATAAACCGGATGACGACGAAAATATTGCCGCTGCAAAAGAAGAACTGGAGACACGTTGCAAGGAACTGAGACAGAAGAGGGAGGACTGCGAAGTGCTGAAAGCAAAACTCGAATGGCTCATGGGGCTTGCTGACATCAACGAAAAGATAGCTCTGGCGCAAGAAGAGCTGGCAGGGGCCAAAGAGAAACTTGAAAAGGAGAAATTGGAAATTCAACGACTTGAACTCATAGACAGCGTGCAGCCAATCCGCGACGACTATACCTCGCTGTGCAACACCAGGCGACAGTACAACGATGACAAGCAACAACTTATCTTGTTGGAGAAACTGCTCGAGGAAAAGAATATTGCCTTTTCTAAGGCAAAAGAAAGGGTTGACGCAGCAGTTGTAAATCAGGAGAGAATCAATACCGAATATATTGAAAAACAGCCTGTCATAGCCCGGGCAAGAGAAGTTGAGGAGCTGTATGCCAAAAACCACAGGCTGCATGAGGAAGTTGCAGGCGATATAAAGCAGATGCGCGCGAATATCGAAAAATACGGTGCCTACATTGCCGCATGCGACAAGCGACTTGCAATTCTGACAGTTGAGCAGGAGGAGAAAAAAAAGTGGTTCGGGAAGCACGCACACTACTCCGCTGCCATCCCAATGATTCCGGCTATCATGGCAAATGTAAAGGCTATTGAGGAGGATAAGCTTGTAGTTGTGAAAAAGGAGAAAGCTATTGCCACTGCGCGCGAATTACTCGCCAAGCACGAAGAGTACCTTGTAAAAGCCCGCGTAAGCGAAGAGGCGCTCAAGCAGACAATGGCAAGCGAGATTGCAACCTTGCGTAAAAGGCTTGTTCAGGGCGAGCCTTGCCCTGTTTGCGGCAGCAGGCACCACGAGAATGTGGAAGTCGCAGCCAATCTGTTGCAGGAAGAGGAACTCGAGAGGATGAAGGAAACCAACAGCAAACTGATTAACCACCTTGAGTCAAATATCTCTGACTGTAATAAAGAGATTCAGGAATTGCTGGCGACAATTGAATCGCGCAACAGTTCAATTATCCGCAACCACAATGCAAACCTCACCTACCTCGCAGGCATTGAAGATGCAGAGACATTGCTTGCCGGCAAGAGTGCAGCAAAAGAGCTCGACACGCTCTTTACAAACTGGAACAGTTTTAAGGAACGTCTGCAGACAATAACAAATGAAATGGATGTGAGCAAGACCGACAAGGCCGGTCATCTGTTGCGTGTGCAGGATATC
>JAZRGF010000315.1:0-1514 GCA_045644005.1 Bacteroidaceae bacterium | reverse complement strand
TGAATTTGCTCTGCAAATCGACAACATTGACAGCATATAGTCGTGCGCAGTGCAGACGTAGTTTGCACCGCACGGGGTGCGAAAAGGCAATGTTGTCAACTTTTAGCACCGAATGCCGTACACGACTGCCCCGTTTTTGGTACTTTTTCAAAAAAGTACATAGAGAAAGACTTGAAGAAGAAATAAAAAATAAACAATTAAGGTTGAGGACTGCTGTAGAATTTAACGGCGAGCGAAAGCGAGTTTTTTGTCCCCCAACTTTTGCAGGTGAGCGGTTATCTCCTCCGTTATATTCGTTTGAACCGCCTGCGCCGACAGCAAACAACGGAGTCGATAAGTCAAAGTGTTCAATTTTGTTTTTTTGCATATTTAATATACCTTTACAAGGTTAAAAAAGCAACATGTACCACATAAACATTGCAATATGAGACATTTTACTAAAGTTCTGTTTGCAGCCGTGACATTGGTATTCACCTGTGCTTGCAGCCTGGAGGATTTATTTGTTGGTGTGGAATCGGTTTCCATTAACGAGTACACGCTGGAGATGACAGAAGGCGACGAGGTTACGCTGGTTGCTACCATCTACCCCGAAAATGCCACCAACAAAAAGGTGACATGGAGCAGCGACAATGCAAGCGTTGCCAGCGTTAACAAAGGCAAGGTGAAAGCGATTGGAGCTGGAACTGCCACAATAACCGTCAAAACAAGCGATGGCGGCAAAACAGCCACCTGCATGGTCTATGTTGCAGAGTCGCTCGGTGGAGATGACGGCAACGGAAGTGATGGCGGCGATAATGGCAACAGCGGCGCAGAGAGTGGCGATATTGAAAACGTGAGCGGTATAAGCTACACGCTAAACACTCCGGCCGACCAGTTCACTGCCACTTGGGAAAGTGTTGAAAACGCTGTCGGCTACAAGTGCTGGTATGTGTATAAGGGCGAGAATGATGGTACAGAGATTGAAGCGGTTGACAACGGCGATGGTACCTGGAGCTGCGGACATGAAGGCTCTATGTACCCCGGCACATATATCCTGTACGTACAGCCAATACCCGCCGAGGGACATGCCCTCAAAGATACCACACCATACTCAATAGAGATTGTCATACCCGAATTCGAGATTACCGGAATCTACTACAGATTCTTGTCCACTGCGGTAACTCCCGGAGTAGAATATGAGGACAGCTGCTACAACTTGGGTCTAAAATACATGAACATCCAGTACAAAAAGCCCGAGCATCTGGAAGTTGTTGCCAACAACTGGTACATATACACCACTACCCCCGTTGACAATATCCATCACCTGGAGATGTGGTATGGCCTGTATTACGACAACGAGAAGCCATCCATAAGGATATACTCAAGCACCGAGCCGGGAGTGAAGCAGCAGTATCTTGCTCCCGATGGAAAATTGACAAACGGATATTGGAAGGTATATTACACGGTACCCGAAGAGCATAAGTACATTTACATAGAGGGCGACACCAAATACGATTACCTGAGCCGCAATAGCT
>JAZRGF010000314.1:0-4747 GCA_045644005.1 Bacteroidaceae bacterium | reverse complement strand
ATAAATGTAGGAGCCTGTAACGCCGGCGGCAAACCATGAGAATGGTCTCCATCCAAGGCCAATGTATGGTTGGTAGAGGCCACCTGTTCCGGTGTATGTCTCGCTGTGTACCTCATTGGTGCCTTGTGACGATGTGGTGCTGAACGAGTAGCCTACATTGGAGTAGGGGAGGAAGCCTGCCGACAGGCCCAGTCCTTTGCACAGACGGAACTGTATGGCAACGTAGTCGAAGCTGGCGTTCTTGGCATTGACACGTGTCTTGCCCTCCTTGAAGTTGACGTTCTGTAGTGAGAAACCGGCCTCGAAAAGCATTGTAAGGGTGTCGGCCTCGGAAAACGATGCGGGGTTCAGTACGTTCACGAAACGGTGGGTGCGCAATGCGTAGCCCAAGCCGCCCATCTGGCGGTTGATGCCAAGGCTCTGGTCGGAGAGTATGCCTACACCAAAGCGTGAATATGGTGAGTTGATTCCATTGTCGGCCATTGCGCCGATAACGGAAAACAACATAATCAACAGTGCAAATATCTTCTTATTAATTGCCATAATCGGTTAAAATTCTATTCAGTCCTTTCGCGACCAAATATTTATCTGCAAAGATGCAATTTTTTATGCGATTTTTCAAAGGTTTTTCGTCGCCGCCAGTTAAAAAAACCAAAAGGTCGCAATATTTCTGTTTAAATTCGTTAATATAGCCCTCAATCTCGTGGCAAATGCCATTTATCACTCCGCTACGGATGGCTGTTTCAGTGTCATAACCGATGGTTGGGGTATCGCCTTCCTTGTCCACCATTGGCAGGCGGCTGGTATATTCGTGCAATGCCTTGAGGCGCATCTTTATGCCGGGCGCAATGTTGCCGCCGTTGTACTTGCCGTCCTTGCTTACAAAGTCTATGGTGATGGCGCTGCCGGCATCAATTACCAGCAGGTTGCGTCCTGTTGCTTCGTTCCATGCGCCTACGGCCGCCGCCAGCCTGTCGCTGCCCAATGTGCCGGGAGTCCTGTAGTTTATCTCAAGTGGCAACGGTGTACAGCTGTTGAATCTTACGATGGGGCATTGCAGCTTCTGTAGCTCGTTCTGCAGCTCGCAGCTGTCGGCAATGACGCTTGAGACAATGGCTTTGTCAATGTCGTACAGTCTGTTCCATTCGTCTATGACATCGAACCTGGTGTTCTCTCTCCTTGTGTGCAACACTATCTGCTCGCCGCTGAAAAGAAAGAACTTTGCGCTGTTGTTCCCTATGTCTATAATAAGATTCAAACCCGTATCTGTTAAATTGTTTGCAAAGATAGGGAAAATAATTCATATTTTTAAATAAATATCTTCCAATATGTTGCATTTGGCTTGCAAATGTATGGTTTGTGTGTGATAATAACACAGTGTGCAGCTTGTCGCTCTCTTGTACACTTTCTTCTGTCGGATGCCTTTAATTCTGTTAAAAAAAAGAGCCGTGAATCCAAGGATAATTGTATCTTTGCAGAATATTGTTTTATTTTTATTAAGGTTATATATTGCAATAGTATGAATATAGTAAAAAGAGTTCTTCTCTTCTGTCTGTTTAACCTGTCATTCATAGCAGTTGCGCGTTCCGAGGTCAAGGTGAGCGTGCTCACCTGTTCGCCCGGTGACGAGGCTTATTCCCTTTATGGTCACACGGCATTGCGTTATGTCGACACGGCGAGGGGTGTTGACGTGGTGTTCAATTATGGCTGTTTCGACTTTAGTACACCTAACTTCGGTTGGCGTTTTGTGCTTGGTGAGACCGATTATCTGGTTGGTTGTCAGGATTTTGAGGGGTTTCTTCCCGAGTATGAGTTACGAGGCTCGGCTGTGGTGGAGCAGGTCATTGACCTCAATGAAGAGGAGGCGCGCGCGCTCTTTAGGGCGCTGTTGCTGAATATAAGACCCGAGAACAGGGTCTACCGTTACCGTTTTCTCGACAATAACTGCACTACAAAGGTGCGTGACAAGCTGCTCGAGGCGTTTGCAATGGCCGGCGACGTTGTTTACACGGATAGTGTGCCTGCCGGTAAGACATACCGTGATGCATTGGCGTTGCCATCTATGGAGCACCCATGGTATACATTCGGTATTAATCTGCTGCTTGGCGCCGGTGTCGATAAGCCTTTGGACACAATGTCGGCACAATTCCTTCCGCTCGACTATATGAACACGCTTGATGGTATGTCGGTAGTTGCTGCAGATGGCACCGAACGCAAAATTGTTGCAGAGACAAACATTCTTCTCCCCGAGAACAAGGTTGCTGCTGCGCGCAGCAACTTCACACCTTTCAATGCCTCGTTGCTGCTGTTGCTTGCTACGCTTGTGGCAATGTTGTGCGAGCTACGCAAACGAAAGACCTGGTGGGGTGTGGATGTGTTGCTCATGTCGGTACAGGGATTGGCCGGGGGGCTGCTGCTCTTCATGGCTCTCTTCTCCGAGCATCCTGCGGTGGATGTGAATTGGCTCATTGTGCTGCTCAATCCGTTGGCGCTTGTGCTTCTGCCAATATATGTCAGCCGTATAAGAAAACACAAACCAATGGGAATAGCCTGGGTGCAGGTGCTGTTTGTCGCTCTGTTTATGCTGACGGCAATCTTTGGCCTACAGGTATACCCGGCACCGATTTTCTTCTGCGCCATAGCACTGCTTGTGCGCTCATTGTTCCACATTTACAAGGATAGGATATGCGATTTAAATATTGTGTGATTGCGCTGCTGTGCTGCGCCTCGTCGCTCTTTGCGCAACGTACGGAAAAGGCTCCCAAACTCTATGTCAGCATTGTGGTTGACCAGTTGAGGACCGATTTCCTCTATGAATTTGAGAATCTCTACTGCGAAGGTGGTTTCAAACGCCTTATGTCGGGTGGCAAGGTCTATGAGAATGCTTATTATGCTTTTGACAACATTGACCGTGCAACGGCTGTGGCAACACTTTCAACAGGAACCAATCCTTATGTCAGTGGCATTGTTGCCGAGCGTTGGCTCGACCGCAGGACGCTGCGTGTGGTGAACTGTGTTGAGGACAAGAACTGCAAGGGCGTCTACTCCAATGAGGCGTTGTCGCCGGCTTCGTTGAAATCAATAACCATTACCGATGAGATAAAACGCTCTACACGTGGTAATGCAATCGTGTGCTCCATAGCTCCAGATGGCGATGCTGCCGTGCTGGCGGGTGGTCACGCGCCCGATGTGGTGTTGTGGAAGAACAACATGGCGGGGTATTGGAGCAGTTCGTCCTATTATGGACTCTATCCCTCGTGGGCTGCCGACATGAACAAGGAACTGCAAGGAAAGCCAAGTAAGTGGCAACCGCTGCTACGTACAAGCGAGTACAACAACTTTGGCGAGAAGGCGCCGTCGGCCTTCTCTTACTCATTCGACGGCAAGAAAAATGTCATTACCTACAAGACATCGGCCTGCATTAACGACGAGGTGAACAAGATGGCTTTTGCTTTCCTTGACAACAGCGATGCCGGCAAGGACGATATTGTTGATTGCCTTGCGCTCACATACTATGCCGGAAATTATGACGGCGCTCCAATGTCACATCGCCCCATTGAGGTGCAGGATATATATGCCCGCCTCGACCGTAACCTGGCGGCCTTGTTTGATGAGCTTGACAAACGCTACGGCCTTGAGAATGTGGTGGTGTCGCTTGCTTCAACAGGATATGTGATGGAGAACGGCGATGAGAACAGCAGCTATCGCCTGCCGTCGGGAACGCTCTATTCCGAGCGTGTACAGGCTCTGCTCAATGTCTATCTGAGCGCAAAGTTCGGTAAAGGCGATTATATCGAGGGCGTGTATGGCACACAGCTTTTCCTTGACAACAAACTGATAGAGAGGATGGAACTTGACAAGATGGCAGTGGTGTCGCAGGCTGTGGAGTTCCTCAAGTCGCTCGATGGTGTGGAGGATGTATTCACCATATATCGCCTTGGTGGCATGTTGAGTCCCGAGCTGCAGTTTGCCAAGAACGGTTATAACCCGGTGGGGTCGGGCGACCTGTGGTTACGCCTGATGCCGGGATGGAGGCTGGTGGAGGAGGAACTCCTTGTGTCGCGTCAGCTCTACCGCTCGCCGGTGATGTTCCCTGTAATCATATATGGTGCGGGAGTAGGGCATTCGGTTGTGGAAAAGCTCACCCCTGCAAATATACTGGCAACGGAAATGGCACGTATCCTTCGTGTGCGTCGCCCCAATGACAATTGTCTGAGGGTGTTCGAGTAAGAACTGATTGTCTGATGATAAAAAAAGAGGAGTCTGCAACCTGTAATTGATGCAGACTCCTCTATTTTTATTGTATTCTTGCAGTTATTAGTAGTACTGCTCAATGTTCCATACGAAGGCTCTGAGACCAAGCATCTCGGCATTCTCGTCGATTTTCTTGAGTGCGGCCAACAGCTTCTCTACAATGGCATCGTCAACCATGGTGATGATGCCCGAATTCATTGATGCCCAAGCGTGTGTGCCGTAGTGGGGCTCGCCGGTCTTGCTGCCACGTCCCTGCAACTGCTCGATGAATGAGAAACCACGGCAGTTGAGGCGGTCGAGTGTGCTGATGACAGCATCCTTGTGCGCCTGGTCAAATGCTATAAATACACCTTTCATTATATCTGTTCTTTTTTAGTTCCGTGGCGGGCGAGCCCGCCACGGATATTGTTAGTCCTTAATTCTTTGCGTGGATGAGCATCTCCTCGTTCTTATGCTCGTTCCAGTACTTCTCGAGTTCACGCTGCTCCTTGTT
>JAZRGF010000313.1:0-4420 GCA_045644005.1 Bacteroidaceae bacterium | reverse complement strand
GGCAGAACAAAGGTTTGTGGCACTGGTTTTGCTCCACAACCGACAGAGAAACACAAAAAATAGAATCAAGAAGAAAAACTACCATTCATGTTGCCGCTTTATGGCATACTGCTGTTGCCGATACTGCTGTTGAGCCTCATCTGCAAAAACATACGCATAAAATGGTGGCAACAATTCTGTAAACACGGTAATGAACCACCCAAAAGAAGATGCTATTACACCAAACATTTTTCAGAAACATTTATACAGTGTGTAACATACCGCCATTTTTTTAGTATATTTACAACAGATACCATTAAACGTTCACAAATAAATTAAAGACAAAAAGTATGGAAAAGACACAATTGACCCCCAAAGAGGCGTATAAAATTGACGAAGTTGTTGATTTCAAGATTAAAGCGCTATTCAACAATTATTGCGAAGTCATTGATGAAAAGACAGGAATAACCTCCTATCTGCAAAGTACGGCAAAGCTATTACTCTTCAAAGGTCAAAAGGTAGAATGCCGCATAATAGCCGTAAACGAAAAACATCCCAAAATAGAGCTCGTCAACATAAAGGCTTTTGAACAAAGCGAGGAGAACTTGAGCGAAGAGAAACTCACAGAACTGCTTGAAGCAAGAGAATTATCCTGGAGTGCAAAGGATTTTGTAAAGCTACTGCTTACCGAGGACAAGGAGAAATCCTTTGAATCGAAATGCCACCGCTGGATACAGAGTCTCTTGAACAAGAAGGTTGATTTGCAGAGCGTTCGCCGCGACTGTTCGGATCTGCTGGAACTGTCGGACCTGCTGAACATATGCAGCTACACTGTACGTGACTTCTACCAGGAAAGGCTCACACTGCTCATTGAGCAGATAGGATATTACATAAAGGCAGCCGAGCTCATTGAGAACGAGTTGGAGAACATATCGGAAGAGACATCCACAAAGTTCATAGACAACCTCTTCAACAAGCTCAAGTTGTCGGGTTTCGTGTACCACCCTACCAAGAACTTCAACATCCTCTCATGCATATTCCTGCGCAGGCCCGACCTGATGAACAGCCGCATAAAGGAGCTCTTGGATATAATAATAGGCAAGGACATACGCATTTGGAAGAGAGACCCGTTTGCCAGTGCCCTGATAAAGCTGTTGAGGCTATACGTCAGCGAGAGCGAAGAGAGCATAAACAAGACCAAGGACAACAGAGCGCACATTGAGGCCAACATGCAGGCTTTGGCAATACAGCTGCTGCTGATGGACGAGGAACACAGCTCGGACACCGCCGACTACCGCCTGGGGGCTGCCAGATACTGCACATTGACCTCGCATACACTCCCACAGAATGCCGAAAAAATCATAAACACAGGCTACCATCACCTGTTCCACTCCGATGCCAAAATGCCGCCATACAGCATTGACAAGACATCGCTGTTGCCCTACTATATATCGACCAACAAGGAGGAGGTTGGCAATATCGACACAGTCAACATATTCTCACAAGGAAATGTAAGGCTGTCGGTTTCGAACGAAGGAATACACATGCTGGCGGCCGGAGACAAGGAGCAGCAGAAGCCCGTGTTCCCACAATCACTTGGACTATGGAAAGGGCTGCAGGTATTCTTGCCCACCAAGACCGAGACCAGCCTTGCCTCTGTGAAGCCCAATGACATTGCCCCCTACCATGCAGTGTGGAGCGAGATTGAGTCAGAGCTCTTCAACACAAAGAAGACACCCGTTGCAACAGCCATAAAAAGAACCAGGAAACAGCACCACGTGGACGATTACGTACGCATCACATTCACTGCGCAGGACCACAACGACAGAAACAAATACTATTGCCAGATAGAGGACGAGATTGGCGGCAACGGTTTCATCTACGTCAGCGACATTGTCGGCTACACGATACAGACCTCTCTGCGCCACTTCTACACATCGGACGGTTGCCGCCTGGTATTTATGGCACAGATTATCGACAAGGAGGATGATCTATTCAGGTTCTCAATGGCCGATGATATAAAGAGCGTATTCTCCAACGACTACTATACTTTTGACGAAGAGATAATTTGCTCGGTGGGAAACACACCAAACAGCTATGGCATGTCACCCGCAGTCACCAAAGAGGGTGTCAGTGCCACGCTCATCAACGCGAAAGATTTCGAGGGAATCCAGAAGAACAGCATTGTGCGCTGTAGCCTCTGGGGACAGGGTTCGGGCAATTTCCACATTACGTGCAGGATAATTGACTTTGACACCTATGACTTTGACCTGAACACCGCTTTCAAGAACCTCATGGAGGAGTGCAGTGTAGACAAGATCCATGAGAACATCATAGAGCAGGAAGAAGAGCAAATGCTCAACAACGACAAGTTGATAGACGAGGCATATGTAAAAGAAATCATATACATGATTGCACGCATGGCTATCATTGACACGGAGTATGTGAAGTCCTACAACTATCTGGGTTTTGCCCGTATCCTGTGCCTGCTCATTGGCTGGGAGTCACAGGCTGCATACTACAAGGGCAGGATGGACATTGTATCCATGCTGCACGACTTTGCCCAGACCTCAAGAGTGGACGAGGAGAAGCTTGCGCAGCTGGAGAATGCCAATGCCGAGCTGTTCAGCAACAACCTGCTGCTAAAGGAAAAGTTCATGCAGCTACAGATTGTGAGCTTTATTGACAAGCCCCAGCACAATGCCGAGCTGTTCAGCCTCACGGAAACAGCCCCGGCATTGAAGGACTTGGCTTCCCTTGTGCTGGCACACAACATCATAAAGGCCAACGGCATGGAAAGCAGCGCCACAGACATACACAACAAAATCATAAACCTGCTTAATCTCAAGGGCTATGAGACAGGCCTGAAAAAGTATGGCGAGGAAGAGGACGAGGAGTGTGAGTACAAGACAAGCTGCGTGTTCTACGCGGGAGACAACAGCAGCCTCCCCAACCAGGAAAAGCAGATGGACGAGATACTCAAGGTCATCAACTCATTCTTCAACACACGAGGCGGCAAGCTCTACATTGGAGTAAACAACTTCGGTTATGGTGTGGGAATTGAAGAAGACCTCAAAACCTCCCTCTTTTATGGCGACAAGGACAAATATATGCGCAGCATAGTCGATGCTGTGACTGCAGCATGGGGAAACAAGGTGGCCACGACGTACATCAACATTGGTTTTGACAAGGAGAACGAGGACAAGGATGTCCTTATTGTCGAGGTGCTCCCAATCCTGGCCGGCCTACCCTACAAGGAACATTGGTACGTGCGCAAGGCCGGCAGCAAGAGAAAGCTCGAAGAGAAAGACTTTAACGAATACCAGGAGATAGGGCGCAAACTTAATGTTGACGAATCAAAGGCAGAGACAGCTACAGAAGCGCCTGTTGCCGATGTACAGAAACCAAGCCATGAGCCGACAAACAGCACAAGACAGATTTCTGAAGACGAGAAGATAAAGACAAGCCGCATAAGGAAGAATGTGCTCAATTCGTGGGAGGACGATTACATAGAGCCCATTGCACTCTTCAAGTTCATGGACGATTACAAGTTCTGCAAGATAGACGAATATGACTATGACGAGAGCACACTGTTGACCCTTGTTGTCAAGGAGAGCGAAGAGAAGGGTTACCTTGTGCTGGGATATGAGAACGGTGCCATCGTAAAGGTTCCCGTAGAGGAGTTACTAGACTTCAACAGCCGCGAGTACACCAGAAACCAGGACTGCAGGCTCATATTCGCCTCACTGGCAGGCGAGGACGATGCAGTACTTACCATTGCAAAGGAGAACAAATCGCGCCCAAAGACATTCATGCGACTCGACAGGTTGCAGAACTTTGAGACCGGAAGACTGACTGACAGCGGAGAGATACCATACAACGAAGGCCTTGCGGGAGAGATTCTTGCATATGACATAGTACCGGGCGAATACCTTGACGATTTCAGAGGGATCATTGACCGCCCCAAAAGCTCTCTTGGTCAATCATCGGCATCGGGTACCAAAAACATTACAAACAAACTGCACCTTTGGGGTATAAATGAAATATGAGCAGATGCAAGGGGATCCAGCGGGTACGCCGTAAAAGACTGAAATTAAACGAAAAACAGCGACTGCAAGAACCAACAAATCACATGAAACATACAAGAGGCCGGGTCAAAAGTATTTTTGCTCCGGCCTCTCTGTGTTTGTTTTATCGGCAAGATTTTAGTCTGAAACAATTGAATTTCGGCTGATATGGGGTCTTATGCAGCCTTATTGAGCTCCATATACGCACCAGCAATGCCGGCAATAATCATTGTGCCGCTATTATTCCCCTCTTTTCTGGCAATATACTTCCTCAGATTGTGTGCTATAGCCACGGGTCCCCATTCGACAGCCACCTTTTCTGCCGATTTCAGTCTAAAACGCTTGAACCCGTGATTGAACTTTATGTTTCCAAA
>JAZRGF010000312.1:0-1113 GCA_045644005.1 Bacteroidaceae bacterium | reverse complement strand
CGACTCGTGCTTCACATTGTTGTTTGAACCATTGCCCAAGGGTGCTATATCATTTGACTTTATTGAGGGCGA
This sequence comes from Bacteroidaceae bacterium, assembly GCA_045644005.1. GTDB lineage: Bacteria > Bacteroidota > Bacteroidia > Bacteroidales > Bacteroidaceae > HGM04593. The sequence continues at coordinate 1,041 of JAZRGF010000312.1, read as the reverse complement.
GGCTGAGGATGATTGGCGCATCTACGACATTGACTTGACGGGAAAGCGCGATGCGAACAAACCCGAGGGCCTGCCCCACGAATTGTATCGTGAACCCAAAGCCGAGGGTGCCATGCCTGAATATGCTTACGAGATTGGCGATGTCACCATCAATGTACATCTGTTGGGCTATCGTGAGGGATGTATGAAACGCATGACTTTGCCCGTAAACACGACCTTTGAGGGGCAGCGCAGTGTGGATGTAAATATCGACCCAAAGACAGGCGAAGGCTCGGTGACATTCCGACAACATGGTACTGCCTGCTCTTTTGTTATTGTCAATGGCAGAGGGCACGAGGCATTCTTCTTTGCTCCGGGCGAAACAATAGACCTCTATGTAAACCTTGCACGTATCAATCAGATGGCAAGGTATAACTACCAGACGCCTGTCGAAAACCCTCTCATTAAAGGCTGTTGGACCAAAGGAAGCCGCTACGATGCCTTGAACAACCTTCCGCCTGTGGATTGGAATGCCCCCGATTCTCTTAACACCTACAATTATACGGAGGGAGTGATGGACGCAGATGAGTATGTCGAGCGATTGATTGATTTCTACCACGACGAGTGTGACTTTATAGAGAGTACCCCTTGTCATCCATGGCAGAAGATAGTGACTAAAAATATTGCTTTGGCCTCATGTTTTGGTGCTCTGGAGAGAGACCATCGTAAGTATGTGACATCGGACAATGGGGACGTTCTTGTTCCGTTCAAGTCAGAACACTACGAACGGATATTCTCGCTTGTCGATACCGAGAGTCCATATCTCTTGCTTGGACGAGATGTTTATCGGATAGTAAAGAATACACGCGGATTGAACTTCGCAAAGAAGTCAGGACAACTCTATGACATTTATATTACTCATAACACGGTGTCGAAAACAGTAGGATACAATATCGGCATTGTAGGGGAAACCCTTAATGAGAATGTCCATTTGAGCAATCCCTTCTTTGCCAAAGTATGTCACGATGTAGAGCAACAGGTCGACAACGGCGAGAAGATACT
>JAZRGF010000311.1:0-1495 GCA_045644005.1 Bacteroidaceae bacterium | reverse complement strand
CAATGTACTGTTTTCCATGGTTGGTAAAATATGATACCACTGCACCGTCATTGCCTGTTTCGAGTTTGGCAATACCGACAGGATATACCTCCAGTGCCTTTGTGCCCCTTGGTATCTCCGCACCAATATGCCATACATCCTTTATATCGGCACCAAGGAAAATCTTCTCCATCTGTTTAAGTTCCCCGTTCACCTGCTTAACGATAGGATATATGTCGGCCACCACCGCATTGTTCCACACTATTGCACGAGTTGTAAAATACTGGAATGCCACGGCACCGTATACCAGGTTACTGAAGTGCTGTACACGCAGGTCGGCCAGCGTGGGACGCGGATATGGGCCGTGAGCCTTTACCAAAGCAAAGCTCCAAATGGGCACACCGGCCTCCTTGGCCGCGGTGCGTATATCCTCCAGGTTATGGTACCAGGCCTCACGCAGTGTCCTGTTGCCCTCTTCGTCAATGATAACAGGATAATAGTCGAACGACAGGAAAGAGACCGGCACATTCTTCAGGTAGTGCCTCAGGGTCTCAAGATAGCGTTCCTCTACCCAATCGTCCCATCCATAATTAGGGAACAGATTGACATAGCAAAAGTGAGTCTTGTCATATTTGTATATCTCCTTTATGCGGCGCACCATCTCGGGGTACTCGAACAGTTCGGGCTCATCCCACACATTGTAGGCATAGAACGAAGGGTGTGCGGTCATTGCCTTAACCGCCTTTGCCGTCTGTGCCGAGTCATGCAGTTCGGGACACTCAAGGATAATCTTCATTCCCGTATTGTCGCCCAGCCTCAACAACGCCTCGGCCTCCTCGAGCGAGTTCAGGCGATAATCGAAATAGACGTTGAAGCCGGCATCCTTCAACATCTTCAACCTCCACTCCGTTGCAAACTCACGGTATTCGTTGAGCATAGGCTCTTTATTTATATTGATGAGTTCGTACCACGAAAGGAATATGAATTCATCGGGCACCATAATGGGGACACAACTACCCGCACCACTTTCGGCCGGAACGTCCACCGGCTCCTGGGGCTGTGGATCGGGGTTCTCACAAGAACAAAGCAGAGCCGCCAGCGCAACACACAAAAAGGCATGTATTCTTTTTATCATAACAACGGAATATATGAATTCAATAAATAAGACCTGTGCCCCTGCCGGGCAAAGGAGAAACAAAAGTAAAAAGAATATTTCAAAAAATATCGTTCATAACAAGAAAGTTGCCCCGTAAAAGTATTCAGCAGCGGCGGCACCGTCCATAGCCAACTTTTGCTACACAGCACACAAGTCATGCAACAATGTCAGAAATCTCGCCATCATGGCAAGCAGCCCCTCTACTTCGCAGGACAAAACGGCAGAACAAAGGTTTGTGGCACTGGTTTTGCTCCACAACCGACAGAGAAACACAAAAAATAGAATCAAGAAGAAAAACTACCATTCATGTTGCCGCTTTATGGCATACTGCTGTTGCCGATACTGCTGTTGAGCCTCATC
>JAZRGF010000310.1:0-2867 GCA_045644005.1 Bacteroidaceae bacterium | reverse complement strand
ACAGAACGACATGGCTACGATCCGACTTATCAAATGAAGATGCAGCAGGAACAGAACATTTTTAATGCGCTTGCTGTAGAATATCGCGAAGAGATTATGAATCTTCGCCGCAATCGCGACCGTGAGGGCTTGATGGAGCTTCAGGATAAGTTGGGCAAGATGGCTATTGAGAAGAGCAAAGAGATGGGCGCTCCCGCCTTTACCCCCGAGCAGATTGAGGCATACACCACACAGGGTGGAACTCCCTTCCTCGATGGTGGATACACCGTATTCGGCGAGGTCGAAGAGGGCTTGGACGTTGTCGAGGCAATTCAGAATGTAGAGACCTCGGCCGGCGATCGTCCCAAGACCGATGTTGTTATGAATGTAACGGTTTTGGAATAACAAAATTTTTTATTGGCAGTATCTCGAGAAAGTGAAAACATCCGAATCCTGTTCTATCATTTACACAATATTTTGGACACTGCCTCCTTTTCCTCAACCGTAGAAGGAATGGCGTCACCGCAGCCAAAGCCGACACCACAAAGGCCCACACATTGGGAACCCGCGACTTGACTTCAACCACATATTCACCGGGCAACAGACGCTCAGCACTGATTTTATACACCACCATACCGTCCTTCACCTCTCCACGGCCCGCATCAATGACCTTACCGGGCATTGAAATGCGCTCCTTGAAGTCAAGCATAATAAGGCTGCCATATTTCAAACACTCTTCCTGCTCCATAGCCTCATTGACAATTTTATTGTAGGAATTGCCATAAAGTTCCGTCAGCACCAGCCCGAGGTCGCGTGCCACAGCCTCCTTCTGCAAACAAGCATAAATGAACCGCTGCCGCCCAGCAATGAACTCCTCTTTTGTGACCGACGGATTCTCTATCGTGCCGTAATTCTCTACGATATAATCGAACACATCACTTGCAATGTTAGCTTTACTCCACTCCTCATAGCACTTTTGCCAATTGTTCATGTAATCAGAAGATTGCGCAGGAGTCTTACCCTCACGAAGATTGGGATATCCCGTCAGCCAATATGAAGCTTCATCCTCACTCTTGAAATATTCACTCAACGGAATTGTGAAATTATCGGCAATGCACTCATAGACCTCGGTATAGCAATAATCGGTATAGAACCAACAGAATTTCTTCTCAAGAGTGCCTTTTACCGCCAAAGGCTTGCCGTTGAATTTCAACGGGGTATCGGCACACATATCGCCTACTGTAGCAAAATCACGCTGCGCATACACAACAACAGTGTCACTCACGCTCCGGCCGGCAGGTTTCAGTTCCTCGTTCAAGACATTGTACTGTTCGGCACTCATCGGGAAAGGGTGCCGCTCATGCTCACCCCTCACAGCCCACGCCATCGCCCACTCATCATTCAAATTAATATGGTGGATATTCACCTGGCTGTTCTCTTTATCTACACCCTCATTGAAGCCACCGCCCGTGAGGTAGAGCGAATCGGCACTAAAAGAGATTTCGCGGCTGCAACTGCCATCCTTGTTTATTACGGTTTGCATGGAAATTTCGCCATCGCACGATGTCAGTGCCAACAGCGCCAATGATATTATAAACGGGATTTTACTTTTTACTCGCATAATATAAGTTCTTTAAGGTTGAAATATCATAACCGGCATTGCGTCTTGCCCTTGTACGTTCGAAATAGATGGCGCAGAAATCCGCGGTACTCCTGCACTGCTCTACTCCCGTAAGGTCAAGCGCCCTGCCATTTTTAGCAAACAAAGCCCTGTTCTCCTCTATTGGTTCAACACCCCACCCGGCCACAAAAAGACCGAATGCCACCACTGCGGCAGCCGAAAGTGCAGCCTGTAGCAACACCCTGAACACCGGGCGGTGCACCGCGTTTTCACGTTTGGCTACAGACTCGACAGCAACACGTACCATTATGGTATCTGTTACCGAATCGGCATCCTCAATGCAGGGTTGTTGCCCCTTGATACGCTCAAGAAAATCATCTATCCTATCACTCATAACCCATCTTTTTTAACTGTTCACGTATTGTCTGCCTTGCCACATAAAGGTTCTTCTTTATTTTGTCGGCACTCATTCCAGTTATGCGCTCCACCTCTGCCGTCTCAAGCCCTTCGAGTTGGCAGAGGGTAAAGACAAGACGCTGCTTCACGCTCAATCGCCCGGCAAGCAGCCTCACAATCTGCACCCACTCCTTGTTCTCGAGCCTGCGTTGCGGATTGTTGTCATTGAAACAGTCCCTCAATGCATCCTCGTCACCCGGCAACGGGAGAATGGGTTTCTGTTTCCTAAGCCTGTCGATGCACAGATGCGACGCAATGCCATAAACCCAAGTGGAGAAACTACTACGGCCATCGTAGGAAGCGATGTTCAGCCATACTTTAAGGAACGTGTCCTGCAACAGGTCCATCGCATCATCCTCGTTGCACAACATCTTCAACGACAACGAGTAGACCATCTGCTGGCAGCCCTGCACCACGACACGGAATGCCTCACTGTCGCCGCGCTTGCATCTCTCAATTATGTCACTCTCCACCATTGTCATTGTTTGCTTTTATACCCATTATACGCACAAGCAGCGCAAAGGTCTAAAAAATATTCACGAATTTTATAAAAAAAGTAGAAAATATGGCAGTTGAGCCAAGGATGACCTATAGATGTCATCCCGACAGAACGTAGTGACGAGGAATCTCTAAAAAAATAAAGAGATATCTCCCATTGACTTTAGCCCCTTCGGGCGTCGACCGCTGGTTCGGTCGATATGACATAAACGATGAAGTTTAGCAATTTGAGGTAACATCTATATTATTCATAAAAAATGTGACGCATGCAATACACGTCACATTCCATACTTGTACAAAAGGGCTCTATCAG
>JAZRGF010000309.1:0-5805 GCA_045644005.1 Bacteroidaceae bacterium | reverse complement strand
TACACTGTTGTTTGCCATTCCCACCTTCTCGGTGAACATATAGCTACCCATATAAATACCGTTCATGTACAGCTCGACAGGGATAATGTGGTTGGGGTATTTTGCGCCTGCCATCTGTCCGATCTTCATGGCAATGGCATTGGCCATGAGTGATCCTTTCTGTGCATTGGCAAGCAACACCCAACTCTTGCCCTTGGTGAGACCGAAAGGTTTCACCTTCTCTGCGAACTTCAGGCGATAGGGTTTCTTGCTTGCACTCCATGATGAGTTTCCGCGGCCTTTAATCTGCACAGAATCCTCGAAGTTTTCATAAACTCCATTTCCCGATATGCGGAACTTCGCGTTCAGATAGTAGTCCTTGCTGGTTACAAAGAGTCCGCCATCAATGTCTATGTCAATACGTGGAACTGTTGCAATCCTGTCGGCAAGCCAATCGATTGTTACATTATACACATTGCCGAACGGAACGCGACGAATCTCATAAACTGCATCCTGTATCTTCACCGGCTCCTCGCTTGTTGCAGAAATGACATTGTAGATACGCAACTCGGCCAATGCAAGGTGGTTCTTCGAGTACTCGCCACTTGTCTGCACTATTCGCAGATATGAATACTTGCCGCCAAGTGAAATGGTAGGCGAGGTATACTCCTGACTTCTGCCACCCCTGGGCATACCATCGGCGATATAATCCAATGTGCGGATAAGTTTCCAGTTGTTACCGTCATTGCTTGCATATATCTCCCAAATAAGCGGATTATAACCGGACTGGGGACGGCACTTATAATAAAGCTGCAGATTCTCCAGCTGCTCGGGCAGCGCAATCTCGATATATGCATTCACATTGACTGTCGCATTGTTGGCATCACCCCAGGTTGAATGGAAGATTGTTGACGGACTGCCATCAAGCAAATTTGCAAGCGATTCTCTACTATCTGTAGAAGGCTTATTGGTGGATAGCATATCGGCAGTCAATGCAACCTCAACCGTCTCGCCCGAAGTCGACGGTGTAGTCCATATCTCATCCTTCACCTTTATCTTCTTTATGATGTTGTAACCGGGATAGGTCACCTTGTATGCCACTCTCTTTGCAAAGCTCTGACGTGTCTCCTTGCTCACCTGAAGCACGGTATCGACGTAGGCGACAGCCCTATCGTCGCTCAACTGGAAGCTCGCTGTCAGCCACTTGCCAATAGCGTTGACACTGAGATTGATGTCATTTGTAATCTGGGTACATTCAACATCCACATTCAGTGTGGGGTTATACTTGTTGTTGAACTTGAACGATGTCATCGTTGGCAGCAGTGGCTTTACCATAGAGATGCTGTCATACTCGTTCTTTGTGTAATATATTGTTTCGCCATCGGCCAACGGGAAATAGACTGTACCGTCCGACGTGTAATATTCACCGTCGAGTGATGCGAGTGCATAGCCCTCTACATCACCATTGGTGAGATATACATATACAACCTCGCCATCCTCGGGCTCCACTTCGGGTGTCTCCTCCTCTTCCTTATCCTCGCCACCTGACGCGCCGCTGTTCTCGACCTTTGTAGCCTGGAACTGCTCTATCTCGCGTTCAATCTGACCATATATCTCAACATACTGCGAAGCACTATAGACTCCGGCCTTCTCCTGTGCACTTGAGATAGTGGTGAGAATGCCGTCGAGAATAGAGCGTGAGCTCTCTGGGTATGTTCCGGCAGTATAAGGATATTGACTGAATGTTGAATTTGCAAGCAGATCATTCACCTGGGCCTCATACATAGAAAGACCGGCTGCCATATAGCTTGACAATGCCTGGTAAAGTGAATTCTTAGCCGATGTTATTTCGTCAACGTTTTTCATCGACGACATGTTCTGCTGGACGGAATTCACCAACGAGCGCAATGCATCATCCTCGCCGGCAGTGCAGTAACCGCCGTGATTGCCGTATGCCATAAGGTATGTACTTGCCTCATTGATTATAGTGTTCAACTGAGTCTGTGCCAATAATGGGATGGTTATCATCAAATCCTCGACAGTCGATGCATCAAGTTCAGCCTTGTATATTGACCAATTGAAAGCCACAGGCAACGCATAGCCCTTTGCATAATCACCGCTTTCAAGTGCCTCCTTATGAACGAGGTCAAATGTCTTCATCTTGGAATTTGCACCATCGCGCAACTCCGCACCCACATAAAGGGTCAACATTTGGGCAGAGTTCTCGCCATCGTACTGCATCTCGAAATAGCCGTTATCTACAGCTGTAATCTTGACTTTGGCGGCAGATGCGAAATCGTTTGTACTGTATTGCCAACCGTTCAAGCCGTTGAAATGTGAAGCAGAATTCGCAAGGAACTTGCCGGCAACAGGCCAGTAAACAAGGTAACGGCCATCACCGGCTGGAATGAGCTGCATTACATGAAGTGACGAAGGTTCCACATCACCCTCCTCGGCATACTGCAAATAGACAGGACCGCTGCCCGAATATGTTGTTCCATCGGCTGCGGTAAAACTCTTTATGGCATTACCTCTCAACACGAAGAGTTGTTTCTCGGCTGCAAGTTCCGCTTCAGTGACAACTGCATCGCCAAGCACGAACTCCTCACCGACAGAGGAGGGAGAGTAATCCGTTCCAAGTGTTATACCGACAACCATAGGGCTGTTCTTCGGCTCTCCAAGACGCGTTGCCCATTCAATGAAGAAAGCATCGACACTCCTATTAAGTTCCAGTTCAACATAGTGATAGTCGGCAACAGCATTGAAAGAGCTCCACATAGAATGGAAGTAGGTCTTGTAGTTGTTGTCATCAAGAGCCGAAAGACCAGAGCCATCAGTACTTTCCCATGACAGGGAGTTGTGGTCGGCATTTGATGATGCTATATATGGCACAACCTGGCCATCCTTGTCATATATCTTCAGTTCGGACAGGGAAAAGATGATGTTGTTGCCATTGGGAGCCTCGTTGTTTACGGTACCCACAACAGTCATACGCACCTTGTTGGTCTGCACGCCCGGAGAGAGCAACTGCGAAGTAAACTCGTAATACCCCGTTCCGCTATTGCTGTAGTCTATAGCCACACCGGGCAAGCCATCGGCTGCGGTCAGTGTAGCAGACCAGTTCTGGGCGTTGGTACCAACCATTGCAAAAAGTACACAAACCAATGAAATCAGAAATCTCTTCATATTGTCGTCAGTTATTAAGTTCATATTGTGGCGATGCGCATCTTATCTCATAAGAGATAAGCCCCCAATCTGCAAAGGAACAAAATAACCACCTCTTTTCAAAAGAAATGTTCATTTTTTTGACAAAACGCGGTTTAAAATCAACAGAAAGCACATTGTGCAGGCCGTAACGCCAAACAGAAATTGCGAAATATTTTGGCTATATATTTTGTTTGTTTGCAAAATATTCGTACCTTTGCACACGCAAAACAGAGCGGGATGTAGCTCAGCCCGGTTAGAGTACGCGTCTGGGGGGCGTGTGGTCGCTGGTTCGAATCCAGTCATCCCGACAAAGAGAAATATTTGATTTACAACAACATAGGAGTAGATTGGATATTTCTCTTTTTTTGTTGTCATTAAACAAGTCACATTCGGACTTAAAGAAACTTTTCAAAATATCTGTCATTGCCGGTGTGCGGCAGGGGCAGATAGTATCTTGTTGTTTAACCTTTAATTGGTTTTTGACTATGGAAAAGTTTCCTTGTTTTGAGTGGGTGGCCGGCTGTGCAACAGACGGCAAGTTGACAATGAGAAGGCAATATGCAAATGCCTTCATTGAGGCGCACCGCGACTTCATACGCGGAGTGGGCGGCGCCAGACGCTACCATGAGTGGTTGGCACTTGGTGCCATGTGCGAGGAGTTGCGCCTTGACAGAGAGGCTATGGATGCCTATATGGAGGTGTTCGACAATGTGATGTGGGACAATCGTCTGAAGCTACCACGCGCCCGACGACGCCATTTGAAGATGCAGGCCATCGAAGGGCTGTTGCGACTTGCAGGCAGCCCCGAGGAGGTTGTCTGGGAAATATGTACGCAAATAACCTATGAATGGAGAAATATAGGTTGACTTCCAACATAAAGCCAGGAACGCCGCCGGCGTTCCTCGCTTTATGTTGGAATATCGTAATTATCTATTCTTGTCACTGTCTATCAGTTGCAGCAGGCGCTCGATAGCCTCATCCTCGGGAATATTCTTCTCAACGCACTCCTTACGGCGATAGAGCGAGACCTTGCCGCGGGCAGCGCCCACGTAGCCATAATCGGCATCGGCCATTTCGCCGGGGCCGTTAACAATACAGCCCATGACACCAATCTTCAGGCCCTTGAGGTGAGCTGTAGCAGCCTTTATGCGCGCCAGGGTTCCCTGCAGGTCATACATTGTACGGCCACAACCAGGACAGGCAATATACTCGGTCTTGCTTATGCGGGCGCGTGTCGCCTGCAGAATACCGAACATGATGGAGTTGAGTTCCTCGGCACTGCTCGATGGGTTCTCGAGCCACAAACCATCTACAAGCCCGTCTATGAGAAGTACACCCAAATCGGCGGCAGCCTTTATACGTAATGTCTCAACGGATTGCTCATTGTATGTCCTGCGAATAATCACAGGAGCATCAACGCCCTCAATTGTCAGCTTGTGCACCAACGCACGCAACTCAGCCACTGGATTTGCATGGGTTGTCGAAGCGACGATTGCAACATTCTCAAGCGACTTTAGCTTTGCAATATTCTCTATCGTAAGGTCTTTATACTCAAGCGCGACAAATGAGCCGTTGGCAGCCTCACATGGCGCACACACAGCAATATTGGCTGCAATGAAATCGGCAGCAATGTCTGCATCGGTAACCTCGCCACCAAACACAACCGGCACATTGTTACCGCCAATAATGCCCCACTCCTTTGTAGCACGGCGCACAGGTTCTTCGTAGTTGAACGACGGCGCAACAACAGCCTCGACAGTCGCATGACCGGCACGGCAAGAGACATAATCGGCAAGCTGCCTTGCTACAGGAATTTCGTTCTCGGGAGCCTCGGCAAGCGACACACGCAGGGTGTCACCTATTCCATCGGCAAGCAATGCACCAATGCCCACTGCACTCTTTATGCGGCCGTCCTCGGCATCACCGGCCTCGGTAACACCAAGATGCAAGGGATATGAAATACCCTCCTCGGCCATCACGCGCACAAGACGACGCACGGTAGTCACCATCATAGCTGTGTTGCTGGTCTTGATAGAAACCACCACATTGTTGAATTTCTCGTCACGACAGATGCGCAGGAACTCCATGCACGACTCAACCACGCCCGACGGAGTATCGCCATAACGGCTCATGATGCGGTCGCTGAGCGAACCATGGTTCACGCCCACACGCACAGCCTTGCCCTCGGCCTTGCATATATCAAGGAACGCCACAAAACGCTCACGCAAGCGTTTGAGTTCCTCGGCATACTCGGCATCGGTGTAATCGATATGCTTGAATGTACGCGCCGTATCCACGTAGTTACCGGGGTTTACACGAACCTTGTCGGCATAACGCGCCGCAGTATCGGCCACCGCAGCATTGAAATGCACATCGGCAACGAGAGGAACATTACAGCCACGCGCAAGCAGTTGCTGCTTGATGTTGCCAAGATTCACCGCCTCGCGGTTACCCTGGGTGGTGAGACGTACCAGCTGACCGCCACGCTCAACAATGCGAAGCGTCTGCTCCACACTGCCGTCGGTATCCATTGTACTGGTGTTGGTCATTGACTGCACGCACACAGGGTGCTCGCTGCCTATGAGAACATCACCTACAGCAACCTCAACCGTTGCACGG
>JAZRGF010000308.1:0-1064 GCA_045644005.1 Bacteroidaceae bacterium | reverse complement strand
AACCGTTAACAGCCTTCTCTGTAATTCCGATGAAAGCGGGGATGGCTGTCGCGGCCTCGACAACTGTTGTTGAAAAGGCGTTCTTCTCTTGAATGTAAACGCCCGGGGTCTTCATTTGTGCCATACGCGTTAATGAAATTTGTTAAACAATAAGTTATCTGTAATTCAGATTACATTCTCGTTTAAGGATTACTAAAAGTAGCAGACTTGTCTCAGTTTATCCGCTTCGCTCTTAAACCGGCCCGGAATGGGATGCTCCACACTGCGCAGCAGTACTTGCTTTTGGCGGTTACTGCTTTCGGGGATAGCAATCAGATTCAGCCGGAAGTCGTAGCGTTCCCGTATCGGCACTGCCTTTTCCGATACGGTGCGGTATGCGTCTCTTCCAAATTCATTTGTCCTTTCAAAGGAGTTAAATGTCAATAAATTCTTATCTGTATCAAGTCTGAGCCGTTCTGCCGGGAGTTCTCTATTACTGCTTTGCTTGATGAGAATGTATTCCCAATAACGCTCAGGGGCCTGAAATCTTATCGTATCGCATTTGGGAGTACCAATTACTGCTGCCTGCCATACATCTTCCGTAAGGCGGAGTGTGATGGAGCATAGCGGCATACCGATACGCCTTTTGCTTTCAGTATCTGTTATCACATCTGTGGCATTTGCATTCCCGTTAGCCAAAGGCAGTTTCAATGCGTATACTGCCGATGGGTCAAAGCCTTGCCACTCTGTATATAGCACGAATGCAGGGTCTGATATCGACATTCCGAATGCAATGGCATCCGAAGCGGTATCAACGCCTGCACCGTCAGCATCGTACAATACCGTCCACTCGTTCTGTGCCGTCTGGCGGAACAGCAATCCGCGCTGTGACATCAGTTCTTGACCCGATGGCAGAACTGCACACTGCAAGGCACGGCAGATACTTCCAACGAAGTAATCGTGCTCTATGCGGAAGTTGTATAATGGACGATAGGTACTCATATATCCAACATTTTATGTTTGAACAACCGTATTGTCTGCGGTAGAACCGCTCGACTTAATCTCATTGGAGTCTATAATCACTC
>JAZRGF010000307.1:0-4088 GCA_045644005.1 Bacteroidaceae bacterium | reverse complement strand
CTTGCAGGAATATCAACAGTACCTATTATCTTGCCCTGTCCGCATATACCTAATGATACGCTGTCCGTTGTAAAGCCCTCAACCTCTCTTGCCTGGAATGTACGCACATAGGGAGCATTCACATTCATACTATCCTCGGAAACGAACATATCGAAGATGCTTTTTGCATATACGGCTGTTGCAACATCGGCCTTTATACCTAACCTTGTTACCATATTCTTGAACAGCGAGTCGGTGGTTGAAATATGGTATTCGTCATCTTCCAAAAGTGAAAGATGTATATTATCTCTCCCCCATATTGAATAATTGTCCGGGTTGTAGAATTTGGGAGATATTACAACTTTCCCTTGTTCCATTTCAATGTACAGGTTCTTGTTTTTAGGAAATCTTGAAGACTCTGTTTCGCTTTGATAGTAATAGATGTCGTGTATAATCATTATGCTGTCACCCCAGGTTGGTGCCTCTTTCTTGAACTCGCGGTTTATTGTTCCATGCAGTTCGTCGCGGTGGTCGTTGTAGTTGAAAAGGTAAGATAATGCAAACAACACAACGGAGATAATGATGTAGATGTATCTGTTCATTCCTGAAAAAATTATGTCCGCAAAAATACTCTTTTTAGGCACTATCGGGCAAGGAATAGAGGCAAAATCGCATTTTTAGCCATCTAAAATCAACTTTTTAGACGTCTAAAGAACTGTTTTTAGATAGAATGTTTTGCCGTGGGTGAGGTTTGTACTTATTTCGCCTGTAACAATTCGAGCACTTGTCCGTCTTATTATTTGACAAATATTGCAATTACTAAAAGATAATAATATGAAACCGACAAAACACCTACTTTTTTTAGCGGTGCTGTTTGCAGTGTCATCTGTTGAGATAGTGTGTGCGCAAAACACTGATAAAACGCTTGTTTGTGGCGACATAAAAGACATAGCCACCCACCGCCGTATTGAGGGCGCGACCATCGAGGTCCTGCGTATGGACAGTACTCTTATAGCAAAAAGTGTCACAAGACCCGAAAACAATCTGCCGAACATTGATGGTGTGCCTATGAATGGTTGGGTAATGATTAAAGAAAGGATAAGGGACGAGCGTGTATTGCTGAAAGTGTCACACCCCGAATACGCAACAAAATATTCTGAATTCAAACTTATTGGCAGCCGTAAGTGGATTTTTAACTTTGGTAGCATACTGCTTTTTCGCGACAATTTTCAGTTGGACGAGGTTACTGTTTCGGCGACCAAGGTACGAATGGTAATGGGTAAGGATACTATCACATACAATGCTTCTGAATTCCAGTTGGCACAGGGCAGTATGCTCGATGGTCTGATACGCCAGTTGCCGGGTGTTATGCTCGACGGTGACCGCATCACAGTAAACGGGCGTTTTGTCAGCAGTCTGCTTGTGAATGGCGAGGATTTTTTCAAAGGCGACCCGAGTGTGGCACTTCAGAACCTTCCTGCTTATATGGTAAATAAGGTAAAGGTATATGAACGCACACCCGACCACGCTTATATAACAGGTGTAGATTCATTGAAAGAGTATCCTACAGTTATGGATGTACGGCTCAAACGCGAATATGCAACAGGTTGGGTAGCCAATGCCGAGGCTGCATACGGCACGGATAACCGCTATTTGGGACGTGTGTTCGGATTGCGTTTTTCCGATGTGTCACGCTTGGCACTGTTCGGCAATTTCAATAACACAAATGATACCCGTTCCCCCGGAAGTTCGGGAAACTGGAATCCCGAGTGGCAGGCATCGGGGTTGACGAATATGCAGTATGGCGGTGCCGAACTGTTGTTAAAGGACCTTGATGAGGAGTGGAAACTGACAAGCAATATTAAACTGATAGACGAGGATATAGACAATTTGTCAATTGGGACAGGTAGTTACTTCCTTGGGGCAGACAATGTTTATATGCGTAACAGGAACAGTAACCGCACCGACCGCCTCAAGGTTATCAGTAATAATAACTTCAAGCTGAGAAAGAGCACTTGGTATGCTACCGTCAGTCCGTCGGTGCAATATAGTGATGGCAGTAACCGCATAGAACAGTTGGCAGCCCCGTTCCCGCCTAATACTGTCGATAGGTATCGTGGTGCAACCATTGACACCCTTTTTGCGGGCATTGGCAGCAAGCAATTGGGGGAGTCATTGATAAACCGTGTCGGCAATACAGGAGAGGGTTGGAACAAGAGCATTTCGGCTACTCTCAATGCAAACGCAGTGATAGATATACCCCACACACCGGATTTTGTGGATATAAATCTTAGTGGTAGCTTTGACAAAGCCAACGGTGAGAATTACTCGCACATCGACCTGCGCCACGGCAAGAACACAACAGGTAGTGATATGTTCCAGAATCGCTACAATCCATCATCGTCGCTGAACTACCGCTATGAAGCATCGGCAATGTATAATTATTCCAATGCCAAACAGAACCCGTTGCGTGTAATAGCTTTGTACAGCTATAGCAAGCATTACTCTTCGGGAAATTACAAGCAATATCGCCTCGACCGTTTTTCGGAGTGGAGTGGCGATACATATCCACTTGGTGCCTTGCCTTCGACTACCGACTCCCTGCAACAGTGTCTTGACTATCAGAACAGCTACCGTTCTATTGCCACCAGCGACATTCATAAAGTAGATATAAAGGTGATTAAGCATTTCACACTCTTGGGCAAACAAATGAATATCTGCTTGCAGCCGGTACTTCGCGTGCAAACAGACAAATTGGATTATACGCGAGGGGAGGTGGATACGATAACAATGCGCAGTACAATTGTTCTTGAGCCATACGTGCGTTTGGGATTCGATGATTTCGGACTATCTTATCATATGAGCTACAGCGAACCGTCGCTTGTGCGTATGCTTGATATTGTAGACGACAACAATCCGCTTGTTGTACGTTACGGCAATCCCAACCTGAAGCGGACACGCCGACACAGTGTGAATCTCGATCGTTCGTGGTGGAAAAGAGAAATCTCACGTGATATACGTTTGATTGCACGATACAATTTTATTGAGAATGCAGTTGCCGAGGCTATGGTGTATGACCCACAGACAGGTATCCGCACCTATCGCCCTGAAAATATCGACGGTAACTGGGATGCCGGTGCGGCGTTCCACTTTACACAAGCACTCGATAAAGAGCAACGCTTTTTCCTGACAACCAAAACCGATGCATCATTTGCAAACAGTGTTGATTATTTGTCACTGGCTGATGCCGTAGAAAGCACACGCAGCGAGGTTCGTAACCTTGTGCTGAGTGAGAATCTCGCTCTTAATTACAAATGGAAGAACTATAGCATTGGACTGCGCGCAGATGTGCGTTATACCAATGCAACAAGTCCGCGAACAGACTTTACCACAATAAATGTGGCCGATTTCAATTATGGAGTAAACGCACAGCTCAACCTGCCGTGGAATTTCTCGTTGAGTACCGACATTACTATGTACAGCCGACGTGGTTATGAAGACCGCACAATGAACAGTAATGATTGGGTTTGGAATGCCCGACTTACGAATGCCTCACTCCTGCACGGTAATCTTATATTCACACTCGATGGCTTTGACATTTTGGGGCAACTATCCACTGTACGTCGTACCCTCAATGCCCAAGGCCGCACCGAGACTTGGTACAACACCGTACCACGCTATGCTATGCTGCACATTGTTTATCGTTTAAATATTGAACCGAAGAAAAGAAAATAAGTCAGTGCTCATTGTAACTAATAGGCAACTCATTCGTCTTATAGGTATAAATGTGATAAACCCAAGCAATATGAAACCGACAAAACTTTTATTCGCCATAACTATGGCATTTGCCACCGCGTGTGGCTTTGCACAGGAGATCAAAAGTGTTGACACAAAGTTTGAAGACTACCAATTGGTTGCGACATTTGACGATTGTCTGTCACTGTTGCAACAGGCCGGATATAAAATGTTTGTCTATGATATTTCGACATTGAAAGACAAGGCAACATTTGTTGAGTTCAGTGTGAGGGAATATGTGAACGGTAATTTGGTGGATGAAGAACATTCGCATCAACATAAAGCAAAATTAATTTATCGAATAAGTGAATTCA
>JAZRGF010000306.1:0-8992 GCA_045644005.1 Bacteroidaceae bacterium | reverse complement strand
CCTTACCCCCGGCAAGGCGCTCTACTTCTCTCATGGTTTCGGTATCACTTACAAGGAGCGTACAGGCATTGTTCCACCTGCCGACGTTGATGTTATCCTTGTTGCTCCTAAGGGTTCGGGCACTTCACTGCGCCGTATGTTCCTGCAGGGCCGTGGCTTGAACTCCAGCTATGCTATTTTCCAGGATGCTACGGGCCGTGCTTGGGAACGTGTGATTGCGCTTGGCATTGGTGTGGGTTCGGGTTATCTGTTCGAGACTACCTTCAAGCGCGAGGTTTACTCTGACCTTACCGGTGAGCGTGGTACTTTGATGGGTGCTATCCAGGGTATCTTTGCGGCGCAGTACGAGGTACTCCGCAAGAACGGTCACACTCCATCGGAGGCGTTCAACGAGACTGTGGAGGAGCTGTCACAGAGCCTCATGCCGCTGATTGCAGAGAATGGTATGGACTGGATGTATGCGAACTGTTCTACCACAGCACAGCGTGGTGCGCTCGACTGGTGGAAGAAGTTCCGCGATGCTACAATGCCGGTGTTCGAGGACCTCTACAGCGAGGTGGCTTGCGGCAACGAGGCGCAGCGAAGCATTGACACAAACTCACAGCCCGACTACCGCCAGAAGCTGGAGGAGGAGCTCCGCGAGATGCGTGAGACCGAGATGTGGCAGGCTGGTGCTGTGGTACGCAAGCTCCGCCCAGAGAATAACTGAAAAGCAATTTTTATTTGATATAACATCGTATGTCATACTGAGCGCAGCGAAGTATCTATTAACAAGACCCAAAAGATCCTTCGCCACGCTCAGGATGACAGGAGCGGTCAACAAGAGAGCATAAACTAAAATCACTCAAAGCCATGAGCGAAAAAGTATACATATTCGACACCACCCTACGCGATGCCGAGCAGGTACCGGGCTGTCAGCTCAACACCATTGAAAAGATTGAGGTGGCACGACAGCTTGAAAAGCTTGGCGTGGACATCATTGAGGCAGGATTCCCAATCTCAAGTCCCGGCGATTTCAATTCGGTAGTAGAGATTTCAAAGGCGGTGACCAACCCAATAATATGCGCACTCACACGCGCTGTTAAAAAGGACATTGACGTTGCGGCACAGGCGCTTGAATTTGCGAAGCGCGGACGCATACACACCGGTATTGGCACATCGCCCTACCACATATATGAGAAACTGCGCATGACACCCGAGGCTGTCATGGAGCAGGCTGTGGAGGCAGTGAAATATGCACGCCGTTTTGTGGACGACGTGGAGTTCTATGCCGAGGACGCAGGCCGCTCGGACAACGAGTATCTGGCACGTGTCATAGAGGCAGTGATTGCAGCCGGCGCAACGGTGGTGAACATCCCCGACACAACAGGCTACTGCCTGCCCAATGAGTATGGTGCAAAGATTGCCTACCTGAAGAACAACGTCCCCAACATTGACAAGGCGATAATCTCTACCCATTGCCACAACGACCTGGGCATGGCAACAGCCAACACATTGGCCGCCGTGCAGAATGGTGCGCGACAGGTTGAGGTTACAATAAACGGCCTTGGCGAGAGAGCCGGCAACACAGCGTTCGAGGAGGTGGTAATGGCAATTAAGTGCCACTCGAATCTTGACTTTGGCCTGGGTATAGATACCAAGCAGATTATCTCTACAAGCAAGCTCGTGTCGAACCTCATGCGCATGCCCGTGCAGGCGAACAAGGCTATCGTGGGACGCAATGCCTTCGCTCACTCGTCGGGCATTCACCAGGATGGTGTGCTCAAGAGCCGCGAGACATACGAGATTATTGCACCCGAGGATGTGGGCGTTGACCAGTCGAGCATTGTGCTCACAGCACGCAGCGGACGCGCAGCGCTGAAGCACCATCTGAACGAGATTGGATACACCCCCGAGGGCGAAGAGCTTGATGACATCTACCAGCGCTTCCTTGAGCTTGCCGACAAGAAGAAGATGATTACCACAAGAGACCTTGAGGTGCTCATTGGCACAACCAACCACCGCAGAATGAGCATACAGCTCGTTGGCCTGCAGGTTGTGTGCGGTAAATCGGCTCTACCTACAGCAACCGTACAGATAAGCTTCGACGGCGATGTTTTCACAGAGACTGCATATGGTAACGGCCCTGTGGATGCAGCCATCACTGCGGTAAAGAACATCACAAAACGCCGTGTTCACATTGAGGAGTTCCTCATACAGGCAATCACCCGCGGAAGCGACGACTTGGGTAAGGTGCATATGCAAATTTCGCATAAAGGCAAGATGTACCACGGCTTTGGCGCAAACACCGACATTGTGACGGCTTCTGTAGAGTCATTCATTGATGCAATATCAAAAATAGCATAACCATGAATACACTGTTTGACAAGATTTGGGATTCGCACACCGTGCGTACACTGGACGGTGGTTCGTGCGTACTGTACATTGACCGCCAATACATTCACGAGGTTACAAGCCCACAGGCCTTTGCCGGACTGCGCAAGCGCGGCATTGGTGTGTTCCGCCCCGCACAGGTAACGGCAAGCCCCGACCATAACATACCCACCAAGAACCAGCACTTGCCAATTGCCGAGCCACAGTCGGCACAGCAGGTGGCAACGCTCGAGAGCAACTGCGCCGAGAATGGGATAAAGATTTTCCCCATCGGGTCAGAGCGCAACGGCATTATCCACGTTATTGGCCCGCAGACAGGCCTTACACAGCCGGGAATGACCATTGTATGCGGCGACAGCCACACATCGACACATGGTGCGCTGGGTTGCATTGCATTCGGCATTGGCACAAGCGAGGTGGAGATGGCGCTTGCATCACAGTGCATCCTGCAGTCGAAACCCAAAAGCATGAGAATAAACGTGGAAGGCCAGTTGAAGCCCGGAGTGTGCTCAAAGGACATCATCCTTTACATTATCTCAAAACTTGGCACCGGTGGCGGCACAGGATACTTTGTGGAGTTTGCGGGCGAGGCTATACGTTCGCTATCAATGGAGGCGCGCATGACAATTTGCAACATGAGCATTGAGATGGGCGCTCGCGGTGGAATGATTGCCCCCGACCAAACCACATTCGACTACCTGAAAGGACGCGAGTTCGCGCCACAGGGTGAAGAATGGGAGAAGGCTGTGGAGCGCTGGAGCAAACTGCACTCGGACGATGACGCGGTGTTCGACAAGGAGATAACATTCAACGCTGCCGACATTGACCCGATGATTACTTACGGAACAAACCCGGGCATGGGAATAGCAGTAAATGGCGAGATACCATCATCGGCCGCTATGGACGCTGCGTCAAAGGCATCGTACACAAAGGCGCTGAACTATATGGATTTTGCCGAGGGTGACAAGATGATTGGCAAAAAAGTCGACTACGTATTCCTTGGCAGCTGCACCAACGGCCGCATTGAGGACTTACGCGCATTCGCCGGCTTTGTAAAGGGGCGTAAGAAGGCCGACAACATAACGGCATGGATTGTCCCCGGCTCAAAGGAGGTGGAACGCATGGCTATTGAAGAGGGATTGCGCGACATACTCGAAGAAGCGGGGTTTGAGTTGCGACAACCGGGCTGCTCGGCGTGCCTTGCGATGAACGAGGACAAGATTCCTGCCGGTAAATATTGCGTGGCGACATCGAACCGTAACTTTGAGGGACGACAAGGTCCCTTGGCACGTACGCTGCTGGCCGGCCCCTTGGTGGCTGCAGCTGCGGCAGTGACAGGTGTGATAACAGACCCACGTACAATGATGTAGAACCCCGTTACAGCAAAAAGTCATGAGACAGAAATTCACAACACTACGCTCAACGGTGGTACCACTGCCGATTGAGAACATTGATACCGACCAGATTATCCCTGCACGTTTCCTCAAGGCAACAACACGCGAGGGATTCGGCGAGAACCTGTTCCGCGACTGGCGATATGACAAGGGTGGCAACCCCAAGGCCGATTTCGTAATGAACTCACCTGTGTACAAAGGCGAGATACTTGTTGCGGGAAAGAACTTCGGTTGCGGTTCAAGCCGCGAGCACGCAGCGTGGGCCATTGACGGCGCCGGATTCCGCGCCGTTGTATCGTGTTTCTTTGCCGACATCTTCCGCAACAACGCGCTCAACAACGGACTTTTGCCAGTTGTGGTGAGCGAGCAGATGCTTGCCGAGATTTTCGCCGCAGCAGAGAAGGATGCAAGCATGCAGCTGTATATTGACCTGCCGGCACAGACAATAGAGATTGTTGGTACAGGAGTAAAGGAGCAGTTTGAGATTGCGCCATACAAGAAGCAGTGCCTTATGAGCGGATACGACGATGTCGATTTCCTAGTAAGCATACACGACGAGATTGAAGCGTTTGAAAAGAGATAAATAAAGAGAGAAAACCGATATGAAAGATATTAGAATTGCCGTACTTCCGGGTGACGGCATTGGCCCGGAGATTGTGGCACAGGCCGTAAAGGCTGTTGACGCCGTAGCAGCCAAGTTCGGCTACAACATCACATACACACACGCGCTTGTGGGAGCCGCAGCCATTGACGCAACAGGCACCCCCTACCCCGACGAAACACACCTGGCCTGCATGGATGCCGACGCAGTGCTGTTCGGTGCCATTGGCGACCCACGATTCGACAACACCCCCGAGGCGAAAGTGCGCCCCGAGCAAGGACTGCTTGCCATGCGTAAGAAACTGGGGCTTTATGCCAACCTGCGTCCGGTGAACACATTCGGGTCATTACTTCACCGCTCGCCATTGCGCTATGACCTTGTCGAGGGTGCCGATTTCATCTGTGTACGCGAGCTGACTGGCGGACTCTACTTCGGCCGTCCGCAAGGCCGTTCCGAAGATGGCAACACGGCATACGACACCTGCGTGTACACACGCGAGGAGATTGAGCGTATATGCCGCCTGGGCTTTGAGTATGCCGGCAAGCGCAGGGGCAAGCTCACCGTTGTTGACAAGGCAAACGTGCTGGCGACATCACGCCTGTGGCGCGAGACCGCCAAGGCAATGGAGAAGGATTACCCCAATATTGAGGTTGAATACATGTTCGTTGACAACGCAGCAATGAAGATTATACAGCAGCCCAAACATTTCGACGTTATGGTGACAGAGAACATGTTCGGCGATATACTCACCGACGAGGCAAGCGTCATCACCGGTTCATTGGGACTGTTGCCATCGGCCTCAATAGGTACAGGAACATCGCTCTTCGAGCCTATCCACGGCTCATACCCACAGGCGGCAGGCAAGAACATAGCCAACCCAATAGCGACTATTCTCTCGGCAGCAATGATGTTCGAATATGCATTCGCCGACATGGAAGCAGGCGCAGCAATACGCAAGGCAGTAAACCTTTCCATTGAGCAGAATGTGGTTACCGAGGACATTGCCCCCGAAGGTGTGAAACCATCGACAACAAGCGAGGTCGGTGATTTTATTGCAAAGAATATCTGAAAACAATTGAAGCAACCCGCGGGTTGCTTCAATTGTTATTTGACAAACTTACCTGCGAGATACATTCCAAGGAGCACCATCAGCACCGAGACCACAACCGACACAGCCACATATGCAGCAGCGGTCAAACGCTCGCCGGCCTGAAACAGTTGCAGAGCCTGTGACGAGAAGGTAGAGAATGTCGTGAAGCCACCGCAGAAACCCACCACTGCAAACAGATATCCACCATTAGAAAGTAAAGGAATGGCGAGGCCAATAAGGAACGAACCGATGACGTTAACCAGCAGCGTTGCCCAATGGCTGCATATTGAAAAATGAGCAAACAGCATCGACACGGCATAGCGTGCAACACTGCCAAGCGCACCACCCGCACCCACAAGTAACAGACTCTTTATCATTTTTCCCTAAATCTTTTATACACCACAAAAGTACTAACAAGAATCAATTTTGGCAAGGTCGGGACAACGAATGTAACATGCATTTTTGCTATTGTATCTTCTGCATAATACTTTGCCTTATCCACCACACAGCATAGCTCATAAACTTAAAGCCTCGCGACTCATCATAATTCTCTGCGGCAAACACCAAGCCTTCATTTCCTGCGCTTATGAGTTCTTCCATTGACAAGTTGCAACCTTTGAACATATTTGCAACAGCAGTTACAAGGCGTAAATTTGAATGAGAAAGTTTTTCAATTGCCAAGTCTCTTTCAGCCCCTTTTGATTTTATATTCTTTATAAGTTGCAACTCATCTTCAATAGAAAGATACTGTTCATTCCCACACATCTCTGTTATTCTCTTTTCCATACATTACTGGATTAATAGGTTCTCTATAATATATACGAAAAGAAATTGCTTTTATGAGCATTAAAAACAGGAATATGTGCAAAAATGCCGCACACCTTCCTGTTTTATAGTAAAAATTCTGTATAACATTATTTAAGCAAAGTATTTGCGGTAGAGTTCCGAGTCTTTCTCAACAATATTTTCCCAATACAAACACAATATATTATCCTTGTATTCCTCTTTTATCTTACCACAAAATTCAGATGCTTCGCTATTCGCTTTTTTATTAGCCTCTGGATACAGTAGCACCACATATTTATTTTTATCGGTTATACGAACAGTATTACGATAGAGTTGATATTGCTTTGCGAATTCATCAAAATCTGGTTTGTATTTCAAACAACACTGTTCGTTGAGATACTTCTCATATATCGTTACGAATTTCTTTTTATGCTCGTCGTCTTTTTTTGCTTTTCCAAATCCGTCCTCTGTATATTTAATCTCAAAAAATACCTCTATATCTCCATCTTGAATGTGGAAATCAAACTGTGTTTTCTCTTCTTTGTTTGGACAATATTCAAATGAACATATCGCAGAACGAGAGATTTTTACACCTTGCATTTCAAGTAACTGAATAAGTTCATCGGTAGGACTATTATTTGTTCTAATCAATGGCCTAAAAAAGTTATAACACAGAACTTGTGAAGAGTTAAGATGATGTGCATATCTGTGCATATCTTTCATAGTAAACTTATCAGTCAAAACACCAGGGATAACATTCTTCTCACAAACGACCTTATATTTATTTCTCCTGTTTTCGGTATTATTTGCACTCTCTTTAAATTTCAGAATATGGGGATAACACCCTTTGCCTTGCCAATTTCCGCCAATAGGCAACTGCAATCCATCAGCATATGTCTTAAAATGTTCTTTACGATTTTCTGCATAACTACTATTCATACGTTATATTTTTTATAAATTAAACAAATTCGTCTCTTTATCTCCTCTCTCAATTCCACAGGCTCCAATACCTCTACATTTTCGCCCATAGCAAGTATGTGGGTCGAGAGTTCGGGTGTTAGGCTTAATCTGTATTCAAAATCACAGAACTCGCCATATTTTGAAGCACTTTCCTTTTGAGAACTATGAAGCGGCAAAGAACGCAAATATTCTATTTGCACACCATAGGCTCTTATCTTAACCTTGACGGGGTTGAGTTCTTCATTTACATATATTCCAACAGTGTTGGCATAGTACTTCTTTGCATTGAAATTCTTCGGCAATTTAAATGGCGTGTCTAATAAATTCATTTCAAGAGTGCGGTCAAGCGCAATGTTTCTTATATGACCCAGTTCTTTAATATAACCGACCACATACCAACGTTGGTGATAAATCTTCATAGCATAGGGCTGAATATTATATGTTTTCCTATGCCCATAGAACTGCTGATAATCTATTTGCAGTTCTTTTGATTTTTGCATTGCCTCAATGACTATTTGCAAATATTCAGTTCCACACGGTATCTCCTCAAACAGTATTCTCTCTTTCATATTATGTCCTGCTGTTATCATATTGGAGAGGGTAAACGAGTTTAAGAGCCATTTGCGGATACAGTCTTTTTTCAATGTATCAAGAGTAGATATATAATATTTATACCCATTTGAAGGATTGCATTTTATTTCAATACCAAACAACTCCTCAACTGCATTTTTATGTTGGTGGAATGTACGCAAAGGCAACGGAACACCATTGCCCAAGCAACTTTCTTTCCATAATGCGTTGATTTCTTCATAGGCAAGTTGCTTATGCTGAAGGAGCATATTCAGCAACCAAATGTAACGATTAAATGTCTTGCTTATCATAATTTATACTCGTTGTACACTGCAAATATAATGAACGCCTATGCAAAATCATTGCATAGCATTAAATATTATTCCCAAATTGAAATTTTTACCACGATATGCAGTGTTTTTGCTGTTTTATATTGAACACAACAGAAACTATGGTATTCATATTATAGCAACAATACAATACTATACTATAATGAAAAACAAACATCAAAAAAAACAAAGCAATACAGTTAAGCAAAAGGCAATGATTGATTCATTGATTTTTCAAACAAACTGGGGTATAAAGAAAATCTACAATTCTCCTACTGATTCTGTTATATCAATGGCAAATGCAGAACTTAATAGTATTATAGAATTGAAACTTTTTGAAGATTTGCTAACGGTTAAAAAGTTTGTAGATGACGTAAAATCAGTTTTTTACATTGAACCTGTCACCGAACGTGGCGATTTTTGCAACAGTTGTGTGGCTTTTGCTTTGGGCATTGGCGGAATGAATGTAATTACCGAATTAAATATGCTAGCTGACTGGAAAAGACTGGCGGAAAAGAAGATTTTAAGCATATACTACCCGAACGACGTGCGTAATTCAATCGTTGATTTTGCCAAGCAGAACGGTTACAACGTTTCAACCTATTTAGGAAAGCCTATAATCAAATTGAACAAGTTATTCATATTGTTAGACAGAACAAAATAAACAATTACAGCAATATTTATTATTTGTAGAGACGCTATTTTTCGTACTTTTGTATTGGTATATCATATATGCAATTTTTACACTTATTCAAAAGAGCCAACAGCTATGAACGATAACATACAACTCAACGACCATAACAAGGCGGAATTTCCGCCTATGCACAAAGGAGAGCAAAATCACGAATTTAAAATGACAAAAGGCAAAACATATCGCTACGATGATGAG
>JAZRGF010000305.1:0-6207 GCA_045644005.1 Bacteroidaceae bacterium | reverse complement strand
AACTGTCGAAAGCATTCCTTGCGTTTGCCGACCATGGAGGGGAGTTCTGTCATGCGGGAATTGAGTTGACCCGTTCGCAGATAAAGCGTATGAACGCGATTATGCAGACATGCGGTTTCTATGACGAGGCGGGTGAGTTTTCATATCTTGTAGGTTTGCCCGGAAAGAGTGGAGTGGGTGGTGGCATTGCAGCCATATATCCCCACCGTTATGCTGTAGCGGTGTGGAGTCCGCGCCTCAACAGCAAGGGTAACTCGGTGATGGGAATGAAGGCTCTTGAGATTTTGACTACGGAAACGAGCGAGTCGATATTCTGACGTGTGAAAAAGTGTTGGCGATTCAACCTTTTTTGCTACGGGCGGTTATTAAGTAATGGATTATCATTAAAATTTTATATTATGACAATGTTCAAACGTTTTGTAACAGTGGTTGCTGCCTTGGTTCTGGTGGTGACAGCGGGTTTTGCACAGGGCAAGGAGTTGCCTAAAGTCTATATTCTTGCAACAGGCGGTACCATCGCCGGTTCGGGCAGTTCGGCAACAAACTCAAACTACACAGCCGCACAGGTTGCCATTGGCACGCTGATTGATGCCGTGCCTGCAATGAAGGAGATTGCCGATATTGAGGGCGAGCAGGTGGTGAACATCGGTTCGCAGGATATGAGCAATGCAGTGTGGCTCAAGCTTGCCGACAGAGTGAACGAGCTGTTGCAGCGCCGTGATGTGGATGCTGTGGTTATTACTCACGGAACCGACACTATGGAGGAGACAGCTTTCTTCCTTAGTCTCACGGTGAAGAGCGAGAAGCCTGTTGTCCTGGTTGGCGCAATGCGTCCATCTACAGCCATCAGCGCCGATGGTCCTGCAAATCTCTACAATGCGGTGGTTGTGGCGGCATCAGCGGCTTCAAAGGATCGTGGCGTGCTTGTTTGCATGAACGGAAAGGTTTATGGCGCTGCCGATGTTACAAAGACAAATACAACAAGTGTTGAGACATTCCAGGCTCCTAATGCCGGTGCCGAGGGTTATGTTAACAACGGCGAGGTGTTCTACTACCGTGCAGTGGCTGCCGATGGTGGCAAGAAGATGCACTATGTACACAAGGGTGCGCTCTATGCCGATACACGCGACCTGTACTTTGATGTCAAAGGTTTGAAGGAACTTCCAAAGGTGGGCATTGCCTACGGCTATTCCGATGTTGACCGAGTAGTGGTTGACGCTTTGGTCGAGAAGGAGTACAAGGGTATCGTATATGCCGGTGTAGGCAACGGTAACATCCACAAGAATGTGTTTCCTGCGCTTGAGGAGGCTCGCAAGGAGGGTGTGATTGTGGTGCGTTCATCACGCGTTCCAACAGGTGCCACAACACTCGATGCCGAGGTTGACGATGCAAAGTATGGCTTTGTGGCATCATGGGGATTGAACCCTCAGAAGGCACGCATCCTGCTTATGCTTGCTCTTACAAAGACCCACGATTGGGAAAAGATTCAGGAATATTTCAACAACTTCTAAAATAACTTTTTTATGAAAATGAGAAACACACTGTTTGCTCTGTTGACATTGGCGGCGGGCGTAGCATCGGCACAGGTGACAACAGAAAGCGCAGGGGAGAAGACTCTTTTTGAGCGCGTTGCAAAGATTGAGAAGAAGAGCGACAAGTTCAACCTCTTTTTCAATATGCATTATGCTTTTGATGCCGACTTCAATGCCGGTAATTTTGAGCAGGGTGCGTTCAATATGCATCAGTTCCGCATCGAGGCCAAGGGCAAGGTTACCGATTGGCTCTCTTACCGCTGGCGTCAGCGTCTCAACAGGGATAATGACGGTGGCGGCATGATTGACAACCTGCCGAACTCTATTGACCTTGCATATCTTAATTTCTCTGTGACCGACAAGTTCAGCATCAGTGCCGGAAAACTGTGTGCTGCATACGGTGGTATAGAGTTTGACATGAACCCTATTGAAATCTACCGTTACAGCGAGATGGTCAACAACATGAGCAACTTCATGAGCGGTGTGATGTTTACATACGACTTCAACCCCAATCAGCAGTTGGCATTTCAGGTGCTCGACAGCCGTAATGGCTCAATCAAGGATACATATGGCGACAGCCTTCATGCAAACAAACTGCCGCTTGTATATACCCTCAATTGGAACGCTAACATGTTCAATGGTGCTTGGCAGACAAGATGGTCGGCATCGGTCATGGACGAGGTGAAGGGTAAATATATGTATTATGTGGCTTTGGGTAACCAGTTCAACTTCTCGCCAAAGTGCAATATGTTTGTTGACCTTATGAGTTCGTACGAGGGTATTGACCGCAAGGGAATAATGACAAACATGTTTGGCAAAATGGAGAACTTCAAAGGTCACAATATGTACAACACATTGTATAACTCATTGGTTGCAAAGGTGAACTGGCGTTTCCAGCCCAAGTGGAACTTCTTTGTGAAGGGTATGCTTGAGAGCGCTGCCATATATGGAGGTGAGGCGAACGACGGTGTATACAAGAATGGAAATGTAGCTGATGGCAACTACCGCACATCGGTGGGCTATCTTACAGGTGTGGAGTACTATCCAATGGAGTCGAACCTTCACCTTTTCCTCACATTCGTGGGACAGACCCATCTGTTCACAGAGAGGGCAAAGGCGCTTGGACAGAACGACTATTCTACACAGAGAGTGTCGGTTGGTTTCGTCTATCAGTTGCCTGCATTTTAACAAGTTGCCGATATGTTGTTACAACTGTTGATTGTTCTGCTCTGCATCATAGTCGGTGCCCGTCTTGGTGGCATGGGACTTGGTGTGATGGGTGGCTTGGGCGTAGCGTTGCTTACATTTGTGTTCGGCCTGCAGCCTACATCGCCTCCGGTAGATGTGATGCTTATGATTGCTGCCGTAATTTCGGCGGCAGCAAGCATGCAGGCGGCCGGTGGTCTTGATTACATGGTGAAGGTGGCCGAGCGCCTTTTGCGCAAGCATCCGCAATACATCACAATCCTGGCTCCACTGGTGACTTATACCTTTACATTTCTGGCGGGAACAGGACATGTGGCCTATTCGGTGCTGCCGGTGATTGCCGAGGTGGCAAGGGAGACAAAGATTCGCCCCGAGCGTCCGCTGGGCATTGCTGTGATTGCATCGCAGCAGGCTATTACAGCCTCGCCCATCTCTGCGGCAACAGTGGCATTGCTTGGCTTGCTTGCCGGGTTTGATATTACGCTGTTCGATATTCTCAAGATTAGTGTGCCTGCTACATTGGTTGGTGTTTTGGTTGGTGCGTTTGCATCGATGAAAGTGGGTAAGGAACTTGTGGATGACCCTGAATACAAACGTAGGCTCGAGGCTGGCGCAATTGTCAAGGAGGTGGCGCAGGCCGGTGATGTGCTTTCAAAGAAGAGGGCGGTGGCATCGGTGGCATTGTTCCTTGCGGCTACGTTGCTCATTGTTCTCTTCGGTTCAATCGAGAAACTGCGCCCAGTGTTCGACGGTGTGGCTGTGGGTATGCCTCTGATAATTGAGATGGTGATGCTTGCTACTGCGGCACTTATCTTGTTGCTTACAAGGACTGATGGCGCAAAGGCGGTGCAGGGTAGTGTCTTCTCGGCCGGTATGCAGGCGGTGGTGGCTATATTCGGTATTGCATGGATGGGCGATACATTCATCAACGGAAATATAGTTGAGCTGAAAGGGGCTGTAGAGGGTGTGGTGACCGAGATGCCGTGGCTCTTTGGTCTTGCGCTGTTTGTGATGTCGATATTGCTCTACAGTCAGGCTGCGACGGTGCGTGCCATTGTTCCGCTTGGTGTGGCTTTGGCAATATCACCGATGATGCTCATTGCGTTGTTTCCGGCAGTGAACGGATATTTTTTCATCCCTAACTATCCTACGCTTGTGGCGGCTATAAATTTTGACAGTACGGGTACCACGCGCATTGGCAAGTGGGGTCTCTACCACTCGTTCATGCTGCCGGGAATGGTGGCAACTGTGGTTTCAATTGCTGTGGGATTGCTGTTGATACAGGTGTATTAGAATATGATATTTTAACCAGGAGTGTGCTCCTGGTTAAAATTGTTTTTTTGCAAGATTCTTTTATAAAGTAATATGGCTTTTTTGACTTCGGGGAATATTATTTTTATTGGTTCGATACTGATTTTCTGCAGTATTCTCATTACAAAGGCCGGTGGCCGCTTTGGTATGCCTACGCTGTTGCTCTTTCTGCTTGCGGGAATGCTCTTCGGGTGCGATGGGCTTGGTATCCAGTTCAGCAATATCGGCCAAGCACAGTTTGTGGGTATGGTGGCATTGTGTGTCATCCTGTTTACGGGAGGTGTGGAGACAAGGATTGCCGAGATAAGGCCTGTCTTGGGTCCCGGATTGACTCTTTCTACTGTTGGTGTACTGTTGACAACGGCTTTTACGGGCTTGTTTATCTACGGCATGTCGTTGTGGGGTGTGATGTCGTTCGAACTGCCTATGGTGGTCTGTTTCTTGCTTGCGGCTACAATGTCATCGACCGATTCGGCCTCGGTGTTCAACATCCTGCGTGGCAAGAATATAAACCTGAAAAACAATCTGCAGCCAATGCTTGAGCTTGAGAGCGGTAGCAATGACCCCATGGCATATATACTTACCATTGTGCTCATTCAATTGTCGTTGACGCTGTGTGGTGAGAATGCAGGTGATTTGCAGGTGCCGGTGCTTGTGGTTGATTCACTTAAGGTGCTTGTGCAACAGTTTGCATCGGGCGCAATGATTGGTGCGGGTGCGGGATTCGCTGCTTCGTGGTTCATGAACAGGATAAATATCAGTAATATCCCGCTCTATTCAATAATGCTGTTGAGCATAGTGTTCTTTACATTCTCGGTTGCCGATATGCTTGGTGGTAATGGTTACTTGGCTGTGTATATCACGGGAATAATTGTGGGTAACAGGAGGATTAAGAACCGAAAACAAGTGGTGGCGTTCTTTGATGGCATGACATGGATTATGCAGATTGGAATGTTCCTGTTGCTTGGACTGTTGGTCGACCCCAGCGAAATGTGGAAGACCGCGCTGGTGGCGTTGCTTGTGGGTGTGTTTATGATGGTTGTGGCACGTCCGCTGAGTGTGTTTATATCATTGTTGCCGTTCAAGAATATAAGTATGCCGTCACGGCTGTTTACCTCATGGGTTGGCTTGCGTGGTGCTGTACCCATTATATTTGCAATGTATCCTGTGGTGGAGCATGTACCGGGTAGTGACGCTGTTTTCAATATTGTATTCTTCATTACATTGTTGTCACTTGTCCTGCAGGGTGCGACCATTGTGACGGCTGCCAAGAAACTGGATCTTCTTCTGCCTGTAGCTGCAGAGAAACAGTTTGATGTTGAGTTGCCTGATGAGGCCGGCGAACAGAGTGAGATAACGATTACCGAGGAGCTGATAGCAGAGAAGGGCAATACCCTGCAGGCGTTGGCTTTGCCGCGTGGCATGCTTGTGATTTTTATTAAACGCAACGGCAAGTATATTGTACCTAATGGTTCGGTTGAGCTTCTGCCTGGTGACCAATTGCTTGTGATTGCAAGCTCTGAGATTGAGGGGGGTAAAAGGTTAAAGCGGAAAGCGGAAATCTGAAAACTGAAAACTGTGATTAAGCGAGTGGGTGGAAGCTTGCTTACACACAAAGCGAGCGAAAGCAGGTTCAAGCACACGAAGTGTGTTTAAAGCGGAAAGCGGAAATCTGAAAACTGAAAACTGCGATTAAGCGAGTGGGTGGAAGCTTGCTTACACACAAAGCGAGCGAAAGCAGGTTCAAGCACACGAGTGTGTTTAAAGCGGAAAACGGAAAACTCGTGCCAACGGGTGAAACGCAAAGCTGGATTTGGCGTTTTGCTGTGACTGTAGCAGGGAGGGCTGGTGTACGAAGTGTGGTTGGTGCAGTATGGGTTCACCTGCAAAAGTTGGGGGCAAAAAAGTCGCTTTCGCTCGCCGTCAAATTCTACAGCAGTCCTCAACCTTAATTGTTCACTTGTATTTTTCTTAAAGTCTTTCTCTCTGTACTTTTTTGAAAAAAGTACCAAAAACAGGGCAGTCGTGTACGGCATTCGGTGCTTCCTTTGTTCAAGAGTCGCTTTGCGACATCTTTCAGTCGGTGCACACCTCGCCGCTCGCTGCTTGTCGCAATGCTTGGGGCGGCAAGAACTCGCTGCGCTCAAACATCATGCCA
>JAZRGF010000304.1:0-2251 GCA_045644005.1 Bacteroidaceae bacterium | reverse complement strand
TCACTTATTCGATAAATTAATTTTGCTTTATGTTGATGCGAATGTTCTTCATCCACCAAATTACCGTTCACATATTCCCTCACACTGAACTCAACAAATGTTGCCTTGTCTTTCAATGTCGAAATATCATAGACAAACATATTATATCCTACCTGTTGCAACAGTGACAGACAATCGTCAAATGTCGCAACCAATTGGTAGTCTTCAAATTTTGTGTCAACACTCTTGATTTCCTGTGCAAAGCCACATACTGTGGCAAATGCAACGATTAGGGTTAAGAATAGTTTTTTCATATTCAGTTTACATCGTTAATATTCTTATTTCAAAAGTTGCAGTATTGCTTCACGTACACTTGTTGGTGAACTGGGTCGTGGTGCTTTGTTGCTGGCAATGTTGCCGTCGGGGGCAACAAGCAGGAATGTCGGGAATCCTTGTACGCCGAGGTATTCCTCTACTGCACGCTGCTGTTCTTCGGGCATGCGAATGTTTACGCAATCGTCACCCTCAAGCCCATAACGCTTGGCAGACTTTTGCCATAACTCTTCGGGCGAGTTGTTGGCAAGATACATATATGTCACCGGGAGCTCTTTCAATGCCTCGTGCAGTTCGGGCAAGTACGCCATCTCCTCACGGCATGGACCACACCAAGTACCCCATACATCGATATAAATCACACGGCCACGATAGGGAGCTATGAGTTTTTGGAATATATCCTTACCATCGGCAAGGCTATCCATCGGAATCTCTGCAAGTGCGGTTATCTGCTCCTCTGCAACACTTGCAAAATGGGTCTTTTGACTATTGATATACCCCTGTAACAGGGCATATGTCTTGGGATTCAACTCTTCCTGCAATTTCCTTTTTCTTTCAGGAGTAACATCTTGCCCGCATACTGTCAGGAAAGAACCGGCTTTCATTATCTGCCTTATTTCATCTGATACATTAATTGCATCAATGACAGAACACTTTGTAGAAAAAGAGTGTAATTTGCTATCTGTCACTCCCTCCGGAACTTCACTGATGATACCGACTTGTATATAATACTCTAAAGCATGTACATCTCTAAAATATTTAAGGGCATCGATTGGGAGAGATGTTTTTGGGCACAGCAATTCCTTTGTTTCAACCTCGCGGAACATTGCAACATATTCATTGGGCAATGTATTACCACCCTGTTCAAGAATAGTACCTATTGACTCAACAAAATGTCCCTGAATATTCTGTGTCATATCAAACGCATAACCATAACGTGCCATTTGCCGTAAGGACTCAACATAGCTTTCGGGCAGGTTGGGATTAGAAGCATAAAGCGTGTCAATATTATACATGTTGTTCTTGTATATATCGCGTATATGTTGGGCTGCATCGTTTATATCCATTCCGAACATACGACCGTGGAAGTTGGCAATCTTCAAAGGATGTTCAACCTGTGCATTATGCGCTGCAGCATTCTCACCGCTGAATATACATCTGTCATTTATGTCATCGAGCAGGATTTCGGCTCTTGTTCCGGGACGGCAAAAAAGATTAAGTGCTCCCCACACAACACTCTCTATTTTATTGTCATCCCACAACTGTATATGTATAGTACGGTCGGCAGGCAACTTAACACTCCACTTTCCTTCTTTGTCTGTTACAGGGTGAAGAGCCACCACTTCGCAAGCAGTGTAGTCGGTATATATAAGCGTAGCTTTCTCGCCTGCAGCCTTGCTGGCCAGCTGAAAGCAAACAGTCACACTATCCTTATCAAGTGTGGATTCCTGTGCAAAGCCACATACGGTGGCAAATGCAAGAAAAAGGGTTAAGAATAGTTTTTTCATATCGATTATTAAAATACGCTTTTATACACATTACAATTATTCCAGGAAGTCAAGCAGCATAGTGTGATTCATATCGCGGTGCAGCACCCCTTCTCTGTCTATTATGCAACTGAATGGGATTCCAATGAAGCGGAGTTTGGCTTGTAGGTACTCCCAATCGGCACTGCTTATATATATGTGTTCGCCCTCTATATATGTTTTGCCGAGCCACTCCTCCGATGATTCGCGATACTTATCCTCGGTGATATACAGGAACTTTACGGGCTTCCCTTGCATATCCTTTATGAAATTGCGTTGCTCCATCATAGTTGCACGGCAGGGACCACATCCCATATTCCAGAAATCGAGAAAAAGCACATTACCTTTGTATGGAGCTATAATGCGTTGTATCACAGGGTCGGTGGCAAGGTTTTCCTCGGGAGTCGTCTTTA
>JAZRGF010000303.1:0-2062 GCA_045644005.1 Bacteroidaceae bacterium | reverse complement strand
AAATCGCGAACCTGTCATCCCGACAGAGCGTAGCGACGAGGGATCTCTGAATCCGCGTATAATGAGATTCCTCACACAAGGTTCGGAATGACAAAATACGCTAAATTTTAGTATAAATTCTTATATCGAACTCACGTTAATATAGAAACAAAAGGGGGGAAATTCAATTTGAAGTTGGTTGTTTAATGATTATTAACAAATCGCGAGCGAGTTGACTCGCTCGCGATTACGATAAAATTACATTCAGCTCTATTGTGTGTTCCAATGAGGATATTACTGTCAATCGAACTTGCGGAGCACCTTCCATGTGCCATCCTTGCTTTTTCCCATTACATAGTATGTTGTGACAAACTCATCTTCTTTTCACATTCCTGTACTATATCCTGCAGCTTGTCAAACGAAGTGGCAAGGAGGCGTATATCCTATGCGTTTGTAGCAAACAGGGAGTGCCCCCAATGGTCTGGTGAGCACTCCCTTGTATGATGATGGTTTGCCGTTATTTTGAAAAGTAATTTTTTATCTGTTGCTTGGCTTCCTCTATTTCGTCGTTGTTGGTCTTTACCATATATGCATCGAATGCCGAACTACTGTCATTTCTCTTTTCAACAACCACGTTCCAATCTCCCATTGACTGATATGTCAGGCTGCTGCTCATGTTCGATACTATTAAATTTGCCAGGGCCTTGTCATTGAAGCTGTATGCATAGCTCAACATGTTGAAACACTGCGCATTGTATGCCTGCACCCGTGAATTGTATTCCAAATATTCTTCGGGGATTTCTCCGTACATGTCAGATTTTACGATTCCTGTCGATGGTCTTGCAGGGATATCCTTTTTGTGCTTGAACAGTTCGTCCCTGATTATTCCTTTCAACTCCTCGGGGTACATTCTTTCATATAAAGCCAATACCTCAGGTTCGTTGAAAAGATTATCCTTGTATTTTGTTGCCAGGCTCCTGAAGAGTTCTTTGTCATCGGTATAGCTCAGGTAATCTTTTATATATTTATCTATTTTATAGTCGTTGATGCGGGCTATTGCAAAACGCCTGAATTTGTTGATGAGATTCTCTTTGTACATGTTGAGGAAGGCTATGTTCAGCGCATCGGGGTAATCGTCATCGTAGTGCAGTTGCATCAACTCTTCGCAAAGATTCATGTTATTATTTGCTATAGTCTTTTCAATGAGAGATTCGCACGTTTTGTCTAGCTCGTAAGTTCCTATTTTCTTGTATCTGTTGAACAGATTTCTAAGTTCATTGATGCTCTCTCTGTTCAAATCCTCTGTAATAACCTCAACCTCTTTTGCGAATAGATATCTCAATGGCTGATATTGCTCAAACTCGCTCATTCTTTCAATGAATTGGTGAGCTACATCAAATCTGCCTTTGTCACACGCATCCTTGTAGTTTTCAAAGCCTTCAATACTTTCAATTTTTTCAGTTTTTGAAGAACAGGAACACATAAGTGCTGCACATAGTGCAATCAAGTAAATCCAATTTTTTCTTTTCATATCTTACTTTTTTTATAATATCAAGTCTACACTATCTATAATCTCAATCATCGTCTTTATTCAATAGTTCAAAGGTGCCATCCACAGCTCTGTTCAGGGGTTCTGCAAATGAGCCTATGCCCAGAATACCACCTTGTCCAAACATTCCGTTCTCGCCGAACATTCCTCCGCGCATACCGTGCCCAATTGAAGCTGCCGCACTTGAGAATGCCGATGACCAGGCCGTGCTTTTCTTCACTGATGCATCTATCTTCATCTTTTCCAGTGTTGCCTTTGCTTCTATCGGTGCTGTTATTTTGCGGACTTCCATCTCTGCCAGCATCAGTTCATGCTCTAGGCTGCGTTTCTCGGCTGCTGCATCATATTCCATCTTGCGTTTCTCGGCTTCAATTTCATTCTCCATCCTGCGTTTGTCTTCGCCAAGTTTCTGTATACGCAGGGCATATTCGTTGAAACACTCCTTGGCTTCGGCATAGACTGCACTGCGTGGAGATATCAGTTTGAAAATGGCGCCAACCTCGGCATTGTAACAGGTGTCACTTTCGGCAATCA
>JAZRGF010000302.1:0-2726 GCA_045644005.1 Bacteroidaceae bacterium | reverse complement strand
TTCATATTCAGTTTATGTTGTTTATTGCTTTATTTCAAAAGTTCCTCTATCCTCTTTTCCAGGTCGGGAATTGTGTAATGCTTATTATCGACATTGCCGTCTGTGTCAATGAGGAATGTTGACGGTGTTGCCGAGAAGTTCAGGAATCCCATCAATGCAGCCCAGTCATTGGGAGTAATGAATAGCGCTTCACCTTCGATTTCTTTTTCACTCATCCATGTACGCGCAGTCACAGGGTCATCATTCTCTGTAGAGGCAATATAAAGAAACCTTACAGACTTGCCTTTGAAGTGCTCAACGACAGGCTTCTGCTCTATCATTCCTTTACGGCAAGGGGCACATCCCATAGACCAGAAATCAAGGAACAATACATTCCCTTCGTATTCCGAAAACAAGCGCCTTGCCACATCACTGTCGGCAATATTCTTTACTGCCGGCATCTTGCCCTGCCTCTTGCAATACTCCTCAAAATGGTACTTGACAATGGGGTTGTCTATCAATCGGGAGAAACCCTTTACCTTGTCATCAAAATCCTCTTCACAGCCATATGCAGGAAAATGGCTTACGAGCATAAGCTGCGAGAGGAAACTGTCAGTTGAAACACCATACATCTTCTGCACCTCTTGCAGTGCTGCGAGATTACTGTCAGCAAACAATTCCGCCCTGTCATTTCTATAATATTCCTCCTTGTCTTTGGCTGGGATATATACATGAGTCATCATTTGCCAATAGACTGAGAACTGGATAAGATTCAAGGGAAGCCAGAACTGCACATTGTGGAAAAGTAGAAGCGGATTATCGAACAATTGTTTTTCGTGTTTGGCAAAGAAAGCCTTTACCGGTTCAAGGTCAAGAGGTACAAAATCCTCATTAGGGCGCGCAACAGAGTTTCCGCTCAATGTATCGGTCTCAACAATATTCATATTGGTGTTATACATGCATATTGCCCCAGCAATATTGGTGAGACCCACAAGCATCGCATCGTTCTTTACAATCTCACACAAAAGCAGAGGAAAATCGGCAGGGATGTCAAATGCACCACTTGCAATGTCTGCAGCTACCTGTTCCATAACCTCCATGTTACGTTCAATATAAAGCTGCACACTGTCCTTATTCCCATTCACGGTATAAGGGTATGGATTGCTCAAATCACCATAAGGACTTTTCCCGTAGCGTTTATTTTCTTCCAAAAGAGAACGTTCGCCCAGTATGCTGTTCATACTGCTGTTTGGCACATATTTTATTCCCGAGGGAGCAAACAGCACCTCTATTGTATCGCCTGGAAAAAGGAATGGACCTATTTGTGTTACACCCGCATCTACCAAACACATCTGCCCATGCGGAACATGCACCGTATCGCAGAATGTGCCATCGGCGTTGACCTCAACAAGCTGGTTATCCTCTTCCATTGTAAAATAGTTGCGCACCATGGCAAGTATCTGTTTTGGAAGCGAATCCTGCGGATAGCCTTTGAAACACCCCTTCAATACGACATTTCCACTATGAAATATGCCCTCGTCTAAAGCTACAGAAGTGTTCTCCTGCGCAAAGCCACAAACGGTGGCGAATGTTATAATGAGGGTTAAAAATAGTTTTTTCATTGTATTCTGTATTCTACTTGTCAAGTAAAGAGTTTATCATCAGTAGCAGAGTCTCTTTTGAGGAGGGCGAGGGAGCATCTGCGGTTACCATCTTGCCCTCCTTGTCATATAATATATATGTAGGATATGCTTTTACATTCCATAATTCATTGAGTAACTGTTGCTGCTCCATAGGCAGATTGTAGTGATATACATTGTCGCCTGTTATATCATTCTCTTTAATTACGTTTTTCCATGAGACCTCATCGGAACTATATGCAAAATAGAGAAATACCACATCCTTGCCTTTAAGCGCCTTCTTTATTGCCGGAGCATGCTTCATCTCTTCCCTGCACGGACCACACCAACTGCCCCACACATCAATGTATATGACCTTGCCTTTGTGCGGAGCAAGAATTGTCTGCAAAAGCGAGTCGGTCTGGGATATCTCGCCGGTATCGAGCCTGTTTACAGC
Source organism: Bacteroidaceae bacterium (assembly GCA_045644005.1). Classification (GTDB taxonomy): domain Bacteria; phylum Bacteroidota; class Bacteroidia; order Bacteroidales; family Bacteroidaceae; genus HGM04593. Next base: position 671 of record JAZRGF010000302.1, on the reverse strand, counting down.
AAGTTTCTCCTCGGCTATACGCCTGTAATGCTCCATCCTGTTCTCTATCAGTTCAACAAAAAAACTATTCCCGAGATTCTCCTTCACGACATTCCAGCCATCAGGGAACTGCATCCCTGCTGTATTATCCAAAAAATACATTGTATTTGATGCGATAATGAAATCCTTTTCGCTCTTTGGTATCGGATACGCATCGGTATATTCACAACAAAAACGGAAATGCTGGGTCATCATAAAATTCATTACGCTGTCGGGATGCTGCTCCACGAAGGATTTCAGTTTGTGAACCTCGACAATAGAATCGGCAAAGGCAAAATCCTCACGGTATGGAGCAAGGAAGGTATCGACCTGCTTCTCGGTAGCACCGTTGTTCTTCTTTGCAAGTGCACCGGCACGGGCTGTCCAGGCACGTCTGAAAGCCATACTTCTTTCGGCAGGAACATCAATGAGCCCCCTACACCTCAACTCCTCGGCAACGATATACAAAGGAGTAGGAGTCCACGGCATATAAGGATTGAGATTCTCGACTAGCATGTGCTGGTCAATATCCACATAACGGTCTATCCACAATGTATATGGCGGCAGGCTCTCTTTCCACATCTCATCAATGAAAGCAAAATACTCTGCACCCGGAGGTTCGGGTGTATTGTTACAACAGTAAAGAGTTGAAT
>JAZRGF010000301.1:0-4357 GCA_045644005.1 Bacteroidaceae bacterium | reverse complement strand
AGCACCACATCGTCACAAGGCACCAATGAGGTACACAGCGAGACATACACCGGAACAGGTGGCCTCTACCAACCATACATTGGCCTTGGATGGAGACCATTCTCATGGTTTGCCGCCGGCGTTACAGGCTCCTACATTTATTGCGGCATCACCCACCAGGTGACATCGGAGTTCGCGAACAGCCCCAACCGTTCAAAACCCTACAATGCCACAATAGGGGGCTACAAGGTCGACTTGGGTGTGCAGTTCATGGCCAAGTTGGCAGCAAAGCACCACGTGACATTGGGAGCCACATATTCATTGGGGCACAACATGAACGCCAAGGCCACATTGATTGAAACCACATCGGGCGCGACTGATGAAAAAAGCATACCCAACGGATTCAAGTTACCCAACACATATGGTGGCGGATTGGCATACAAATACAACGATTGCCTGACCATCGGTGCCGACTACACCTACCAGCAATGGAATGGTGCCACATTCTTTGACGGAGCTGACGGCATAAGCACCGGAACCGACAGAAGCAAGATTTCTTTGGGAGCTGAATACAGCCCTACCGAGTTCTCAAAGAACCTGCTAAAGATGATAAGCTACCGCGCCGGTGTATATTATGCACAGCCATACACAAAGGTAAACGGCAAAGAGGGATGTGATGAGTACGGCATCAGTGCCGGTGTCTCGATACCGTTCTACAACAGCAACAACAACTACAGCCACGGCACGCTGCACGTTTCGGGACAGTTCATCCACCTACGTCCACGCTCGGCAGGACTAATAACGGAGAACTACTTGAGAATAAACATTGGAATCACGTTCAACGAGAACTGGTTCATGAAATTGAGAGTAAGATAAACAAAATAATAAGACGATAAGAGATGAAAAAACTATTTTTGGCATTGATTGCACTTGTTGCAATGACAGCAAACGCCCAGAACGGCGTTAGCAACCCCTACCGTTTCGGTCAGGGCGAGGACAGCGTACGCTGCATCCAGAGCATCAGCATTATGAACACCAACGTAAAGAACAAGGACTATAAGGTTGCATTCGACGCATGGAAAGTCCTGTTCGACGAGTTCCCCGTTGCACGTGTGGATACATACACAAACGGTGTCAAGATTCTCAATGACTTCATAGCAAAGGAGGCAGACCCTGCAAAGAAGGAGGAGTACATTGACATGCTCATGGCTGTGTATGACCAGCAAATCAAGTACCTCGACCAGCTTCAGGGAATCACAAAGACAAAGCTCTCCGAGGGTCAGATTCTTGGTAGAAAGACTATTGACCTTCTCAAGTACCGCAAGGACGCTCCTGTAGAGGAGGTATATGACATGCTTGCAAAGTCTGTTGCAATTGAGCAGGGTCAGTCGGAATATGTGGTTACCGAGCTCTTCATGAAGTATTCTGGCTTGAAGTACAAGAACGACCAGAGCCACGGCGAGCAGATTATTGAGGACTACCTCAACGCATCGGTATACATTGTTGACGTGCTCGACAAGTACCACGACAACATCGAGAAGTGCCTCCAGAAATATGCCGAGGAGGGCGATCCAAAGGACAGCATCAACGCCGGCAAGTACAGCAAGATGATTGACGCCTCACGCGTTGCAAAGAGCAACATCGACGCTTACTTCATCAACAGCGGTGCAGCCTCTTGCGAGGACCTCGACAGAATCTACGCTCCACTCATCGAGGAGAACAAGGAGAACATCGAGTACCTGAACAAGGTCATCACCGTGATGGCAATGCTCAGATGTACAAACCAGGATGCATACCTTGCAGCTTCGGAGTACGCATTCGAGATTGACCCCAACCCTACATCAAAGGCTGCCATGGGTTGCGGATACCGCTACTTCAAGAAGGGCGACATCGACAAGGCTATGGAGTACTTTGACCGTGCTATCGAGCTCGAGGCCAGTGTAACCAACAAGTCTGAGCTCTGCTACAAGGTTGCCGACATCTACTACAACCTCAACAAGTTTGGCAAGGCACGTTCATATGCACAGAAGGCACTCTCGCTCAACTCAAAGTACGGTGCTCCACACATCATCATCGCACAGTGCTATGCAGCAACTTCAAACTGGAGCGATGACAACACACTCAACAACTGTACATACTACCTGTGCATCGACCGTCTTGAGCGCGCAAAGAGCGTTGACCCATCAATCAAGCGCGAGGCCGACAAGCTCATTGCTTCATACAAGAAGTACACACCTTCAAACGAGGAGCTCTTCATGAAGGGCTACAAGGTTGGCGAAAAGGTAACTATCGGTGGTTGGATCAATGAGACAACTACAATCCGCTAATATAAGCAGAACAATATGTCGTACAACAACTGCCGCCATGGCAGTTGTTGTACTGATTTTTCTATTCTCGTGCCAAAAGAGCACACGAAGCGTAATACCCACCTTTGAGCACCCGGACTCAATTGCCATAATGAGCACCTACGGGGTAAGCACCATAATAAGCGACTCGGGACACATCTGCTACCGCATCAATGCCGACGAATGGCTTGTGTACAGCAAGCGCAAACCACCCTATTGGGCTTTTGAAAAAGGGTTGCACTTGGAGAAGTTCGACACGCTCATGAATGTAGAGGCAACGATAAAGTGCGACACTGCATTCTATTTCAACGAAATGAAGCTGTGGAAACTCATTGGGAACGTCAACATGAAGAACCCCAACGACCAGCGCTTCTACACCGACCTCCTCTACTGGGACCAGAACGAGGAACTCATATACTCCGACGCCTACATAAGGGTGGAACAGGAGGACCAGATTACAGAAGGAGTGGGATTCTCCTCGAACCAGGACCTGTCGGTCTGGCAAATAAGAAACACCAAAGGAATTTACACTGTAGAACAATAACATCTATGCTGACACTTATATTACAACTGACCGTTGTCATACTCTTCTCGGCCCTCTTTTCGGGCATGGAGATAGCCTTTGTGTCATCGAACAGGCTGTTGCAGGGCATTGACCAGAGCAACCGCTCACTCACATCATTCATCATCGACAAATACTACTCGAACAGCAACAACTTCATCTCGAGCCTGCTGGTGGGCAACAACATATCGATTGTAATATACGGTATGCTCATGGCACAGCTGCTCAACACCACCATACTCAAGGGACTGGAGGACGCCACCACGCTGAACCTGCTGCTCGAAACACTCATATCAACAATCGTCATCATCTTCACCGGCGAGTTCATTCCCAAGGCGCTGTTCCGCATAAACCCCAACCGTTCACTCAAGCGTTTTGCGCTCATCACCTACCCCATCTACATTCTGCTATACCCACTGTCACGCTTCACAACCATCTGCTCGACACTGCTGTTGCGTCTCACAGGAATAAAAATCAAGGACGAGACACGTGACACCACTTTCTCAAAGACCGAGCTCAACAACCTCATACTCTCTTCAATTGAGAATGCAGAGAGCGAGGAGGCCATTGACAATGACGTACGCATATTCCAGAACGCGCTCGACTTCTCGAACATCAAGGTAAGGGACTGCCTTGTTCCGCGCACCGAGATTGAGGCCGTGGAGTACAACACCCCGCTCGAGGAACTGAAATCTGTATTCATAGAGTCGGGACACTCGAAAATAGTGGTATACAAAGAGAACATTGACGATATCATTGGCTACATCCACTCGTCCGAGCTTTTCCGTCTTGGCAAGAAGTGGCAGCAGAAGATTTGCAAGATGCCGGTTATACCCGAGACCCTCTCGGCACAGAAGCTCATGCGTACCCTCATGCAACAGAAGAAATCGCTGGCAGTAGTACTCGACGAGTTCGGCGGAACATCGGGAATAGTCTCTCTGGAAGACCTTGTAGAGGAGATTATCGGCGAAATCGAGGACGAGCATGACAACCAGAACCTTGTAGCCAAATCACTTGGCAACAACGAGTACCTTCTCTCGGGACGACTGGAGATTGAGCGCATCAACGAGCTGTTCGACCTTGAGATACCCGAATCGGATGAATACCAGACACTTGGAGGATTCATCCTCGCTCACCACCAGCGCTTTCCACAGCTCAACGAGGTGATAAACATTGGCAAGTACAAGATTCGCCCCATCAAACAGCGCAGCACAAAAATTGAACTTGTCAAATTGTCAATAACAGCATAAATGACACCGCAGTTGCGCGGAATAAAATCCTAAAGCACCACAACACGGCTACATCAATGGGCAAAAAACGTCGAAAAGGCGTTTTTTGCCCATTATTTCATTAACTTTTTGCTCAACTATTGCAATAATTCAAAGCATTTTAGTAACTTTGCCATGTTGTACACATAAAAATATATAATAAACTAAAAATAAAATTCAACTATGGCTACATTACAAAAGCT
>JAZRGF010000300.1:0-7525 GCA_045644005.1 Bacteroidaceae bacterium | reverse complement strand
AGCAGATACCTACCAAAGCATCGCGGCCGGCATGGCAAGCAGGATAGATTACACCGCCGTTACCCTCGCCACCGATGATGGCGTTTGTCTCGCGCATCTTGGTAACCACGTTAACCTCACCTACTGCAGAAGCGGTGTATGCGCAACCGTGAGCGTTTGTAACGTCGCGCAGAGCACGTGTTGAACTGAGGTTAGAAACAGTATTGCCAGGAGTGTGCTTGAGAACATAGTCGGCAACTGTAACGAGTGTATACTCCTCGCCGTACATCTCGCCGTTCTCGCAAATGATAGCAAGGCGGTCAACATCGGGGTCAACAACGAAAGCAACATCGTTGCCACCCTTTGCCATCAAGCCCATGATATCACCAAGGTTCTTTGCCAAAGGCTCTGGGTTGTGCTGGAAATCACCTGTTGGTTCGCAGTAGAGCTTGTCTACCTTTGTGATACCCAACTTCTCGAAAAGTTTTGGAAGGATAACACCACCTACAGAGTTCACGCAGTCAATGGCAACCTTGAAACCGGCAGCCTTGATAGCCTCAACATCAACAAGTGGCAACGCAAGGACAGCCTCAATGTGCTTGTCATCGTAAGACTCGTCGAGACGGTACTTACCCAAAGTCTCTACATCGGCATAGTCGAACTCCTCGGCAGCAGCAATGCGAAGAACCTCCTGACCCTCGGCAGCGTTCAAGAACTCGCCCTTCTCGTTAAGGAGCTTGAGCGCATTCCACTGGCGTGGGTTGTGACTGGCTGTGAGGATGATACCACCACAAGCGTCCTCCATTGTAACGGCAACTTCTGTAGTTGGAGTAGAAGCCAAGCCTATGTCAACAACATCGAAGCCCATGCCCATGAGAGTACCGCAAACAATCTTGTTCACCATCTCGCCTGAGAGGCGTGCATCGCGGCCTACAACAATCTTGTTGCTGGTCTTTGTGGTTGTCTTACGTATCAGCGCTGCATACGCCGATGTCAATTTCACTACATCCAGAGGAGTCAAGCCCTCATCGGCTCTACCGCCGATGGTACCACGGATACCCGAAATAGATTTAATAAGTGTCATTTCTATTATTGTTATTTAAAAGTTATTCTCAAACTGAGGGTCAGCCGGTTGGAAAGTTATATGATAGAGACAAGGATATACATAAGTTGCAGCATTGGATGTACCCTTAGTATGCGGCACTATTATATTCACTGTCGCCAAATTGTTTGTCCTACGATTGAAAGTCAAGAACCTCATCGGCACCAACCAACCCGTGGGGACAGAACTGGTCTTATACACTGTCATCATGACACCCGATGTGAACGAGGCCTTATATGAGCCACTGGTATTGGCCACGCTCATTTCATCAGGACCGGCTGCATACCAATTACTGGTGATGGTATCATCTTCCTGAATATTATACTCATGATATCTTATGAGCAAATCCACATTTTCGCCATCATAAATATGACGTGATCTCGCATCATTTTTTATCGGGTTATTTTCAATCTGCATATAAATGTCATCCACCAGCACATATTCATTCTTGCTCACGTCAGTTGTTGAATCATTTGCAACAAACTGCTCGAACGAAATGATATTTATCCCCTTCTCTTTGATATATGCTTCAACGGCATCACGCTCCTTCTCCTTCATCTCGGAATATGTAACGGTATCATCACACGATGCAAACGGAACTGCAGCGAACAAAAGGAGAATCAACTTACACAATTTATCTTTCAACATACTGATATTCAAAATGTCCAACCCATATTGGACTCTCAAAAATACAACTTTTTGCGAAGATACAAAAACTAAATCAAAAAAAGCGGAATATAACTATGAAATAATCATAAAACCACACATCACCCGTCCTTTTGGGCAGTAAGACCTAAAAAAGTTTACAGGCAACCTGTGTCATCTATCTGTTTTCAATGCCGCTCTTTTTTCGGCTTTATTTCCCCTGTAGAGTTGTTTTGCCTCGTTCAACTCTTTCAGTTTTGCAACAGCTCTCTTATTACCGGCAGCCGCTTTGCGCTCAAGTTCAGCCAACTCCCCCGCATACTCTCTGAGTACCTTGGAACAATTGGCATTCAATTCACGCTCAAGCAAGCGGAACTCCTCGCTACTGTTTGCCGCAAGCACCTTCGCTGCCGCGTCTTCATAAACAGCAATTGTTTTATCACAGGCCTCGTTACCGCTGCATGAGAGCAGAAGCACCGCCACTGCGGCCATCAATATTCTTTTCATGGTATTATATTTTCAATATAGTTATCAACTGACATTTATTCGGTCAACTCTTTCCTGTATTTCTGCAACGCCTGTCTAAAGCGCTCTACGGCCATTTCCATCGTACCGTAGACCTCGCCACCCGAGGCATTCTTGTGCCCGCCACCATTGAAAAAATCGGCGGCCACACTGTTGCAAGGGAAATCATCGACACTGCGCAACGACACATTTATCTTGCCCGGCGACTCCTCACGCAAGAAACAGGAAAAACGCACCCCCTTCACCTGCAGCGGTTGGTTCACGAGCCCCTCGGTATCGCCCTTTGAGGCGTAAAAACGTATCAGTTCACTATGCGAAAGGGTTATTAGTGCCGCATTATATTTGTTATACACCTTGAGTTTGTCATACATGGCATAACCCCAAAGGCGCATTCTTGTAACCGACGAGGTGTAGAAGACCTTACGATATATCCAATCCTTGTCAATGCCTTTGTCAAGGAGCTCGGCTATAATCAGGTAGACATCCTTGCGGGTAGACGCATAGGCAAATGCACCGGTATCGGTCATCATACCCGTATAAATACACTGCGCCATCTCAAAATTAAGGGCATCAGCACCACCCAAAGCAACAATTACCCTAAAGACCAGCTCACATGTAGAGCATGCCTCGGGGTGTGAGATTATGACATCGAATTCCCCTGACGGCTGCAGATGATGGTCTATCAGCACCTTTGTCGCAGCAGAGTCCACAGCAACCTGAGCCCCGTCACCAGTGCGCGAAAACAGGTTGAAATCAAGACAAAAAAGGACATCGGCAGCAGCAATCGCATTATCGCAACGCTCCTTGTCGGTATCATAGAACATCACAGTATCGGCACCCGGCACCCATGCCAGGAATGCGGGAAACGTATTGGGCAGCACCACCACAGCATCCTTGCCGATACTGCGCAGATAGTGGCACATTGCCAATGTAGAGCCCACAGCATCGCCATCGGGGTTCTTGTGTGCAAGTACCACAAAACGGTTACCCTTTTCCACTACTTGCTTCACAGCATCAATGCTCTGTCGTGTTATCAAATTCTCAAGCATATTTCATTTTTCCTTTTTACGGACACGAAGATATTACATCAAAAGCAAAAAGCACACCTTTTACACTATTTATTTTCCACGTAAAGGAATAATTTCGAAATTATTGTCGTGGGGAACAATTTTCAAAGCGCCATTCTTTGAAATATCCACAGCTTCCACGCCCAACACTGCGCACTCACGCAATATCCTTTCACGGCTGTGCCTGTAGAGTGACGCATCGAGCAACATGCAACTTGACGGGTAGACCTCAACAAGTTCCTCAACCGGGCCAAGAAATCCGCGACAAAGAACAAGCACATCCACAGGCTCTGAAAACAGTTTCTCACGCCAACAGTCATCGGCAAGCAATTTTATTTTGACACCGCCATACCTGAGGACACCATCGCCAAACGCAAAGACATCACACACATAATCATCATCAACCCACAAAGGCTCTGAGAGTTTCTCGCGCTTGATATATGGCAAGGAAGAGTACTCATACTCGGCATCCAGCCGTGGAACAGTCGAAAGCAGCCAGTTTTCGCCACCCTGCCCCATGACATGCAGCAAAGGGTTCTTGCTATTATTATATACAACCACTCCATCGGGAACCTCTTCACCACCGCCAAGCAAAAGAGCGGCAACAAACAGCACCAGTGAACAACCGGCAACAAACAGAGCCTGCAACAAACGGCGGTTTATTAGAGCATATAACAACGTCGCAATCAACAATGCCACACATGCAGCACCCGCCACCCCTATGGGCGGCAATGCAAAAGAAGCCCCTGGCAAGGAGGAAATAAATGAGATTCCGCCGTTCATTACAGAGGTAACGAACTGCAACGCTGTTGCAAATGCCACACACAAAGGCACAGCAAACGAGGTTACAAGCAGCAACAAAGCCAAAGCCATCAACACAAAAGCCAATGGAACAACAAGAATGTTCGTCAACAAGGAATAGAGCGGCAACACACCGAAATGATACCACACAAAAGGCAATGTTCCAACCTGTGCTGCAAAAGTCAATATAAGCATGTTTGCAACATATCGATATAGCCAACCACGCCCGTTCACCTTCAAGGCTTCCTGCAGATGTGGTGTAAGCAACAGAATGGCGAATACCGCCGAGAACGAGAGCTGGAAACTGACATCAAATAGCAGATGTGGCGAAAAGAGCAGCATTGCAATTGCCGCAAAGGCAAGCGAACTCACCGATGACGATTCCTGACGCAGGCAACGCCCCAGCGACATAAGCGTGAACAGAATGGCCGCACGCACCACCGATGCCGGCAAGCCCGCCACATAAGCAAACGCCCAAAGCGCAACAACAATAATAGCCTCACGCAATATAATAAACAAGCGGTTACGTCCACGAGAAGGGAGCAACAGCGTAAGCAGCATATAGATAATACCAAGATGCAGACCAGAGAGGGCAAGTATGTGACTTGCACCGGCAGCGGTATAACCCTCTTTCAACTCCTGCGGAAAGTCGCGTTTCTCGCCAACCGTCAGCGCCGAGAGCAATGACAAGTCATCTTCCTCAAAACCAAGTTGCCGGTATTTGCCAATCACCTTTTCACGCATTGCCAAGGCACGCATGGAAAGTGTCTTCTCGCCATGGCCGAGAATTTCCCAAGCACCGCCCCACAGATAGGCCGATCCCGTTATACCTTTAATGTAATGGTAACGTTCAATGTCGAATTCAGCCGGATTACCACTATTGGCAGACGGACGCAACTCGGCCTCAAAACGTAATAAATCACCAATTTCAAGAGAATCGGCAGCAACAGAACGCGGAAAATAGAGATACCCCACTCCTTCTCTGCGGGCATCTACGGACAAGGCGCTATCCACATCAACAATATGTGCAAGCACCTTTGTCGATGTCCCTTTATGCAACGGCACCTCAAGCAGCTGTGCCTCATACAAACGGGCTCCGCTTCCCCACAGCGGTGCTTTCGCTTCATACTGCCTGTGCTCCACAAAAGCACCGACGGCTAACATAAAGAGAGAAACCCCAACACCGAACAGCCATTTAGGAGCCTTGTGCGAAAAGCCGCACAGCAATATGAACAATGACACTGCAGCCAAAGAGAGGATTTCGACATTGCCCAAACGGAAACACCATGCAGAAGCAATACCAATCATCATTGGTATTGCCAATTTCAGCAAAGGATTACCGCTGAACAGTTGATTTCCGGGCACTATATGCAGAAGTAAACTGAAAGGTTAAAACTGAAAACCGAAAGGTAAAATTCGTAGTTGATTTTATTACAGGGCACGCAATGCCTCTATTACGGCATGGGGATTGGCATCCTTGAACACTGCATTTCCGGCAACAAGAGCATCGGAACCCGCTGCAGCAAGCAACTTGCCTGTCTCAACGTTTACGCCACCATCTACCTCTATTAGCGCCTTTGGGCCCGTTGAGTCAATGAGCTGACGCAACTCGCGCACCTTATTGACTGTGTGAGGGATGAATTTCTGGCCACCGAAACCGGGGTTCACACTCATGAGCAACACCAAGTCCAGCTCATGGATTATATCCTTGAGCAGGTGCACCGGTGTCGATGGGTTAAGGGTAACACCAGCCATCATTCCGGCATCCTTTATCTGTGTAACGGCACGGTGCAGGTGAGCGCAAGCCTCGTAGTGCACGTTCATTATCTTTGCACCCAAATCCTTTACGGCTGGCAGATAGTTCATTGGCTCAACCACCATCAAGTGCACATCAAGCGGCTTTTCGCACAGTTCGGCAACATACTTGAGTACAGGAGGACCAAAAGAGAGGTTGGGAACGAACACGCCGTCCATGATATCAATGTGCAGCCACTCGCATGCGCTGCTGTTAATCATCTTCAAATCCTCTTGCAGGTTGCCGAAATTCGCCGACAACAACGATGGTGAAACTATCTGTGCCATATCATTCTTATATTTGATGTGCGAAGATAACACAAAGAGTGTGCAAAAACAAGACTACCCTAACAAAAAAAGCAACTACACCCATTTTCGCTCCATTGGCAACAAAGCAAGTTGTTTTTGTGCCTTTTTTTTATTTATTTTGCAGATAGATGCAAGTAAAAACAAACACAATCAATATATGAAGAAAGTTCTATTTTATGCGCTGCTCGTCATTGCGGGCATTTCTACGGCCAATGCACAAGAGATTTTCTCCAAGTCATTAAAGAACGGCATACCCGTCCACATCACCAACAACCGCGACAAGGCATTTGCCATGAAAGCGGGTGAAGCGGGCTATGATGCAAAGAGTGGCATGGCTGCATACACAGCCGATGAGATATGGTATCTTGTGGGCAATGCCGACGGATTCAGGATGTACAACCATGCATTGGGCAAGAAGCATGCCCTGAAATTAGTGGGTAACGAAAGCGGCGCGGCTGCAACAATGGCAAGCGAGAAAGAGGCTACACTGCTCACAATCACAGCACAGGAGGATGGCAGCTATGCAATCTCGCCGAAAGAGGCACCAGAACAGAGTTTCAACATGTTCGGCGGTGCAGGCAAGGATATAAAACTATATTCAAGCGGTGACAAGGGCGGTCATTGGAACTTCAAGACCATCGACATGAGCCGCACACTCGAAATAGAATACAATGCAGACCTTGACGGCGCGCTCGAGACCAACTACAAGATTGGCGAAATTGCCATTTCCATTGACGGACAGAAAGGCGCCATCATCGTTGACCGCAACAACATTCCAAAGAGCACAAAGTGCTATTTACCAAAGGATGCCAAGGTTGGCATATCGTGCAAGAAGGCATACCACGGCTGGAAAATGAACGTAAACGGCAGCGAGGAGATTGCCGAGCAGCCACTCCCCGAAAAAGGATTGCAGGTAGCAATAAACATCACAGCCGACAAGGATAACCGCTACCAGTATCTCTACTACTCCCCCGACTAGAAGGGAATCCCCTACCGCACCCCGGCCATCACAACAACCGCCAACGGCTATGTATTCGCCATCAACGACTACCGTCCTTGCGGCAATGACATTGGTTTTGGCGAGGTTGACCTTGTAATGCGCCACAGCACAAAGGCCGGCGAGGAGTGGGACGGCACATCGTGGACCGAGCCCGTAAAGATAGCAGACGGTGTTGGCAAAGAAGCCACCGAGACATGGCTTACAGGATTCGGTGACCCCGCTATTGTTGCCGACCGCGAACGCAACGAGATTCTTGTCATGAGCGTATGCGGCAACCGCCTATGCTGGCACGGCAACTATGGC
>JAZRGF010000299.1:0-2086 GCA_045644005.1 Bacteroidaceae bacterium | reverse complement strand
GCGGGGCGGCTGAGTATGATTTTTCTTATCTCGCGGTTTTTGAGCGCTTTCACAGCAAGTGCAATGGCCATGTAGGTCTTTCCTGTTCCGGCGGGGCCCACGGCAAACAGCATGTCGTTCTTCTTGTACTCCTCGACAAGACGGCACTGGTTCTCGGTGCGTGGGTAGATGGGGCGGCCGTTTATGTTGTAGACAATGACGTTGCTGTCGCTGCCTTTGTCGCCGCGCTTTCCGTTCACGGCATCGATTATTGCCTCCTCGTTAAGGCTGTTGTATTTGTTGCAGTACTCCTTGAGCAGGTCAATGACCCTACCAAAGCGCTCCAACTCATCGTCATCACCCAAAGCCTTTATAATGTTGTCGCGTGCTACAATGCGGAGCTTGGGGTGGAGCTTCTTCAGCATCTGCAAATGTATGTTCCCTGCTCCGTAGAAACCGACGGGGTCAATGCCGTCGAGTATGTAATGGCGTTCTATCATCTATTGTCTATAATACAATCTGTGTCATATCGAACGGATGTGGGATAATCTCAATATCCTTTTTCCTTGAGATTCCTCACGCAAGGTTGACTTTGGTCCCTTTGGGCGTCAATCTCCGATTCGGGATGACTGATTTTCTGAATTTGATTTAATTACTATTATTGCGCGAAGATAGTCATTTATCTTCGCTTGGCAAAATTTTACTTCTTCTTTACTTCGGCTTCTAAGCGGCGTGCTGCCTCGCCGGGCTGGCTGCAGGTACAAGGGCCTGTGATGCAACCACCGGGACACGACATCACCTCCACAAGTTTTCCGGGGCACTTGCCGGTCTTTGCAAAGCCCTTGAGCATTGCAATGTTCTTCTTGTTGAGGTCGGCAATGACAACACCCTCCAGGTTCTCGTCGCCAATGTGGTTCTTCACGGCGGTGAATACACCTGCTGTCTTTGCAAAGTTGTGCGCATCGCGGCAGGCACTCTCGGCGGGGATGTATGGCATTGTACTCTCAATGTCAATTCCCAAGCCTTGCAATATCGCGTCAATCTCGCGGAATGTGAGCACAAAGTCTACGTTCTTGTCGGCTGCTCCCTCGGCTTTCTTTGAAGCGCAAGGGGCAATGAACACCGTCATGCACTCCTCGCCAAATTTCTCTTTGGCATATATTGCTGTGTAGTGCATTGGAGAGCCTGTAGACGAAACATATTTTACAATCTCGGGGATGTGTTTCTTTGCAAGGTTCACGTATGCAGGGCAGCAGCTTGTTGTCATGAATGGCTGTCCTTCCTCAATCTTCTCTTTCGGCTCTTCGGCCTCACGGCGAATGGTCTCCTCGGCACCATATGCAACCTCGACAATATCGTGGAATCCCATGGCCTTGAGCGAACCGTATACCTGTTCAATGGGTTTGCCGAATTGTGCAAGCACCGATGGCGCAACCATTGCTATCACCTTTTTGCCGGCGCGCATCTCCTTGAGCACGTCGAATGCCTGGCACCTGTCAAAAATGGCGCCAAAGGGGCAGGCGTTGAGGCACTTTCCGCAGTATATGCACTTGTCGCGGTCAATGTGCTCCACGCCATATTCATCCTTTGAAATGGCCTTTACAGGGCATGCTTCTTCGCAGGGAACAGGCATGTATATGATTGCATGATAGGGGCACACCTGGTGGCACTTGCCGCAGCTTATGCACTTGTCGTGGTCAATGTGTGCCTTGCCGTCCTTGTCATAGTAAATTGCATCCTTTGGACAATTGGTGTAACATGGGCGTGCAACGCATCCACGGCACAGGTTCGACACCTCGTAGTTGCTCTTCACGCACGATGAACAGGCCTCGTCCATCACGTGCAGCAGTTTCCTGTTTTCGTTGTGGTTGTTGCCGGTGAGCATCAATCTTGCATAGCTGCTGAGCGGGGTTATCTCGTCGGTCTCATCCTGCATGGTGAAACCCATCATTGCCATGGTCTTGTATTTTATAACGGCACGCTCCTTGTGTATGCAACAACGCCCTTTGGGCTTCTGGTTACGTGGATACATCTCGTATGGCATACGGTCAATCTTCTGCAGAAGCTCATTGTTCTTCCACATTGCCACAAGTTTCGATAAAAGACG
>JAZRGF010000298.1:0-1692 GCA_045644005.1 Bacteroidaceae bacterium | reverse complement strand
CGATGAGCTGTTGGCAAATACAAAATTCAGCGAAATTCATATCTATTGCTACAAAGAATACTTTGACCCCAAACGCGTATCCAACTATATGCTCTTTATTGACGAGGAAGGCCTGTCGCTATCCATTGACCTGTACAAACTGTTTGAGTGGTTAGATGGCAGCGACATGGAGGATTCAGTGATTGATGAGCTGATGAATGTAGAAAGAGACTACGGACTCTACAAAGAGGGCAAACTGGAAGAGGAGTTTGAACGGATGGCAAGAGTCATGGAGATGCTAAGAAACAGTTCAGATGATTAAGCACATTTCCGTCAAATCTGCGCGCAGATTTGACGGAAATATTATTTATCAGTAGTCTTTAGATTCTTGATGTGCTGCAATCGCTGAGCACATCGCGTACTACCTCATTGAGCATTGCCTTGAGTTCCTCGATGAAGGTCTTTGCCTCGTACTGCCGCTTTTCAATGTCGCGCAGTTTCTTCTCCCACTGGCCGGTGAGTTCGGCACTCTTCAGGAGTTCGTTCCTTATTGTGCCAATGAGTTCAATGCCTGTGGGTGTTGCAACAATGTTCTTTTTCTCGCGCTTTATATTGTTGCGCTTGAACAGGGTCTCAATGATTGCCGCGCGGGTTGACGGGCGGCCAATGCCGTTCTCCTTCATTGCATCGCGCAGTTCCTCGTTATCAACAAGCTTGCCGGCGGTTTCCATTGCACGCAGCAGTGTGGCCTCGGTGTACAACTTTGGCGGCTGCGTCCACTTCTCGGCAAGGCCGGGGGTGTGAGGGCCGCTCTCGTCCACGGTGAACGAGGGCAACAGGTTCTCCTTCTCCTCCTTGTCATCGACCTGCTCACCGGCAAACACCACACGCCAGCCCGGCTCTATGATTTCCTTGCCGGTTGTCTTGAACTTGACATCGGCACTCTCGCCAAGCACCGTGGTGGTGCGGAACTTGCAATCGGGGTAGAAGACAGCTATGAAGTGTGTTGCCACAAGGTTGTAGACCTTCTTCTCAAGGTCGGTAAGCCCCTGCGGATAGACTCCTGTGGGGATTATGGCATGGTGGTCGGTAACTTTCTTGTTGTCGAACACCTTCTTCGATTTCACAAGCGGTTTGCCGAACAGCGGCATTGTAAGCGCCTGGTAGTCACGCAACCCCTTGAGGATGTTCTCACATTTGGGATATATATCGTCGCTCAGGTATGTGGTATCTACACGCGGATAGGTTGTTACCTTCTTTTCGTAGAGCGACTGAATTGTCTGCAGTGTCTGCTCGGCCGAGAGACCGAACTTCTTGTTGCAATCGACTTGCAGTGATGTGAGGTCATAGAGACGCGGCGGCAATTCGGTGCCGTTCTTTGCAGTGACATCGGTTACCGTGAACGGTTGCCCTGTTATCTTTTCAAGTGCCTCACGCGCCTTCTCCTCATTGTCGAAACGCCCCTCGACAACGCTGAACGTTGCATCGCGGTACACGGTCTTCAGTTCCCAATATGGTTGCGGAACAAAGTTCTGAATCTCCAGCTGGCGCTTTACCACAAGTGCAAGAGTGGGTGTCTGCACACGGCCAATGGAGAGCACTTGCTTGTTCTTTGCATATTTGAGTGTGTAGAGCCTTGTGGCATTCATTCCCAACAGCCAGTCGCCGATGGCGCGGCTGAGGCCTGCCTCGTAGAGCGGCTGGTACTCGCTC
>JAZRGF010000297.1:0-5339 GCA_045644005.1 Bacteroidaceae bacterium | reverse complement strand
TTTGTTAAACAACACTAAATATCTGTGTTCTCCGGGAACTTGCGCATCCTTGTCGAACGACAGCGCATAACCATCGCCACCGACACCACCTGCCGCATTGGCAAAGATAGCGGTTATCACCACATCGCCATCGATATATTCAGCAGGGATTGTCACCTTGCCATCCTTTACAAACGTTCCGGGAATAATCTCCTCGCTGTACTGCTTGACACCGTGCAGTACCTCATTGCCATCGAAGTTGTGGCCGTGAAGTACCTTTACAGCATCGAGCACATAACCTTCGGCGGGGGCAACTGCAAGCACAAGCTCCTCGCCGAACGCCACTGTTGCAGGCAAGGCCGAGCCGTCGGCTGCAAGCAGAGAGCCATTCTCGGCAACCACCTCAAGCGCACCGTTGTCATTATGTATATTAAGCACCACATCACATATTGCACCACCGTTCTTTATTATGCCGTTGCCATCCTCGGCGCGACCAGCGGGATCAATAGAAGCCCAATCGACCTTATAACGCATGCGGTAGCGGCCTGGAGCCATGTCGGCAGGCACTGTAAAAGCCGGAGGGTTGAGAACATTTGAGTTTGTCACCTTCTCGCCCTTGCTGTTGTAACCGTTACCGGAATTCAATGTAGGCTCGGCATAAGAGAAAGCCATAATATCACTGCCGGCAGGGATTGAGCCATCGGCATTCAATGTAGCCTCAAAGGCACCGTCCTGTCCACGATCGACATATACAAAACCGTTCATCCAAGTACCTGTAAAGCCGAACGAAGGAGTGACGGTCTCGCCTGCCACAGCATGGAATGTCGGGTTGTCAATCTTGCTGTACACCTTCAAAGGAGTTGGCAAAGATAATGTTTGCGTGCCAAGCGAAACAGTGTTCAAGCGACGGCTGCCGTGAGTGTAGCCCTGGCTCTTGTCAAAGATGACAGGATAGTCCTCGGTTACAACAGGTGCATTCTTGCTTACAAGCTCCATCTTGTCAATGTCGCCCATATATCCGCTCTCATTGAAAAGGCGCACCACATTCTCGCCCTTCTCAAGCACCACATCAAAGTCGGCAGAGCCAACAGTGCCCCAGCCGCCTGAATTACCGGTGAAGGTCAAAGCCTCGCCACCGTTCACGCTAAGTTTCATGGTGCGGTTGTCGCCTGTCACAAAGTACACACGCAGGGTATATTCGCCACCCTCCTTGCTGTATACATTACGCCACTGCAGGTCGTTGCTGTCACGGTTACCGAGCCAGCCCACAGCCACACCGCCCGAGCAACCGTTCTTCTCAGAATAGATTGCAGTACCATAGACCTCGTTGTTCTTGATTTCCTGATAATCGGTAAGCCAAGCAGTCTCGGCCTCGTACAATGTGCGCTCAAGACGCTCCTCAGCTGTAAGTTTGTATATTCTTGTTCCGTGAGCAGGAACGGTTACCGAATATGAGCCCTCGTACACACCTTTGTCCTTTTTCTCGAAAAGGTCGCGTACCTTGACATTTCCGGCAAGGTCAAGTTGTGAGAAAGAGATGCTCATATCAACAGACGCATTTGTAGGGTTATAGAATGCCACCGCACGCTTTGTACCATACTTTTCCTCAACATCCTTTACAAGTACATAGGCGCCATTCTCGCGCTTCACTACATAGGCCTGCAAGCCGAGAGTGTTCTGGTTGAGCGCAATGAGTTCCTTGTTCTGCATCAGCTCAAGGGCATTGCCCTTGATGTCGTTCATGTCGCAGCCGATGAGCAGCGGCGAACTCATTATACACCACATACCGAAGTGAGTCTTGTCCTCCTCTTCGGTCAAGCCGCGACCAACCTCAAGCATATCCATGTCGTTGTAACGGCCATAGCTTGTATAAGCCGACAGGTAGAGGCTCTGGTTAATGATGCTCTTTACAGACTCCCAACCAAGGTAGATATCCTCGGTTGTACGCCAAGAGTCGGCAATCTCGCATGCCCATGTTCCGGGGAATGCCCAACGGCAGATGTTCCAGGTAATGTCGTCACGCCCTACAGCCTTTATTGCCGCTGCAATCTCCTTGTAACGCTGCTCCACATCAAGGTCAAGACCCTCGTCGTTGTTGCCGGCATCGGCACCGCAATAGTCAATTTTTATAAAGTCGAAATTGAGTTTCTCGGGGTTGAAATAGAGGTCAAAATCGGCAGCATCGTGGCCATAGAGACCAACGCCACGGCCAATCTCATCCTTTGGCTTGCCCCAATAAGAGGCACAGGTATTGCGACCCGCATCGCTGTATATACCGGCCTTCAGGCCCTTGCCATGAATATAATCCACAAGACCACGCAAACCGTTGGGGAAACGATCGGGGTGAATGAGCAGATTACCCTCGGCATCACGGCCGCCAAAGAAACCGTCGTCAATATTGATGTGATTATAGCCACACTCCTTGAAACCAAGTTCAACCATAGCATCGGCCTGAGCCTGGATTACAGAATCATTGATTTGGAAACCATAGGTATTCCACGAACTCCAGCCCATGAGAGGCGGATTGTCGGCCGCTGCGCAAAGAGGCAAAGACAGCACAAAAGCGTAAAACAATCTTTTCATATTATGGTTATTTTAAACATTATCCGCAATATAGCTCAAAGGTAGGAAAATAAACAATATCAAACAAATTTAAGTTTTTTTTATTTCACGAAGCACGTTCACCTAAAGCAATCCGATATTCGGTACACTTGCGTATCTCAAAAAAAATTCGTATATTCGCGGTTCAACTTTTTTCAAAAGAAGAGATATGAAATTCCAGCTTGTATCAGATTATGCCCCCATGGGCGACCAGCCCGAGGCTATTGCACAACTAGTAGAAGGTGTGAAGAACGGTGTTCCCGCACAGACACTGCTTGGTGTCACCGGCTCGGGAAAGACCTTTACTATGGCAAACGTAATAAAGGAGATAAACCGCCCCACCCTCATACTCAGCCACAACAAAATACTGGCCCCACAACTCTACAACGAGGTCAAGGGATTTTTTCCCAACAACCCCGTGGAGTACTACGTTTCGTACTACGACTACTACCAGCCCGAGGCATACATCCCCTCGAGCGACACATACATTGAGAAAGACCTCGCCATCAACGACGAGATTGACAAGCTGAGGCTTGCCGCCACATCGGCACTGCTGTCGGGCCGCAAGGATGTCGTTGTCATTTCATCGGTATCGTGCATCTACGGTATGGGCAACCCAAGCGACTTCTACAACAATGTGATTGAGATACGCGTTGGCGACAAGATTGACCGCAACGTCTTCCTGCGCAGGCTTGTAAGCAGCCTCTACACCCGCAACGACGCCGACCTGGCACGAGGCAACTTCCGTGTGAAGGGCGATACCGTGGAGGTGAGCCTTGCCTACAGCGACCACGTCCTGCGCATAACATTCTGGGACGATGACATAGACTCCATTGAGGAGATTGACAGCACAACAGGAGTGCGCATTGCCACTTTCGACGACTACAGCATATACCCCGCCAACCTGTTCATGACAACCAAGGAGAGCACCGAGCGCGCCATCATTGAGATTGAGAAAGACCTTGCCGAGCGCGAGGAGTATTTCCGTGAGATTGGCAAACCACTCGAGGCCAAGCGCCTGCACGAGCGCGTCACATACGATATTGAAATGCTGCGCGAGCTTGGACACTGCTCGGGCATAGAGAACTACTCGCGCTACTTCGACGGACGCGAGGCCGGCACACGTCCCTACTGCCTGCTCGACTTTTTCCCCGACGATTTCCTGCTCATCATTGACGAGAGCCACGTGAGCGTGCCACAGATTCATGCCATGTACGGTGGCGACCGCGCCCGCAAGAAGAACCTTGTGGAGTTCGGTTTCCGCCTGCCCGCC
Organism: Bacteroidaceae bacterium; assembly: GCA_045644005.1. GTDB lineage: Bacteria > Bacteroidota > Bacteroidia > Bacteroidales > Bacteroidaceae > HGM04593. The sequence continues at coordinate 1,486 of JAZRGF010000297.1, read as the reverse complement.
GCATTCGACAACCGCCCGCTCAAGTTCGAGGAGTTCGAGGAGCTCACCCCGCAGACAATCTACGTGAGTGCAACACCGGCCAACTATGAACTCGACAGGAGCGAGGGTATCATTGTGGAACAACTCATACGCCCCACGGGATTGCTCGACCCCGTCATTGAGGTGCGTCCGCTTGAGAACCAAGTAGATGACCTTATGAAAGAGATTGACATACGCGTGCAACGCGATGAACGCGTGCTTGCCACCACCTTCACCAAGAGAATGGCCGAGGAGCTTTGTGAATACCTACAAAGGCACGGAGTGCGCTGCAACTTCATTCACAGCGATGTGGACACCCTTGACCGCATACAGATTATGACCGACCTGCGCGAGGGTCTCTACGATGTGCTCATTGGTGTGAACCTGTTGCGCGAGGGTCTTGACCTGCCCGAGGTATCGCTCGTAGCTGTGCTCAATGCCGACAACGAAAGTTTCCTGCGCGACCACCGCTCACTTACACAGACCGCCGGACGCGCCGCCCGCAACGTAAACGGCCTTGTAATCTTCTATGCCGACAGGATAACAGGCAGCATGCAGCGCACCATTGACGAGACAAAACGCCGCAGGGAGAAACAGATGCGCTACAACCAGGAGCATGGCATTACCCCGACACAAATCAAGAAAGAGATTTCAAATGCGCTTATGCTCGACAGGAAGGGCAAGGATGGCGGCAAGACTATCAAGCCATACGATACCGACAACACGGCCACAGCCATTGCATGCGACCCGATTGTGGAGTACATGAGTGCCGAGCAACTGAAGAAGAGCATTGAACGCACCCGCCGCCTCATGGAAAAGGCCGCCGAGAAGATGGAGTTCGTTGAAGCCGCACAGTACCGCGATGAGATGTTCAAGCTGATGGAGATATTGAAGCTGAAAGCTGCGAGTGAGTGAGCGCAACGCAAGTTTACTTGCAAGTTGCACAGCGAACGAAAGCAGGTTCAAACACACGAAGTGTGGTTAAAGCGGAAAGGTGAAAGCTCGTGCAAGCGAATGGGCGGAAATTTATTTACGCACGCAATGAGCGAAGCCGAGGTTCAAGCACACGAAGTGTGGTTAAAGCGGAAAGCGGAAAACGGAAAGGTTAAAGCAGGTTCAAACACACGAAGTGCGATTAAAGCGGAAAGGTGAAAGCGGAAAGGTGAAAGCTTGTGCAAGCGAGTGAAAACCAAGTTTACTTGAGTTTTTACAACGAGCGTAGCCAAGGTTCAACCGCACAAGGTGCGGTTAAAGCTGCGAGTGAGTGAGCGGGATTTTCCGTTTGGCAAATGAATTCTGCAAGTTTTTTGATGCACTGCAAGAAAAATAGGGACTATCCATAATTTTGTGTAAATAGAGATTACAGGGTTCAAAATACGAACTCTGTAATTTTTTATTTAATAACTTTGCAAACACACATTATTATGAAGAAAGAAGATCACAACGCAGTTCCCGATTCTGTATTGAC
>JAZRGF010000296.1:0-1747 GCA_045644005.1 Bacteroidaceae bacterium | reverse complement strand
GGCATTCACATACTTGTGGAATGGCTCGATGTTGTAGCCATAGTAACCGAAGTCTTTAACTGCCTGTACAAAGAATGACTCGATATTGCTGCCTGCTGCAAAATAGTCGGGGCCACACATCTTCACAAAGTAGTCGAAGATTGTCTTGTCGTCAGAATCGAGCGCAGGGATTGTGTTTGTTGGTGTACCCCACTGCCACATTGAGAACTGGTACTCAAGAACCAGGAGGTCATACACGTTTGATGTAGGCACACGGAAAACAAGGTCGTTCTTGAGGCAGAACTCATCGAACATTGGCATAAGGCGCTCCTTGCGCTCGAAGAGCTCGGTCTGGAAAGCGCGGATAGCATCGCGGTTAGCCTTTGTAGATACCTGCTCAAGGAAAGACTCGTGACGGCCATCCTCAACAGCGCAGCTCAATGGACCAACGTAAGGAACTGACACATCGAGATCCTCGGGATAGTATGCACGAAGGAAGATTGATGTTGAACCACCCTTGCTGATACCTGTTGAAGCCCATTTCTTTGAGTAGAAAGGCTTGAACGAGGTGATGATGTTGTGGTAGTCGGTCATTGAGTTGGCAACGGTGAGATACTCCCAGTTACATGGCTGTGGCATTGAGCCCGAGAAATAACGGTACTCGACGAACAGAATGTTTGCATCCATAATCTTGGTAAGCTCTTCCATGTAGCGTGGGCTATTGAAAGCATAGTCGGCACCATAGCCCTCGGTTACTACAACCATTGGACGGTCATAGCCACGGTGACCAAGCATAACACGCTGCTCGAATGTTCCGGCAGCAGGGTTCTGAGGGTCGAGCAACTGTGTCACCTTCATCAGGTAGTACTGGCGTGTGGTATCGGCCTTCTCAATCTTCTCAAAGCCTGCAACAGCCTTAATCTCCTTCAACATTTTCTCAACGTCACTGTTCTGTGCGTTAACAAACAACACAGCAAAAAGCAATGACAACAGGGTAAAAAATCTCTTATTCATAATATTGGTTTTATTATCCTAAGTATGGTTCAATAAAGGGTATTTGTCATCCCGACAGAGCGTAGCGACGAAACTTTAGTTCGACAATGCTTGTAGAAGCATTGTCAAAGTGACCCAACCAATGCTTGCAGCAGTTGGTTACACGTAGCGCAGGCGAAGTTTGCGCCGTGTAGGTTGCGATAAGCAAGTATTGTCAAAGGATCTCTTCAATCGCGTATAAAGAGATATCTCACTTACGTTCGATATGACATAAATGCCACATGATCAGGGATTGATTGTAAATGCCCTATTTTAATATTTTGCAAAGTTACGTAAAGTTAAAGCCACTACAAAATTATTAACGCGATAAATGACCAAAGCGGGCACAGTTTAGGCCGCTGACAAAAAAATGTCGGCCACCCCACAAGGGGCAGCCGACATATGATTAGAAGCTATATCTTCAAATTACTTTGAGTAGAATGGCTCCAAGTTGTTGCGCTCGATGTCCTTGAAGTAGTTGACAGTACCAACCTTCAACTCAACTGTTGCAGCATCGTCGCAAACGATGATACCGCTCTGGTGCATCTGGAGAACGCTGATAGTCCACATCTGTGTGATGTTACCCTCTACAGCGTGATAGAGAGCCTGAGCCTTGTTGTGGCCGTTAACGAGGATGAGAACCTCCTTGGCATCCATAACTGTACCGACACCTACTGTAACAGCGGTCTTTGGAACCTTGTTGATGTCATTGTCAAAGAAACGTGAGTTTGCAATG
>JAZRGF010000295.1:0-1229 GCA_045644005.1 Bacteroidaceae bacterium | reverse complement strand
GCTGTGGTGCTGTATAACATTCTGCTTGACGAGGTGAATGCCGGGAATGTAACGGCGCTCGAAGAGGCAGTCTCATCTGTCAATGACGGGTATTTCAAACACAAACTGGTATATTATCGCGATTGGGTTGAACACACTTTTGCCGATGTCAGGGCAATGCGAAACGGAATGGTGGTTGTGGCTGTAGTTGTACTGCTCATTGCTCTGATTGGTCTCATTGGCTACATACAGGGCGAGATGGTGCGCCGCAGCAAGGAGATTGCAGTGCGTAGGGTGTGTGGAGCAAAGGTAGGTGATGTGCTTGCTGTTCTTGGTATACGCCTGTTGTGGATTGTGTTACCTGCAACGGTTTGTGGTATCGCATTGGCTGTGTGGTGGAATGATAAATGGCTATCGACGCTTGCACAGATGCGTTGCGATGTTCCGCTGTGGATATACATTGTCGGTGCATTGCTTGTTCTGTCTGTGGTATATTCAGTGCAGCTGCTGCTATCGTTGCGTGCCGCAAGTGCCAATCCTGTCGATACTATAAAAAAGAACAATTGATAAAACAAAAAACTATGAAAATAGCATTCAAGAACTTTTTGACAACATTGAAGCGCTACAAGGTTGCTTCGCTGTTGAACATTGCTGGTCTTGCGCTGGCATTTGCGGCTTTCTACATGATAATGTCGCAAGTGTACAGTTCAATGACATTCAACAAGGCCATCAAGGATAATGAGAGGGTCTATATGGTATCGCCATTCCACGAAGGATTTGGAGGTTGGTCGGAGAATGTTCCTAACCCTATCTGTTACGAGACGGCTGCCGAGCTTCCCCAGGTGGAGACCATTGCATCGATGAATCCTTTTGGCGACGATGTGCCGGTGTGGATAAAGAGAGAGGGTGAGAACTACGAGAGAAACAAAATGACAGTCGTACGTTGTACAAGCTCAATACTTGATGTATTCTCTTTTGATATCATTGCCGGAAACATTGATGATTTCAAGCAGAAGGATGCCGTGGTGCTGTCACAGAGCACGGCCGAGGCCATGGGGATTACCATTGGCTCGATAATCAAACTTGACGAAGGCAACGTAAAGCCCGGTACACCGCTCACGGTGGTGGCTCTGTTCAAGGACTTTCCCGAGAATACAATCCTTGCCGGTCGCGAGGCTTTCCGCAACGACAACCGCGAGTTTGGTATGGATAATGGCAACTGGAACTATTCGGTCTTTGTGAAACTGCGT
>JAZRGF010000294.1:0-2530 GCA_045644005.1 Bacteroidaceae bacterium | reverse complement strand
ACAGTTTCGCTGTTACCCGCATTAAGCTTTGCGGTAACAGTGCCGTCAGCAAATTCCTCACGGGTACTGCCTACAACAATAGCGTCAAAGTTTGATGCTGCACCTGCAGTATCAAGATAAGGGCTAATGTTGGGAGCTTGAATATTACCTTCAATAGCATGGTTATTAATCAGCTCATCAGCACCATGCCATGTACCAACATCTGAGCAGGAAATCGGAGCAGCAAGATATTCTGAAATAACTTTTCCATAGTTATGGCAATTCTGAATGCTTGAGTTACTGTGGTTGCCAACGATACCGCCGGCTTTCGCTCCGGTTCCCACAGCTTTTATCTCACCTGCATTATAGCAGTTGATAATTTTATCTGTTGCATAAATCGAGCCATCTGCCGCAATGCCGCCGGCAACATTACCGGTAATGTTACCTTCATTATAGCAAAGAGAAATATTTGCATGAGTCGATGTCAAATCTGCGCCGGAAATACCGCCTGCACAGCTACCGTTAATATCACCGGTATTGGAGCACTCAATAATTTGAACGGACACATCATTGTAGTCCACAGGTTTTCCCACGATACCGGCAGCAGTCTCAAGTCTTGATGCCTCGGAAGAAACATCCGCACCGTTGGAGCATCCTATGATTGTACCGCCGTAAGAGCTGCCGCAAATACCGCCCGCATGTCCGTCGTATCCATCGGCATTTTCAGCCTTGACTGTGCCGGAAAGCACATGGCAGTTTTCAACGGTTTTGCCGTTATTGTTAACGCCGACAATACCGCCGGCTGTTGTTTTACCCGTCACGGTAATATCGGATGCTGTACATCCTGTTACCGTACCGTAGTTGTAGTAAACAATGCCAGCACTGTAAATGCCGGAAACAGTCACATCTGTAACGGTAACATTTGAAACAGTACCTTGGTTATTACATACAAGACCCGCAATACTGACGGTGTCCGTATTGGTGACCGTTGCTCCGGAGAGGTTCAGGTCTTTCAGTTCACCACCGTTACCGATGATATTGAACAAAGGGTGTGTAGCATCGGGCAGATTGCTGACGGTATAGCCGTCACCGTCAAAGGTACCTGTGTATGCTTTTAGGTCAACGCCGATAACATAGTTAGCCAACTTATCCGAACCGACACCTGAGAAGTCGATATTTGCAGTCAGAACAGCATCAATCGCAGTATCTTCCTTTGCCTTCTTTGCAAACTTATACCAATCGCTTCTGTTTGCAATTTCGTAAATACCGTCTTCGTTGGGTTCATATTCAGCTGCGGCATCGCCGTTGTAATAAATGTATCCGCCGTTTTCAGTATCATCAACTCTGTATACAATATAGTCCTGATTGCCGTCAGGATTCCACGAAGGATACTTGTCTTCGCCAATCCTCTGACCCCACAGAACATAGACTGTATTGCTGGAAGTTGTATCTGTAAGAAAATATGTTGCAACACCTGCTTCTATTTCAGCATTAGTGAAAGATTTTGAGCTAATATGGTTAATTCCTTCACCGTAAATATCGCTATCGTAAGCGGAATAGTAGTGGTTGCCGTAACCTGCAAAAGGACCTTTATTTTTGGGTGCGGTAACTTTTGCAGTTACAAAACAGGAATAACAATGTCCGTCTTCACCAAGAATACCGCCGGCATATTTGGTTGTGGCGGTAACGGATGTACCGTAGTTACAGCAAGCGGATATTTTTGTTTTAGACAGTTCGTAACCGCAACCGATAATACCGCCTACCTTATTTGCGCCGATGACACTACCTCCGTTTACAGAGCAGAGTCTGATGTATGTTTCATTATTGTAGTCACCTGCATTACCGACAATACCGCCAATATTATCTCCTGTGCCAATGATTGTGCTGTTATACATATGGCAGTTACTAATAATTTCACCGTAATCAGCACCGCCGGCAATACCACCAACATAACCTGTGCCGCTTACAATGCTTCCCGTCAGCTTACAGTTTTCAATGACAGGTTTAACAGCAGCAGAGTCCAAACTCATTGTGCCTACAAATGCACCAAGGCTACTTGTTGTGCTTGTAAAATATGAATCTTCAATAGTAAGATTCTTGATGCCGCCACCTTCACCGATACAACCTATAAAGCCACGGTAATTGTTGGTTTCATTCACATAAAGACCGCTGATGGTCTTGCCGTTACCGTCAAACCAACCGCCGTACCAGCCTGACGAAAAGACGGTTTTGCCCATAGCTGTCCAAACATTCAAGGAAGAAGTGTCGGATGTCAGAGCACCATCAACAATAACATTTTCGTTGACCGTGATATTGTTCATCAATATTGCATTGGCTTTGTTGTTTCCTCCGTCTTTGGCTTTGGTATTAACGAGGTTTGCAAACCAATACAGTTCCGAAACATCGGTAATTTCATAAACAGCATCATTCGTTCCGTCACCGTTTATGTCGTACTTGTCTGTTGTTAATACCGGTTCTGACATAGTTATCTCAGCTGCAGTAGTCGTAACAAAGCTCAGCGGAGCAACCGACAGAAGCATCGCCAAAACAA
>JAZRGF010000293.1:0-13669 GCA_045644005.1 Bacteroidaceae bacterium | reverse complement strand
TATGGTGCCGATGGTTACAAGGCTCTTTGCGAGCGTCCCGACATTGACCTCGTTTATGTAGCTGCCGACTGGAACCACCACTATCCAATTGCAAAGTATGCAATGGAGAACGGTAAGCACACAGCTATCGAGGTGCCTTCTGCAATGAACCTTGAGCAGTGCTGGAGTCTTATCAACCTCTCTGAGCAGACACGTCTCCACTGCTTCATCCTTGAGAACTGCTGCTACGACGACTATGAGATGAACGCTCTTGCAATGGCTCAGGATGGCGTATTCGGTGAGATTATCCGCGCCGAGGGTGCCTACATCCACAGCCTTGAGTGGTTCTGGGATGCATACTGGAAGGACCCTGCTGACAATGACGTTGACAACCTCCACTGGCGTCTGAAGTACAACAAGGAGAACCGTGGCGACCTCTACGCTACTCACGGCCTTGGCCCCGTTGCACAGTGCATGGACATTCACCGTGGTGACCGTTTCACAACATTGGTAGCAATGGATACAGATCCTTTCTTCGGTAAGGAACTTGTAAAGGAGAAGACCGGTAAGGAGTGCAAGGAGTTCCGCAATGGTGACCACACAACAACACTCATGCGTACAGCAAAGGGTAAGGTTGTTGAAATCCAGCACAACGTTATGACTCCACAGCCCTACAACCGTCTGTTCAAGCTCACAGGTACAAAGGGTTATGCAACAAAGTATCCTACTCCTGAGCTCGCACTCTCTGGTGAGGCTCTTAAGGGAACAGGTGCTCCTCAGGTTGACAACCTCAACGCTCACGGTTTCATGAACGCGGAGCAGAGAAATGCAATGATGGCAAAGTACTACCACCCAATCCTCAAGAAGTATGTTGAGAAGGGTCGCGACCTCGGTCACGGTGGTATGGACTTCGTTATGGACTCACGTCTTGTATACTGCTTGCAGAATGGTCTTCCACTCGATATGGACGTATATGACATGGCAGAGTGGTGTTGTTTGGCAGAGCTCGGTACATTGTCAATGGACAACAACTGTGCTGCCGTTACATTCCCTGACTTTACACGCGGTCACTGGAACGAGGTAGAGGGTTACAACCACGCTTATGCAGCTCCTGAGGCTGAGGCTGCTACCGAGGCTGAGGCTGAGGCTTACACAGCAGCACAGAAGAAGGTTACTGCACAGAAGAACCTTTGGGCTCTCTACGATGCAGTGAAGGCTGCTAAGGCTGCCGGCAATGCAAAGGCTGAGGCTGCTGCACAGAAGAAGCTCGACGCTGCCAAGGCTGCTGCCGACAAGGCTATTGCAAAGGAGTTGAAGAAGGCTCTCAAGAAATAAATAGCCGTTTTCTACGGTATTGTGCGAGGCACCCTTTCCGGGTGCCTCGTTTTTTATCCCTTTTATTACAAAAACACATTGGAATTGCAGTTTTTGTTTAAAAAATGACAAAAAATAGTTGTTTGCGCTTGCATTTATGCTAAAAGTATAGGATAATAAAAGTTTATTTGTATTTTTGCAATTTACATTATTATAAAAAGAACAAACAATAACTACTATGATAGCGGTACTTAAAAATGGAGTTACAAAGGCTCAGCGCGATAATCTTATCCATTGGCTCGAGTCGCAGAACGTGAGAGTTCATGTTTCAGAGGGTGAAATGCAGACTGTCCTTGGTCTCATTGGCGATACCCGCAAGATTGATATGGACCTGCTTGCAGGTCTTGAGATAATTGACCGTGTAACACGCATTACCGATCCTTTCAAGAGTGCGAACCGCAGCTTCCACCCCGAGGATACAGTGGTGGTAGCCGGCAGTGGCGGGAACCAGGTGAAGATTGGTGGCGGTAACTTTGCCATCATGGCGGGTCCTTGCTCTGTCGAGAGCGAGGAACAGATTCTGGCTGTGGCTCATGCGGTGAAGGCATCGGGTGCCAACATCCTGCGCGGTGGTGCGTTCAAACCACGTACATCGCCCTATGACTTCCAGGGCTTGCGCGCCGAGGGATTGCAACTGCTGCTCAAGGCACGTGAGGCAACTGGTCTTCCCATTGTAACAGAAATCATGAGCGCATCGCACCTCGATCTCTTTGCCGATGTCGACATCATTCAGGTGGGCGCACGCAATATGCAGAACTTCGAGTTGTTGAAGGAACTTGGCCGCTGCAACAAGCCTATCCTTTTGAAGCGCGGCATGTCGGCTACACTCAAGGAACTGCTCATGAGTGCCGAGTATATAATGTCCGAGGGCAACGAACAGGTTATCCTTTGCGAGCGCGGTATACGCAGCTATGATAACTATACCCGCAACGTACTTGACCTGGCTGCAGTTCCTGTACTCAAGGAACTCACCCACCTTCCTATCGTTGTTGACCCAAGCCACGCTACAGGCGTTTCGCGCCTTGTGCGTCCAATGGCATGTGCTGCAACAGCTGCCGGTGCCGATGGTCTCATCATTGAGGTGCACAACAATCCTGTGTGTGCTTTGTGTGACGGTGCACAGTCTCTCACTCCCGAGCAGTTCGACGAGGTTGCACAGCGTGTCAATGAGATACGCAGCATAATGCATTGATTGAGGGCTTATGATAGTTGGTGTTGTAGGTCTGGGATTGATAGGTGGTTCGGCGGCAAAGGCATTCAAAGCGGCCGGCGCAACGGTGCTTGCCTGTGACATAAACGCGGCCATTGTTGGTTATGCGCAGTTGGAGGGTGTTGTGGATGGTGTGGTTGACGCTGAAAGCATTGCCACATGTGACCTGTTGCTGCTCACTGCAACACCAAGGGCTGTCGAGGGCTATCTGCGCGACAATGCCCGCTATATAAATCCCCGTACTCTTGTAATTGATTTTTGCGGAACAAAACGCAAGGTCTGTGAGCTTGGCTTTGCACTTGCTGCAGAGCATGGCTTCACATTTGTTGGCGGTCACCCAATGGCCGGCCTGCAATATTCGGGCTACAAATACTCAAAGGCAACGCTCTACAGCGGTGCATCGTTCATCATGGTGCCGCCTGTGCACGATGACATTGCATTGCTCGACCGCGTGAAGCAGGCGCTTGCACCGCTCGGCTTCAAGAAGTTCGTTGTCACTACAGCCGATTTCCATGACCGCATGATATCCTACACCTCTCAGATGTGCCACGTTGTTTCAAACGCCTTCATCAAGAGCCCGTCGGCAAAGTTCCACAAGGGGTACAGTGCCGGCAGCTTACGCGATTTCACACGTGTGTCGCGCGACAATGAGGATATGTCGACCGAGCTGTTCCTTGACAATAAGGAGCCCTTGCTTGGTGAATTGGACCTTCTTATAAACTCACTCCACGAATACCGCAATGCAATAGCTGCCGATGATGCAGACGGTTTGCGTTCGCTGTTGCGCGATGGCCCCATTGCCAAGGGGGAGACGGAAAAATAATTGATATTTATGCAATACAACATAATAAACGTAAAGGCAACAAAGGAGTACAACATCTGCATTGGCAGGGGTGTGCTTGCCGCCATTGGTGAGCTCATTGCCCCGCTGCTTGGCAAATGCCGTCTGGCGGTGCTTACCGACAGCAATGTCGATGCGCTCTACGGCACAGTAATGATGGAATATCTTGCAGCGGCCGGCTACGATGCCTGTAAGTTTGTCATCCCTGCGGGTGAGGCCTCGAAGTGTGCCGACAACCTGTTGGCATTCCTCAACTTCCTTGCCGGGGAGCAACTCACACGCAGCGATGCCATCATTGCCTTTGGTGGCGGTGTGGTGGGCGACCTTGGCGGCCTGTCGGCGTCGCTCTATCTGCGTGGCGTAAAGTACATACAGGTGCCCACAACGCTGCTTGCGGCTGTTGACAGCTCGGTGGGGGGAAAGACCGCCATCGACATCCCCGCAGGCAAGAATCTTGTAGGCAGCTTCTACCAGCCATCGCTGGTGTGCTGCGACACGGCTTTGATGGATACTTTGCCATCTGAAATCTATCGTGACGGATGTGCCGAGGTAATCAAATATGGAATGATACTTGATGCGGCGCTTTACGATACATTGCACACCCTGCCGTTCAATCGCGAGGCTGTAGTGACACGTTGCGTGGAGATAAAGCGCGATGTTGTGCAGCAGGATGAGTTCGACAACGGAGTGCGCGGTTTGCTCAACTTCGGCCACACATTCGGCCATGCCATTGAGAAACTGAGCGACTTTGGCATTTCGCACGGCGAGGCGGTGGCCAAGGGAATGGTCATTGCTGCAAGGATTGCGCCGTTGTGCGGCCTGTGCGATGTTGCCGACGAACTGGAGACCCTGCTTATGCAGTATGGCTTTGACACTGCTTGCCCCTATGCGGCAAATGAGATATATGATGCGCTGCTCACAGACAAGAAACGCCGTGGCGGCAACATATCGGTTATCCTGCCCCGTGCGGTTGGTGACTGCATGCTCTACGACATGCCTGTTGAGGATTTGAGGGAGCTGCTGCAGAAAGTGATATGAATAGAATACTTCCTATCATCATTGATATGTCATCCTGAACGTATGTGAAGGATCTCATAGTATCATTTATGAGATTTTTCGCATTGCTCAAAATGACAAAAAATGTGTTGGGGAATGAATATGAAATTTGATTATGGAAATAAAAGTTCATGGTACATTGGAGGGCTGCGTTACGCCGCCGCCGTCGAAATCACAGGCGCACAGGTTGCTCATCTGTGCCGCGTTGGGCTGCGAGCCCTGCAGCATTGTGTGCAATGCCGTGAATGACGATATACTGGCAACCATGCGTTGTCTCAATGCGCTGGGCGCACGAATCACCTATTCATCGGGCGTTTTTGATGTAACTCCGGTGTGTGTTATAAAGGGTGGAACGCTCGATTGTGGCGAGAGTGGTTCCACTTTGCGTTTCCTTGTGTCGGTGGCGGCTGTGCTTGGTGCCGATGCCACATTTGTTGGCGCGGGCAAGCTGCCGCAGCGTCCAATGGGCGCCCTGCTGGATGCTCTTGCACCGCACGGAGTAACCTTTACACGCCACACTGCCGATGAGTTGCCTTTGACCTGCAACGGAACCTTGCGTGGTGGCAAGTACACTTTGCCGGGCAACATATCGTCGCAGTACCTCACTGGCTTGCTCTTTGCCCTGCCTTTGGCGGCCGGGGATAGCGAGATTGAGGTCACCGACGGGCTCACAAGCGCCTCGTATGTTACAATGACGCTCGATGCACTGCGCATAGCCGGCATTGAGGTAGAGCAACGTGGCAACATATACAGGATAAAGGGTGGCCAACAGTACCGCATGCCGCAGCGTGTGGTTGTCGAGGGTGACTGGTCGTCGGCAGCCTTTTGGGTTGTAGCGGGTGTCACAGGCAAGCGTCCCATCAACGTGTGTGGCATGAACAACGAGTCATTGCAGGGCGATAGCTACATTGTAGACCATCTACGTTCAATGGGTGCTTTCATTGAGTGTAACGACAAGGGAGTGATTGCAATGCCATCGCATCTGTCCGGGGCCGAGCTTGATTGCACCGATACCCCCGACCTTGTTCCTGTGCTTGCCGTGGCTGCGGCAGTGGCGCAGGGAACAACTCTATTCACCGGTGTGGGGCGTCTGCGTTACAAGGAGAGCGACCGCTTGGCGGCAGTGAAGGACTTGCTCGCGGCCTTTGGAATAGCGTCGCAGATTGGCGAGGATACATTCACTGTCTATGGCGGTGAGCCTGCGGCGACACAACCTGTCGACAGTTACAACGACCACCGCATAACAATGTCGGCAGCAGTGATGGCCGCCGTTGCAACCGGGGTGACGACAATAAAGGAACATACATGCGTGGCAAAGTCCTATCCGTCGTTCTTCGATGACTTTGCAATGCTTGGTGGAGCGGTGGAGTAATGCTTATTTGTCATTCCGAACCGTAGGGAGGAATCTCCTACCGAATCGTTTTTGAGATCCCTCGTCGCTCCGCTCTGTCGGGATGACATTAACGCTATTTGTAATAAAGGAAATAAATATAAAAACAACATAATATGGATTTGGATAAACTACGTCAGGAGATAGATGAGATTGATACCCAGATGTGCGACCTTTTCGCACGCCGCATGCAGGTGGTGTCGGGTATCGGAAAGTACAAGAAGGAGAATAATCTCCCTGTGTATCACCCATCGCGCGCACGCACTGTGCTGCAGAACGTGTCAAAGCGTCTCGGCCCCGAGTTTGAGGGTTATGGCCGCACGCTCTATCGTACGATATTCGACCTCAGCGAGTCATACGAGACACGTATGCTCTCCGAGGGTACCGATTTCTTCAACCACTTCAAGCAGATTGCCTCTGTTCCGCCACAGCCATTCCCAAAGCGTGGCTCGGTAGCCTGTGCAGGTTGTGAGGGCTCATATGCACACCTTGCATCGGAGCGTCTTTTCGATCTTCCCGAAATCATGTACATGAGTAATTTCGAGGGCGTTTTCAAGGCTGTAAGCAGCGGTCTCTGTGAGTTCGGTGTCTTGCCAATAGAGAACTCTCTTGCAGGTTCCGTAAATGCCATCTATGACCTGCTTGCAGCATATAATGTAAGCATTGTACGCGGTGTGCGTCTCAAAGTTGACCATGCAATTCTTGCTCTCCCCGGTACAAAGCTTGAGGACATCCGCGAAATCTATTCTCACCAGCAGGCTATCAACCAGTGCTCGGAGTTCCTTTCAACACTAAAGAACGTGCGCGTAATCGCTTGCGAGAACACAGCCGAGGCTGCACGCATGGTGGCTCAGGGCGGCGACCCAACAAAGGCGTCCCTTTCATCACGCCTCTGTGCCGAGCTTTACCAGATGCAAGTGCTCAAGTCATCCGTTCAAAACCGCGACAACAACTATACACGTTTCATCTGCATTGCCAAGGAACCTAAAATATACTCCGGTGCCGACCGCACAAGTGTGATGATAAACATTCCTAACCGCCCCGGAACTCTTTTCCGCATCATGTCACGCTTCAATGCAAGTGGCGTGAACCTTGTGAAGCTGGAGAGCCGTCAAATCCCCGAACGTGAGTTCGAGTACCGTTTCTATTTTGACATTGAGGCTTCCGTTTACAGTGACGAGTTCCTTTCACTCATGTGCGAGTTGCATGAGTGTGGCGAGCAGTTCAGGTATTTTGGAACATACGCCGAGATTATTTGAAATTATTGTCTGGATTGGTGATGACTGTCTGAAATGGCGGTTATGATAATTAAAAAAACTAAAGATATGAAAAAGATTGTTTTACTGTTTGCATTGTTGGTGATGGCAATGGGCATGCAGGCCCAGACTGCAGATAAGGTTGCCGTTGATACAGAATCTACTGAACCTGTCTACACTCTTGTTGAGAAACAGGCCGAGTTTGTTGGAGGCATGAAGGCTATGATGACATTCATCAACGAGAATATCAAATATCCGGCATCCTCTCTCGAGAACAAATCGCAAGGCAGGGTGCTTGTGAAGTTCATTGTGAACAGCGACGGCACTTTACAGAATCTTGAGGTTGTGCGCGGTTCGGGCGATGAACATCTTGACAATGAGGCTCTGCGTGTTATTGGCAGCATGCCAAAGTGGAAGCCCGCTTTGCAAGGAGACAAGCCGGTGAGGTCATATTACACAGTACCGGTAATATTCAAACTCCGCTGATACAGTAGTACGCTAACACTCTATTATGAAAAACCTTTTTGCAGCATTGCTGCTTCTTATTATCCCGTTGCATCTTCTTGCCCAACAGGGTGAGACGTTTTCTGTCGTCGGTTTCACCGAGAAACCATTCGATACGGCGGCAAAGGACGAGCGTTACAAGATTATCGACGGCAACGGCGATCTCTTCTCCATCATCAAACTGGTATCAAGCAATGCCGGCGACGACTTGCGTGCCTACTCTTTCGACTTCGGCCTGTGCGAGAGCCGCATAAAGGAGGTCGACGGTGAGGTGTGGGTCTATGTGCAGCGCAATGCCATGCGTGCCAAGATTAGGCGCGAGGGCTATAAAACGGTAACGTATGAACTCCCGTTGACAGTGCAGCCCGGCAGGGTATATGAGATGGTTATCTCTGCTACCCCACGTGTGGTAAAGAAAAGATATCTTCTGTTCCGTGTCCAGCCGTCCGATTCCAAGGCGCTGGTGCTTATTAAGGCTGAGGGCGAGAAGGAGTACGGACCATTCTCGGCAGGGCAGGTGAACGAAGAGGGTATGTTGAGCGACAAACTTGTGCTGGGTAAGTATTACTATAAGATAACTTCGCAGAACTACCATCAATCGGAGGGCGTGATAGAACTTACCGAGGGGCAGGGCACCTTTACCGAGGAGGTGAAGCTGCGTCCCAATTTCGGTACATTGACATTGACTGCCGAAGAGGGTGCCGAAATCTTTGTCGATGGCGAGAGCAAGGGCTTTGGCTCATGGACAGGAGTGTTCCGCCCCGGCTTGTACAACGTCGAGTGCCGCAAGGCAAATCACCGCAATGCCGTAGAGACCATCGAGGTCAAGGAGGGCGAGGAATTGGCTGTGAATCTGAAGTCGCCTCAACCCATCACCGGTGCGCTCGACATGACATCGGAGCCTTTGCAGGCAACCATAACTGTCGATGGCAAGGAGTGTGGCAAGACACCGGCTGTCATTGACGGTCTTATTATAGGTAAGCACAATGTTACAGTCTCAAAGAACGGCTACAGCACCGTTACTTTGGACGTTGAAATTAAGGAGGGCGAAACAACAGAGCAAAGTGTGACACTTGAAAGGCTTGTGAAGAAACAGCCTGAAACCGTTAAGGAGCAGCTCCCAAAAACTCAGCCCGCAAAGGAAAAGAAACAACCCAAGGAGGTCAAGGAGAAGCCCCGTAGCGAGAGCGGTAAAAAAGAGAAATCAGCTACAGAAAAGCAGCCTCAAACTGCACGCAAGAACACCTCGCGCCGTGAACGTGGCTGTGGTTACGTAGAGTTGGCAGGCATTCTGGGTCAACCTATGGGTATCGGTCTCAATGCCGGCGGTTATATTTCAAGGTTCAATATCGAGGCATACGGAAATTATGGCTTGAGCAGCAAGACCCTTTATTCAAATGATGGCGCTGCACACAAGGTTGCACCGTTCGCTTATGGTGCAAGGCTAGGATATGCCTTTGCCGCAGGCAACAGCTTCGCATTCACTCCGCAGCTGGGTGTCGGTGGGTTGACAGTTTATGGCGAGGGTGTACGCGCGATGGCAACAACCGTTTCGTTGGGTGTGCGTTGCGAACTATTCTTTACAAAGAACATTGGCATGAGCATCGCCCCCGAGTATGTGTATGGAATAAAGTCGGACACAATGAAGCAACTTGCATCCACCGCACCGTCGGTCGGCAAGTGGTGCAGCGGCTTTTCAGCACGTGTAGGATTATATTTTAATTTTTGACAAACATCCATCGCAATATGATTAGAGCAATTAAAACTGCAAAATATAAACTCCTGCAACTCGTATTGATGTTCATCTTTACGTTTGCGGTGTCGTCGTGCGAGGAGTATTTGCCCGATGGCGGTCTGTATGACGAACTTAACTCGGGCATACAGGAGCAGCCGGGCTCCGTTATAACTCCCGAGGCTGTTGACCTTGGCTTGCCCAGTGGTGTGAAATGGGCTGCATTCAATGTCGGAGCAACAAAGCCCGAGGAGTATGGCGGCTACTATGCATGGGGCGAAATCGAGGAAAAAAGCAATTATGAGTGGAGCACCTATAAATGGTTTAGCGGGAGTATCTATTCAAATTACACGTTCACCAAGTATAACACCAATACCAGTATGGATGTTGTTGACAACAAGACCCTCCTTGAACCCGAGGACGACGTGGCCCATGTAAAATGGGGTGGCAGTTGGCGCATGCCTACATTGGATGAACAAAAAGAACTTCTCGACAATTGCACCTGGAGTCGGACTACCCAAAACGGCGTAGACGGCTACAAGGTCACCGGCTCCAACGGCAACAGCATCTTCCTGCCCGCTGCGGGCAACAGTGGCAGTAACGGACGCTACTGGTCGTCGTCGCTTTACAGCAGTGACAGCCACAACGCTTACTACTTGTACTTCATCAGCAGCGGCAGTTGCGGCTGGAGTTACGACTTCCGCGGCTACGGTCTCACAGTGCGCCCTGTCTGTGGCGGTGTAAAGTATACTGTCTCTGTCAGCAAGGGTGATGGCGGCAGTGTTGAAATAAAGAGTGGCAACGGTTTGTCAATTGCATTTGAAAAGTACTCGACAGTGACGGTCGTCGCAAAACCAAATGAGGGGTATGCTTTCAGTGGTTGGTATGCCAACGATGCTCTTGTAAGCAGCGATGCGGAGTATACATTCACTGTCTGCGAGGATGTTGCGTTGGTGGCAAAGTTCAAGAAGTTGGAAATAAATGGTCACGCGTATGTTGATTTGGGCTTGCCAAGCGGTGTAAAATGGGCAACCTGCAATGTTGGAGCATCTGCCCCCGAGGAGTATGGCGGTTACTATGCCTGGGGTGAAACGGAGAGAAAGGCCGATTTTACTTGGAACTCCTATAAATGGTGTAATGGTGACGAGTATTCAATGAGCAAATATTGTATAAATGTCCGTTACGGAAATGTTGATGAAAGGACTGTGCTTAACCCCGAGGATGATGTTGCCACTGTAGAATGGGGCGGCAATTGGCGAATGCCAACGGCTGCCGAACTGCAGGAACTTATTGACAACTGCACCTGGCAGTGGGTAAGTGTCAATGGCGTTGGCGGTTGCAGGCTGACAAGCAAAATCAACAGCAATACAATCTTTTTTCCTGCCGCAGGCGACTTCTATTTAGGTACAGAACTCTACAATGTTGGTTTGCATGGTGGCTATTGGACAAGTACTGTTCGCAATGATCTCAACAGCAGTGCATACGGATTGATTTTTGCTAGTACTGATTTTATCAAACGCGATTACTCTCGCTTCGACGGTCACAGTGTGCGCCCGGTATGTGGTGATGCAGCGCCTGTTGCAAGATACACAGTCTCTGTTAGCAGTGCCGGCAATGGTGTCTGCGCCATTAAGGATAAGGACGGCACATTGGCAACTGTACTCAATGGCTCAGTTATTACAGTTATTGCAACTCCCGATGAGGGGTATGCTTTTAGTGGCTGGTATGCCAACGATGCACTTGTAAGCAGCGATGCAGAATATGCATTCACCATCGGTGAAGATGTTCTATTGGTGGCAAGGTTTGAGCAAATGGTTAATTACAACGGTCACGAATATGTCGACCTTGGTTTGCCAAGTGGCTTAAAATGGGCAACCTGCAATGTAGGCGCATCATCCCCCGAGGAATATGGTGGCTACTACGCTTGGGGCGAGACTGAGGAAAAAGAGGATTACTCTTGGAGCACCTACAAATGGTGCAATGGCAGCGAAACTACAATGACCAAATATTGCACAAATAGTTATGAAGGTACTGTAGATTATAAAACCGTTCTCGCTCCCGAGGACGACGTCGCCCATGTGCAATGGGGTGGCAGTTGGCGTATGCCTACATCGAAGGAGCTACGAGAACTCCAAAACAACTGCACTTGGACTTGGACAACGCTGAATGGAGTATATGGTTACAAGGTTACCGGCTCTAACGGCAACAGCATCTTCCTACCCGCTGCGGGCTACCGCTACGGTACTGATGTCTACGAGAGGGGTAATGACACAATACCACCACATATACCCTACGGTCACTATTGGTCAAGTTCGTTGGGCGCAGACGCCACCACCGGCACCACCGGCAGCGACAAGGCTTGTTACTTGTTCTTCTCAAACTCCTCTATCTATGACGACGGTTTAATCCGCTGCAGCCGCTCCTGCGCTCAATCCGTTCGTCCAGTCTCAGATTAAGGTGAAAAGTGAAAGCGGAAATGTGAAAGGTGGAAACTAACGAATATCAAAGTTGTGAGCGAGTCCGGTGCTAAGATTGTTATATAATTAGAATTTAAAGTACTTTATGAAAAAAATATTGGTAATAAACGGTCCTAACCTCAACCTTTTGGGGTTGCGTGAGCCGGCGCTCTATGGCGCAAAGAACTTTGCGGCGCTGCAGCAGTTCATTGTGGATTGCGCTACGCAGTGTGGTGTTGAGGTGGAGTTGTTCCAGTCGAACCACGAGGGTGTGATTGTCGACAAGATTCAGGCGGCGTATGGCGTGTTCGACGGCATACTCATAAACCCGGCAGCCTATACCCACACGAGTGTGGCTATACTTGATGCGCTGAAGGCTGTGGCTCTGCCCACTGCCGAGGTTCACCTGACCGACATTGCCACCCGCGAGGAGTTCCGCCGTTTCTCATACGTGTCGCTCTATGCGCAAAAGACAATCTGCGGCAAAGGGTTCGATGGCTACAAGGAGGGTTTGGAATACCTTAAAAATATTTTGTAAATAAAGTAGTCGGCTTGTCATTCTGAACGGAATGTAACGTAGTGAAGAATCTCGATAAACGCGTTTTAGATCCTTCGCTGTGCTCGGGATGACAGAACGGCCATAATGGCACAGTTATGAAATTCTTCCACACATCTGCGATAAAGGAGCTTGATGCCTACACCATTGAGCACGAGCCTGTGGCATCCATCGACCTGATGGAGCGTGCTGCGCGTGCATTGACGACAGCCATCCTTGCGCGTTACGCAGATTGTGCATTTGCTGTATTTGCCGGCCCGGGTAACAACGGCGGTGACGGCCTTG
This sequence comes from Bacteroidaceae bacterium, assembly GCA_045644005.1. GTDB lineage: Bacteria > Bacteroidota > Bacteroidia > Bacteroidales > Bacteroidaceae > HGM04593. The sequence goes on along the minus strand of JAZRGF010000293.1, from coordinate 1,030 downwards.
CCGTGGCGCGTATGTTGCATGCTGCGGGCTGCGACGTTGCGGTGTGGCTAATTAACCCTAAAGGAAAACTCTCGCCCGACTGCGCGGTGAACCTTGAACGTTTGAATGGTGTGCCTGTTGTTGTCAATGTGGTGTGCAGTGGCTTTGTAATGCCTGTTCTTGACTGTAATACCATAATCATTGATGCGCTCTTTGGTAGCGGGCTCAACAATCCGGTGGCAAACTCCCTGTTTGCCGATGTAATAAATGGAATAAACGCCTCAGGTTGCCGTGTGGTGGCTGTTGATATGCCATCGGGTCTGCTTGGGGAGAATAACTATCCGCTTGGCGGTGTGGTAGTGAATGCCGATGTCACGCTGACACTCCAGTTCCCCAAACTTTCCCTACTGATGCCCGAGAATGCACGGTTTGTAGGCGATATGGAAATCCTTGACATAAGGCTTTCACAGGAGTGGATTGAAAAGGAGCCTTCTACATTATATTTTGCCGATGAAAAGGAGATAAAAGTTTTGCTGAAACCCCGTGGTAGGCATGCTCACAAGGGTAACTTCGGTCGTGCACTGCTTGTGGCTGGTTCAAAGGGAATGGCTGGTGCTTCTGTGCTTGCCGCGCGTGCGGCATTGCGCGGTGGAGTGGGGTTGCTCACTGTTCATGTGCCTGCATGTAATAATGTCATTGTGCAGTCATGTGTGGCCGAGACGATGACAGTTATCGACAGCAATGAGTCTTGTTTCAGTGACGCAATTGACACTGCGCGTTATACGGCTGTAGCGGTTGGTCCCGGTCTTGGACAAAGCAAGGAGAGCGAGGGTGCACTGCTTGGTCTCATTGAGAACAGCACCGTGCCATTGGCGCTGGATGCCGATGCGCTGAACATCCTCTCGCGCAACAAAGAATGGCTGTGCCGCTTACCGCAAGGTAGTGTGCTCACGCCCCATCCTGGCGAGTTTGAGCGCCTTTTCGGAAAATTTCCAAGTAAGTATCATGCAATAACTTCCGTACGTGCCTTGGCGCGTGACTATGGTATTGT
>JAZRGF010000292.1:0-6715 GCA_045644005.1 Bacteroidaceae bacterium | reverse complement strand
TAAGCATCGGGGCGCTTGTCCCTGCCGGAAGTTCCAGGTAACAGCGGTAGGGCAAGAGCCAGGCTTCCTTGCCTGCCTTCTGCATTTTGTTGCCTGTCATATTAAGGATATACTTGCCTGCTATCTCGTTGCCGTCCATTGCCTTGAATGTCCCGCTCCAACCTTCATTTACGAGTATCTCGCTTGAGGCTTGCTGTACGTTGGCTGTAAATTGCAGTTCCATTCTCTCTTCCGATGGTGTTCCTGTATATCGGAAGATATATGGAACGCCTGCCTTCAGGCTCTCCTCTTCGTCAAGCTCCACAAAGGTGATGGTGTTGTTGCCGAAACCCTGGAACTTCTCAAAAAGAAACCCGGCAGCCTTTATATCTGCAATCTCTGCATCAAAAGGCAATACGATGGTCTCGAAACCGCCGTCGAGGTATGCGTTGCGTGTGTAGATGCAGTTCAATCCGTCGTTTGTTATGCCGTGCAGTCGGCCGGTAAATGGCAGGTCGCTGTTGTCGTCCAACTCAAGGGCTGTACGGTGTGTGGTGCAGTTGTTGAAAGCGAGGTTATACAGCCCGCTGTTGGGTGAACCGTGTTGTGTGTCCGATACGAACTCTATCTCGGGGCAAACGGCTGCCGTAACTTCGGCCTTGTTGCGGTGGTCATAAAGGCGGAATGTGATGATATCCCCTTCTTCTCCCTTTACTGTGAGTGTTGAGTAGAAATAGAAGATGTCGTAAAAGTCCTTCGATGAGTAGAGCGGTGACGATAAACGGCATTCATCGCCACAGAATACACCAATCTCATATGCACTGTCACACGGCACTCCGTCAATGGTTGCCTTTACAGCCATTGTGAAGTTGCTTTCGAAATTCTTGCTGACAGCCTCGAAGTGATTGGCTTTCTTGCGGTACCAGTCGGGTATATAGCTTTGCGCTGTCAAGTATAAAGTAGTGGCGCACAGGAGCGCCACTACTGCAAATAGTCTTCTTGTCATTCTGCTTGTCGTTTAATTAATCGTTTGTAACATACTGCCTGACCATCATTGTTGAAGAACTCGAAGATATACTGTCCGTCATTCAAGGTGTTCTCATTGAAATTGGCAGTAGAGCCGGTGTAGAATATGCGTCCGTTCATACTCACAACCTGCATTCTGACGTAGTCGCCCTCGGCAAGCATCTTGTCGATGTCGGTAGTCTCACCCACGGTAATGGCAAACGGATTGTCATAGTCGCCAAGCGCTATGTCCTCGCCAAAGTAGAGCGATGTGGATGATTCTACGATGTTACCGTCTATTACAGCTATTATTGTAAGTCTGTCGGTCACGGTTCTGTCACCAGGAACAGTGAGGTAGAAGTAACCGTCCTCGCTTGCTCTTGTTGCTGCTATACAGTTGTAGCCGTTGAATACAGCTATCTCCTGTACGTTTCCAAGAACCTCATCGTTCTCCTTTACAACTGCAAGGATGGTCATATTGCTCTCATACTCGCAAGCATCAACAGGTGTGAATATGCTCTCCTCAACGAATCTCATTGCTGGAGCATACGAAGCACCGGTAACATTGCGCTGTGTGGGATAGCTTATGCTTGTTCCCTTGTCGGAGCTATGTTTGTACAGGTAACCCTTGCCTGGTGTGAGCGACTTCAGTGTACCGTTCCACTCTGTTCCGTTGTACATTGCAACTCCCTCCTGTCCCTTGATAAGGTCGTTTCTTGCAGGCTCTGTGCTTGCAAAGGCATCGTCGAGCGACATACTGAAGCTGCGTGTGTAAGGAATCCAGTTCCATCCCTTGCCAATTGCAATGTTGGCACCCTCTTCCTGCTCTCCGCTCACAACAAGTGTGTCGGCAGCATTCATACGTATCTTGCACATTGAACGGGTAGAGATATACGAGATGTTGTCATTCACTGTCTCCTCGTAATACCATTTGTTCAGTGCTGTCAGATACTCGCTGTATGCCGATGGGCTCTTGATGATTGCTCCGTTGGGGTTGATGCTCTCAAGAACTTTGTTGATGGCATTCTTGCTCTCCTTGTTGTTTACATATACCGAAATCCAGTTCCAGTTACTGCTGAGCGGTGTGCTCTGCTGTATGTAGTTGGTGGCATATACAACGTAGGTGTTGTCGTAGTCGCCCCACAAAGCATTTTCCTTATATTTGAGAGTCTCAGCAACACTGTTCTCTACATCGGCGTCAGCATCGGCAAAAGCCTTCACGATGGGGTGTACAAGGCCTGTGCTTGCATCCCAAACTCTCAACTCAATATCCTTTCCTTTATCGCCGGTAAGGCCGAATATGTTGAGGTATGCACGGTAGCTGTCGCTGAACTTCTCGTACTGTATGTTTGTAACACCCACGCACTTGCCGTCGATGAATGCTGCAATAAGGTCGTCCTCGTCCTCGCTGTATATGATCTTGCCGTCGGCATTGATTTTCACAGCTGCGAACAGGGTAGAACTGCCCTCGTAATCCGAAGGAACTACGCTCCAATCGGGGGCATCGGCCTTAAGGTTCATATTCACGGTAAGAGGCACGGGAATTGCATTGTTGCCGCTCATATATATGCTGAACTCGCTCTTTCCTGTGGGAGCCGAGGCATCTACGGTGAATGTCACCTCCTGGTTGCCCAATGCAGGCAGTGAGCCCGATGTGAAGTTCGCACTCAACCACGAGGGCAGGTCGCCCAGCATCCACTGCTCCGATTGTGCGCTCTGGTTGGTTATTGTCGCTGTGAATTTCTTCTCCTCGCCAATACGTCCTGTAACGTCGATGTTATTGTCGAACCAAATTAGCTGGTTGCGCTTTACAAGTGCACTCCAGGTGACGGGAAGCGACTTATTGCCGTTGAGGTCGAGTACATCCTTTACCGTGATGTTCACAGTCACGCCCTCAAGACGGTCGGCATCCTCGTTCAGCTCAATTATAATGCCGCGCTCGCTTGCAACAAAGTTGTAGTTCAGGCTGGTGGCGTTGCCGGCGGGCTTCAGTGCAGGAGCCTCATCGTTAAAGCTTACGGTGTGCCCGGTAGCACTGAATGCTGCGACGTTGTGTTTCCTTGTCACCATATCAAGTGCCGAACCCTCGGTCACAACCTGTGAGTTTGCGTCGAGCTTCTCCTCCTCAAAGGGATAGTATGCAATGAGTCCTGTTTCGTTGCCCTTGAGACGCTGGTTCATACGCTCGCGTATCACGCTTGCGTTTACTGTGGCGTTCCATATACGTATTTCGTCAACCTCGCCTCTCAGCTTGTTCTGTATTGCATCCTGCTCGCTATCCCCGTTACGCACACGCTGTGCACCGCGGTATATCCAACCACTCTGCAATGCAGCCATATTGGCCGATGCTATCTGTCCTGCCGCTTCTCCGTCGATATAAACAACTGTGTTTCCGTTGCGCAGTACGTTTATTGCCAGGTGGTGCCATTTGCCGTCGTTGTAGCTCTTTGTGCCCATTGACATAATCACCTTATTGTCGGCATATAGTTTCATCTTGCCGTTTTCAAGGGCAGCACCGAATGCGTCGCAGTCGAACAGATAAGCTATACTGCCGTCCTGTTTTTCTTCGGCACGGAACCACATCTCGATGAGGTGGTCGTCGCTTGTGCGTATGGGCGACTCGGAGATATTTATGGCAAGAGCATCGTTCTCGCTGTATAGTGCATCGACAAGGTTCAGTGCCTTGTTCTTGTTGTTAAGGTACCAGCTTGTGTTGCCGATGTTCATATGGCGGTTACGTGCAAAATCCTTGGCTTGTGTACCTACACCCTCGTTGAACTTCCAGTAACCGATGAGATGCTCTGTTGTGGGCTTCTTGCTGTCGTGCATCTGCGACTGAAGGTTCTCAACCTCTATGGCTGCGTCCCAAAGTGCCACCTCGTGGATGGCTCCGGTAAATCCTTCGCCAAGTGCTACTACACCGTTACCCTCGTATTTCTCTATCGTTCTTTCGTAGGCAAGATATTCGCTTGCAGCATCGTTCGCATAGAGTGCTGTGTAGTGCGCTTCCTCGCCCGGCTTCTGGTCGAGGCTGAATGCCAGGTATATCCACTTGTCGGCGGGCAATGAAACGGTAGGATAAGAGCATACATCACCGTTCACAGTGAAATAATATTTGCCGTCCATCTCCTTTACGCCAAGTTCCAGCTTGTTGGAACCGTTGCCGTGGCTGAATATTATGCCCTCGCCATTAATTCTTACCCACAAGTCAACAGCAAAGTTCTTTCCTATGAGATTGATATTGGCCTCGGTCTTGGCAACAGCACCCTCGCTGCCCGATGCCAGCATTGCTATGCTGTGGGCAATATCGTCGCCGTTGAGTGCCGCTGTTACAAGGAAGTTGCCTGTCGATGTAAGGCGTCCGCTGTTGATGTCCTCATTGAATGTGAGCTCAATATCCTCGCCTGCGCCAAGAACACCGTTGGCGGGCTTAGGAGTGCCGAACACTGTGGGGCGTGCCATATCCTTTACGACCTCTACTGCATCGGTTACAAGTGTCGACTCGCCTGTTCCGTATGTGCTTGCCGAGAGTACACGGAATGTGTACTTGCCGTCGGCGAAAGAGCTCATATCAAGGGTGTATGTGACATTGGCAGCCTCGGGCAGCAGTGCCTGGGACGATGATAGCTGCTGTCCCTCCTTGGCATTCACAAGGTACTCCTTGAGCAGCGTCCAGTCGGTATCGCCCTGCTTCATATACTGAATGCGGAATGCCTTCAGGTTATAGTAGTTGCGGTCGAAACTGTTGAATGTAATGTCGAGGTTAGCGCCGCTTGTGGTGTTTAGCAGTGTACGGCTCAATTCCATCTTTACGGGCGATGATGAGGGTACATAGTGTGCCGAGATATATGCAGTATCGGCAATTACAGGATAAACGCCGGTGGGGTCGCCCTGTACACGCGAAACGAGTGCAATACCAATGTTCTCATAGTCGAGAATGCCTGGGTTGCTCTGCTTCAGGAGCAAGGTCTTTTTCACTGTCTGTCCTGCCGAAATCTTCATTGTGCGGCCGGTTGACAGCGGTGTACGGTCAACGCTTATCTGTGCTCCGTTGTGGTTGGTCTCCTCTATAAGCATAAGGTTGTATAGCATAACGAGGTCTACCTCCGAATTGTTGCTCAGCAGCAGTGTGTAGCTTGCAGCAGAGCCCGAAGGTATGTTGGTTACAGTAGCAAGCTCTACATCAATGGTAGGTACTTCGAGCTGCATTGTCGCCTCGTGCAGCTTGTGCTTTCCGGGCTGGTAGTATCTGGTGTATTCCTCACCCTCGTAGGGTGCGCTTGTCTGTCCTGCACGGGTACGGAAGATGTAGCTTGTTGAGCTCTTGTACACATCAACGCTCAATGCATCGAATACATCCTCGTCAAGATTGAATGAGAGGCTTGCCGATTGTGACTCGGTGTCGGCTGCATACCTGTGGCGTGTACCTCCGGTCTCGGTAGATGTTTCAAGGTCCCAACCTATTTCGTTCACTTTAAAACCAGCAACATTGCCCACAATAGCAATTGCTCCGCTGTTGTGCTCGCTGCTCTCTACGAATGTACTGTCAGTCTCGTACGAGTAGCTCACCTTGGTGCCACCTTCGAACGAATAGTTCTTTAGCAGTCTCTCTTCTCGGCTTTCCCACGCTCTTACTTTCTCCTCTTCGTTTGCAGCAAGATGTCTTTTCCAGTTGCTTATTTGCAGGTTGTATTGGTAAACACTATCTTGGTCGGCTTGTACGGTGTCTCCCAACTTGTAGACGTGCTCCTCTTTAAGTCTTAAGGGAAGTACCACTTTGTAGCTGGGGCCTTCGAGCTCGCCGAATGCTACCGCTTTGTCGCCCCATACATCTGTGTCGTGGTTGTTTGAACCGAACTTGGGGTCGTCGGGCGAGAGTGTTGTGATGAATTTCAATCCGTCGGTGTTGTTCTGGTAATTGGTGTACTCTTCGGGCGAGACTGTTATTAGCAGGTCGTTTCGCAATGCCTTAAGATAACGCAACAGGAAGGTCTCGATGTAGAATACACTGTAGGTGAAGTATGTCGAGAATTTGTCACCTACAGAGAGGATATCCTGGACACCCAGTGTGATGTTGCCGTTGGCATCCCGTGTAAAGCCCACTTCGCGTGCCTTACCGAAAATAAGGTTGGTTGACTGGCCGATGAAGACGTCGCCCAAAGTACCCACAAGGTTCTTGTCCGAAGAGGTTGAGATTGCTTCGGTTATTGTAAGTGAGTGCGACCTTGTTGTTGCATTTTCTCCCTTAGAGACAGCTTTGCCGCCCCAAGTGAAGTCGTCCTTCGCCGCTGTTTCCTGTTCATAAGCGACAATCGAACCGGTAACGAGTGTCACTTTTCCTCCAAAGTGGTGCGTATTCTTTATTACTACTGTTGCGTCCCAGTTATGGCCAATCTTCTTTTCGTATGCAGTCATAGTACCGCTTGACCATTCTGCGCTTGAGTTACTTCCGGGAGGGTCGCGAAGAACCATAAGTACCTTGTCGGGGCCCATAGTGACAAAATTATTGCCGGTAGGTAAAGAGCCAAGAATGACACCCTCCAAGAACTCATTTCCGTCAACCTTCCACGACTTTATCTCTCCGCCCACTTCGTATGTCATGGAAATGGTACGGGTGTAGGGGGCTGTGATGTTTGCCATTCCAGCTTTGCATTGGTAGGTCGCTTCACCATTCTCGTCAAGCTGTAGCTGGTTGCTCTTGAGGATCACTACATCGCCCACCTGTACAACG
>JAZRGF010000291.1:0-1937 GCA_045644005.1 Bacteroidaceae bacterium | reverse complement strand
GATAGAGTAGAAGGCATAGTGCTTGTGGCCTCTTCTCTGAAGTCTGATTTTTGTTGCCATTGTTTAAAATAGTTTTTAATGGTTAATGATTTGAGTTAGCCAATATCTCGTATTAGCGGCGCAAAGGTAATACTTTTTTGCTTAACAGCCTTGTTTTTCGGCAATTATTTTAGCTGTAGGGCTCATTTTTGAAAAGAAAACGTTAAATTTACCGCAACAAACAGATAGATATATGAAAAAACACATCCATTATATATTCACACTCGCATGCCTTTTCATCGCCACAATGACAAATGCACAGGAGAAGGATTTCGTGAGCTATGTCAATCCCTTGATTGGCACGCAGTCGTCGTTTGAACTGTCGGCCGGCAACACCTATCCCGCAACAGCAATGCCATGGGGCATGAACTTCTGGACACCTCGCACGGCCAAGATGGGCGACGGTTGGCAATACACCTACACGGCAAACAAAATATATGGTTTTGAGCAGACACACCAACCAAGCCCGTGGATAAATGACTATGGCGAATTCACACTGATGCCAATGTGCGGCAAACCAATTGTGGACGAAGCAGAACGTGCAAGCTGGTTCTCGCATAAGGGCGAGGTATCGATGCCGCATTATTATAAGGTGTACCTTGCCGATTATGATATTGTAACCGAACTTACCCCAACGGAGAGGGCAGCAATGTTCCGTTTCACATTCCCGCAGGGCGAGTCTTTTGTGGCTATCGACGCACACAACAACGGTTCGCACATCGAGATTATTCCAAGCGAAAACAAAATTATAGGCTACTCCACACGCAACAGCGGTGGTGTGCCGGCAAACTTCCGCAACTATTTTGTAGTTGTGTTTGACAAGCCTTTTGAATACATCGCCACATTCTCGCACGATGGTTCAACAATGCCCATGCAACTCAACAGCGAGGTAATGCAGCAGACTGCCGACCACACAGGTGCCATCATCGGCTTCAATACAAAACGTGGCGAGACGGTACACGCACGCGTGGCATCGTCATTCATTAGCGCCGAACAGGCCCTGGTGAACCTGCGCGAACTTGAGAACAACAATTTTGATGCACAAGTTGTTGCCGGACGCGCAAAGTGGAACGATGTTCTGGGGCGCATTGAGGTCGAAGGCGAAAATATTGTCCACAAACGCATGTTCTACAGTTGCCTTTACCGTTCGCAGCTCTTCCCACGCAAATTATATGAGATAACAGACAACGGTGACATCCTTCACTACAGCCCATACAACGGCAAGGTATTGCCGGGATATATGTACACCGACACCGGTTTCTGGGACACATTCCGCAGCCTTTTCCCACTGCTTAACCTTGTATATCCATCCATAAACGAGGAGATACAGGCCGGCCTGCTGAATACCTACCGCGAGAGCAGTTTCTTCCCCGAATGGGCAAGCCCCGGACACCGTGGCTGCATGGTCGGCAACAACTCGGCATCAGTGCTTGCCGATGCGTTTGTCAAAGGCATAGCCATTGAAGACACGGCGCTGTTGTACGAAGGTCTGCAGCACGGCGCAAATAACGTTCACCCTACAGTATCATCAACTGGCCGCTTGGGTCACGAATTCTACAACACGCTTGGCTATGTACCCTGTGACGCCGGAATACATGAGAATGCCGCACGCACTTTGGAGTACGCATATAACGATTGGTGCATTCTGCAAGTGGCCAAAAGACTAAACCGCCCACAAAGCGAGATTGCCGAGCTGGAAAAGCGCGCCATGAACTACCGCAATCTATTCAACAAGGAGTATAACCTTATGTGCGGTCGCAAGAGCGACGGCGCATTCGAAGAGAATTTCTCGCCGTTGAAGTGGGGCGGAAACTTCACCGAGGGCAACAGTTGGCACTATACATGGTCGGTGTTCCACGATGTACAGGGACTCATTGACCTCATGGGTGGCAAAAGGA
>JAZRGF010000290.1:0-8524 GCA_045644005.1 Bacteroidaceae bacterium | reverse complement strand
CTCAAGTTCGGTACGCATGCTGTTGAACTCGTCAGTGTACATCTTCTCAAGAGCCTGTACATCCTTCAAAGCCTTTGCATACTCAGGCATAACCTGAATAATCTCGGCAGAATTCACATAACCGAACTTCTGCGCCAAAAGACTCATTGGAGCCAACATCAAAATCAAAATCAAAAACTTTTTCATTTCCTTTATATTTAAATTAAACAATTTCACTTTCTTATTTGACCGACAAAACGTCAATTTGTTAAATTTACAAATGTTAATTATTCTGAATATCCAAGTTTTACAAGTACTTCGCTGCTTATGTCGATTGACGGCGATGCATATATGAGGCTTGTTGCCGATGACTTGTCGAACACCATTGTGTACTTCTTGAGGTCGCAAATATCCTTTATGGCATTGTATACCTCTTCCTGTATCGGAGCCATGAGGCTCTCGCGTTTCTTATACAGTTCGCCCGAAGGGCCGAAATAGTGGCGTTTGAGTTCACTTGCCTCTTTTTCCTTGGCAAGTATCTCCTCCTCGCGCTCTGTGCGCTGTGCATCGGAGAGGAAAGCCGACTCGCTCTGGTACTTCTTGTAAAGGGTCTCGGCCTCTGCAACAAGCTCCTCTATCTCGCCCTGCCAACGCTTTGACTGCTGGTTGAGCTGTTCACTGGCGCGCTCATAGGCCGGAATGTTCTTGAGGATATACTCCATATCCACCGTAACGTACTTCTGCGCCTGCGCTCCGGCAAAGGCAAGCATGCATGCAACCGCTGTTAAGAATAGTTTCTTCATAGTTGTCCGTTTTTATCGTTAGAATTCCTGTCCCAAAATAAAGTGGAAATGGCTGCCGCCCCATTGTGACGAGCCGAATACCTTGTCGAAACCGTAAGCCCAGTCGATACCTATGAGACCAATCATCTGCAGGAAGACGCGTACACCCACACCGGCACTGCGCTTCAGGTCAAAGAGGTTGAACTTGCTTGCATCGGTCCATGCATTGCCGGCCTCAACAAAAGCCAGACCATAGATGCTTGTCGAGTTCTGCAACATGAATGGGAAACGGAGCTCAAGTCCAAGACGTGGATAGGCATAGCCCTCGTAACCATAAGGTGTGAGGCTACCGTTTTCATAACCACGCAAAGCCACCATATCGGTTGCATAGTTATATGAATATCCGCTCATACCGTCACCACCCACATAGAATGTCTCGAACGGCGATTTCTTGTTCTTGTCATAACTGCCAAGAATACCGAAATCGGCACGTGTCATGAGCACAAGGTTATACTTTCCCGGTGTGAGCGAGGTGAATGTCTTGCTGCGGAACTTTATCTTGTAGTACTCAATCCACTTATGCTTGTCGCGTAGTTCATCCTTGTACTTTGGAGAGTTCACATTGGTTGCAAGGTTGGCATAATCCTTTCCATCCCAGACAGAGTATGGCGGTGTAGCCGAAGCCACAAGAGAGAACTCCGAACCCTGACGGGGGAAGTATGGGTGGTCGATGGTGCTGCGTCCAAGTGACAACTGCACGTTCAGGTTGTTACATACACCGTCGGTTATGAGGAAGTACTGCCAGTTCTTGAGGTCATAAACCTGATAGTTGAGCTCGGCCGAAAGGGTGAAGTTGTCATCGGGCCAGTTCAGGCGGCGTCCCCAGCCCAATGAAGCACCATACATCCTGATATACTTGTCGGGGTCATAGTATGACGACACGTTGTTATACCCATAACCGTCATAGTTACCATAACCATAGAGATAGTTGTAATAGTTATTGTAGTACGCCGAATTGTAGTAGCTGTCAGCGACATCGGTCTGCATTGAGAAGAAGGCCGAGAACGAGAGTGAATTCGGGCGCTTGCGGCCAAACCATGGGTCAAAGAAGTTTATGCTGTATGACTGGTAGTAACGTCCATTGGTCTGCGCGCTGATGGCAAATGTCTGACCATCACCCTGTGGAATGATGCCACGGCGCACACCATCCCTGTTGAAGAGATTACGCATTGAGAAGTTGGTGAATTTCAATGACAACTTACCAATGATACCGGTCTGTCCCCAACCGGCCGAAAGCTCAATCTGGTCACTGCTCTTTGGCTCAAGCTTCCAGTTCATGTCCACGGTACCGTTCTCGGGGTTAGGCACTGCTCCCGGGTCAATTTTCTCGGGGTCAAAGTGGCCCATGTTCGCTATGTTACGCCAAGAGCGCTCAAGCGCGTTCATTGAGAAGAGGCTACCGGGCAGGGTATAGAGCTCGCGGCGTACAACCTCCTCATACACGCGGTCATTACCGCTGATGGTAACGCGGTCAATGGTAGCCTGCACGCCCTCAACCATACGTATTTCAATATCCACAGAATCGTTCTCAATCTTCGCCTCCACAGGCAGAGCATTGAAAAAAACGTAACCCTCGTTGTAGTAGAGATTCTTCACGGCATCCTCATCCTCCAAAAGGCGCTTCTGAAGCTCGTTCTGGTCATATATGTCACCAGATTTCATGCGCAGCACGTGGTCAAGGAAAGCAGTTGAGTAGACACTGTTACCCACCCATTTGATGTCGCGTATGTGATACTGGTTACCCTCGTCTACACCTATATATATATCGACACTCTTGTCATCGTGCTGCACAACGCTGTCCTTTACAATGCGGGCATCGCGGTAGCCGTTCTCATAGTAGCGTTCGAGTATCTTCTCCTTGTCCTCGGCATAAAGTTCCTCGGTGAACTTCTTTGGCCTGAAGATAGTGTATATGAGATTATCCCAACTGGTCTTTTCGCGGGTCTTCTTCATCGCATATCTCACCTTCTTGTCGGCAAGTGCATTCGTACCTTCAATATATATGCGGTTGATTTTCACCTTCTCGTTCTTGGCAATCTGCACATCGACAATCACACGGTTATCCTCGGTGACATCGGGACGCTGCACAAAGTTGACCTCGGCATTCTTGTAACCCTTGTCATCGTAGTAGTTCTTGATGACCTTCTCGGCACGTGAGATAATGTCGGGGGTGATGTGACCGCCCGGGTGAATACCCAACTTTGGCTCCAGTTCGTCACGTTCGCTCTTCTTTATGCCCATGACATTCAGCTGCGACACACGTGGACGCTGCCTGAGGGCTATACCCAAGTAGATGTAATTACCTTTTATACTGTCGGCAGTGATGCATACATCCTCAAAAAGGCCATGTCTCCAATAGCGTTTGATTGCATTGGTAACCTCATCACCGGGCACAGATATCACATCGCCTATCGAAAGGCCCGATATTCCTATGACCACCGATGGTTCAAGGTTGTCGGTTCCCGAAAGGTTTATGCCGCCAATGGTGTATTTATGGGCAGCACCGGTATATAGTATTGTCGGTTTGACAACAACACCCTGCGCCGACAATGTCGCGCAGAGCATTGCCAGTACAACCGACAGGGTAACTTTCAAAAAGGGGAAAAATCTCATTCTGTTATTTCGCTGTTTCATCATTTGTAACTTGTTCACCGGTCAAGCCGTAGCGACGCTGACGGCACTGGTACTCATATATTGCCTTGCAAAGCTCCTCCTTGTTGAAATCGGGCCAAAGCACCTCGGTAAAATAGAACTCGGCATACGCAAGCTGCCACAACAGGAAGTTGCTCAGGCGCTGCTCCTTGCCGGTGCGTATGAGCAAATCGGGGTCGGGCATGAAGGATGTTGCCAAAGCACCGTCAATTGTTTCATCGGTTATCTCATCAAGTTCCATGCTGCCATCCTTTACCTTTGATGCTATGCTGCGCACTGCCTCGGTAAGTTCCCATTTTGACGAGTAGCTCAGGGCAAGAACCAGAGTCATTGCATCGTTCTTTGCCGTGCGCTCCATGCAACCGTTCAGGCGCTCACGCACATTGTCGGGCAATTTGCTCATATCGCCTATCACGCGGAATGCCACATTGTGCTTCACAAACAGCTCCTCCTCAACCGATTCAAAGAGCAAAACCATCAATGCTGCAACCTCGGCCATAGGACGTTTCCAGTTCTCGGTTGAGAATGTATATAAAGTGAGATACTTGACACCAACCTTAAGTGCATCCTCCACCAGCTGACGGACAGCTACTGCACCCGCCTGATGCCCCTCCTGGCGCTCCTTACCACGCAACTGCGCCCAACGGCCATTACCATCCATAATAATGGCAATGTGCTGTGGAACCCTCTCCTTGTCAATCATTTCAATATAGTTCATAGCTATATCTTTAGTAGTTTTTAATCTCTATCAAAAAAGTTGCTTACATTACACACTGGCCGTGACATAAATTCAAACAACCTCTTAATTGTTACATTTTCTATATTTTGGTGACAAATCGTATGTCAGGAATACCGACAGGAACGAATAGCCATCCTTGTTTTTCATAATTCCGCTCTCAATGCCATAAGGGTCATCAAGCGTCGCGCCACTCTTGTTCACAACATCCAAGTTGTCACTGAATGTAAAGCGATAGGAGAGTTCACAACCGAAATTGAGCCGCGGAGCCACCTTCCACTTCAACCCTACTCCCACCGGTATATTGGGCGTAAACACGTGTTTTGCCGGCGCAGGAGCATATGTAACCCCCAATCCAGCAAGGAAATATGGTGCCAGCCTGCGCGACTGCTTGTAGCCCGTGCCGTCGCCATATGCCAGAAAGTGACACTCGTATTGCGCCCCCAGTTCGTACAACGTACGGGCAAACCCCGCATCACCGCCGGGAAAAGAGTTGTCGCCACCTGCAGTAGTTCCCGATATGCGTGCAACTGCAAAATCGGCCTTCACCGCCATGCGTGGGTTTATGTTGTAGCGGAAAAGCACACCTCCCATTATACCCAGATTGTCGAGCGGCGAGATATAGTTGGCATCGCCGTAATAGGTACAGCCACCCGCCGTTGCTCCGACCTCATATCTGTATTCAAGCCCATCGGCACGCACAACCGCCGCAAAGCACAACATCATTGCGCCAAGCATCAATCTACGCACCAACACAGCCATCTCCATAATTATCTGTCCTTAAAGCCTAAACGGTTAATCATGCCCTTCCATACTGCGGCCTTATCCTCTGCAGCATCACCGGCTGCACACACAACCCAAATCATATTGTTTGAATCGGCCGTTGCCGCAAACTGCACTTCACGCCCCTGTAAACCAGCCGGCATGCGCTGATAGAAGCCCTCGGGCACCTTCCAGGTAATACCATTGTCCCTTGATATGTAGAACGACGAGAAGGCAACGGCAGCCTCGCCATGAGCCACACCGGCGCCACCAAAGGCATAGAGGAAATCATCGTACCTGAGCACTGTCAAACCTCTCAAGGATGGGCATGGGAAAGGATTGTTTTCATTTTCATACTTTGTCCAACTGTTTTCCGTTGACAATCTGCTCCATACTGCCGCATCGCCGTCCATAGCCTCAGTCGTATAACCGACAAGCATATATCGTGTGATACCCTTATTGTGGCTCATCACATACGAAGCAATTGAAACGCCGTATAGAGGAAAGCCTTCGGGCAAAGCACCCGCCGACTCATATTCGACACCGTCTGTTGTAACCAAAAGTTCACCGACTGTCGCCACCCACATCCTGCCATCGGCATCCGAAGCACCAACTATCGCCACCGCATCGGTGCAGGCATAGCACAACGACCACTCTATCGCATTGTTTGAAGTATAAATACCATCATCAGCCACCAGGTAGAGCGCGCCGTTGAACTGTTGTATTGTAGACAAATTGGCTGTTGCAGGCAAGTAGTTCTCCAAAGGAACGACATTCCATGATGGAGCACCGGTCAAAGGCGATGATGCAAGCACCGGTTCACCATTTTTCCCGCCAAACAGGTACATCTCGCCATTGTACTCTATTGCACGCTGTGGCAAGATTTCAGCATCTACCGGAGCATAGCCGTTCCACGCCATCAATTCCGGCTCAACCTGATGAACATTGACAGAGATTGTGTAGTCCTTGTAATACTGCATGTCGAGCGAAGTTATACGGAACTTCCGCGGAGTGGTGAAATCAAGAGAATCGGTTGAAAGGAATGTCTCGAACAGCCCCGTGCTGTCGTTCATAATCTGTGCATAGCCAGACAGGTCCATATTCACTACAACCTTGTCAACATTTGTGGCAAAGGGAAGCGAATCGGCATTATAGACTTCGCCGGCAGCCTGGTCAATTGAGAATGGCAACGAACTTCCTGTAATTACTCTTGTTTCAAAGGTATCCACTCCCGCGGCAGTGAATGCCGGATATTTTGATTTAAGATCGCCAATGCTGAAAGACTTGAGTATTGCATAGGGTGAAGAGATCCCCTCGTCAGTACTTCGCAGACAAGACGTTGCAAGCAGCAACAACATTGACAGACATATCGCTAAACTTTTTTTCATACAAATTGTGCACTTTACGTTCAATTTGCAAAAATAGCAACATTTTTTGGTTTATGCGATATTCAAGGCTTTATTTATAATATTTTAAAATTATTAAGGAGTTTTTAGCCTATTGAACTTGAGAATGCGATTACCGGCAAGGCTCTCCTCGGCATAAGGCAAAAGTGGGGCAAGGGATGGCGCCACCACTCCATTACCCAGCTCCAATCCGGGGTTCATCTCAACACGTGCCTCATCCCAAAGCGAAGCATTTATAAACGACTGCAAGAGAGTTGCACCACCCTCAACCAGCAGGCTATTCACTTTGACAGTATGCAGATGCTCCAGAATCTGCGGTATGAGCGGTTCATTGAAATCAAGCACAACTTGTTCAACATTTTTACCAGAGCCAATCTCTTTTTTACACGCGGTGTATATGACGGTTGGCAACGTCCCGTCAAATATCTTCAAATCGGCAGGCAAAGCGCCGTACTTATCTATTACCAAACGCAAGGGAGAGCGCCCCGCCCAATGACGTATATCAAGCGAGGGGTCATCAAGCAATGCCGTGTGACGACCTACAAGTATAGCATCATTCTGCGCACGCAATTTATGCACCGCCACCTGTGACACCGGCGAGGAAATCCTGACCGCCTGACCACCATCACGCAACAGGTCAATAAAGCCATCGGCGCTCTGTGCCCATTTCAATGTCACATAGGGGCGTTTCTGTATCTGCGAAGTAAAAAAAGCACGATTTAATCGGAGACATTCCTCCTCGAGCACCCCCACGGTAACATCTATTCCCGCAGCACGCATACGACCGATACCGGCTCCATCCACCTGCGGATTAGGGTCGGCCGACCCAATGACCACACGCTGTATTCCACGCGCGATTATCATATCGCAGCACGGTGGCGTCTTGCCATAGTGCGAACAGGGTTCAAGGCTCACATACATGGTCGAACGAGCGAGCAGCGGCCTATCCTCCTCGACTACAGAATTCACCGCATTGACCTCGGCATGCGGCTCGCCTGCGCGGATGTGATACCCCTCACCAATTATGCGGCCGTCACAGACAATCACCGCACCCACCATTGGATTGGGTGAAGTACTGCCGTCGCCACACTTTGCAAGTTGCAGGCAGCGCTGCATATAGAATTCGTCAACGTTCTTCATATGTAAGTTATTTTTACCAAGCAAAATCACTATTGTATTTCAATCTTTTCACCAAGGAATTTTGGTTTCTTACCAACAATCATGTCTACAAACATCTTGGTGCGTGCGAGCGCTTCGCGCCCCACTCCAAAGAAGAGATATGTCCTGGAGTGTTTAATATCCTTGGCATCAAAGCCAACGGCATCAATGCCGCACCACGATGCAATACACACAGCCCTGGCATTATGGAACCCCTGCGACACTATTGTAATACTCTCCTGCCCGAATATCTCCTTGCACCTGACCACAGAATCCAATGTCCTGAAACCGGCATAATCCAACACTATATCCCTCCCCGGGATACCATATTCCATCAATGCATCCTTCATATATTGGGGCTCATCATAGTATTTGGATGAATTGTCACCGCTCAACAGAAACTTTGAAACTTTACCGGCCTTGTAAAGTTCTACACACGCATCTATCCTGTATTTAAAATAGTAATTAGGACGCCCGCTTGGAGTGAGCGGATTGGTTCCAAGAACCAGTGCGACGCGGTTGTATGGTACATTAGCAACGTCGCAGTATCGTTTGTTGCGGCTCTTGAGTTCAACAGCCCAATATGAGATTGCAACAACCATAATCGCCAGCAACAACAGGGCTATAAGGACAAATACAATGACCATAGTTTTTTAAGAATTTGATTTTCCATTGCAAAAATAAGCTGTAGGGAGACAAAAGCAACCAAGTGTTGCCGTTATTTCACATTTCATTCGGTACTTTTCAATGTCACTATAACAATCTCGCTCGGGACACAGAAGCGGATTTTACGCCTCGACGTGCCCACTCCATTAGTTGTTATTATTGTGGTGCCGTTTGTAGTCATATTCCTGCCACGCAGGAAGCGCCTGCCGTAGCACGTGTTCTTCACCGGTGTATAAAGCCCGAACAGCGACACCTGGCCACCGTGGGTGTGTCCGGCAAAAGCCAGATCGGCGGTTATTGAATGGCGTTCTACAAAATCGGGG
>JAZRGF010000289.1:0-2200 GCA_045644005.1 Bacteroidaceae bacterium | reverse complement strand
CAAGAGCCTTTGCTATCATTGCCTTCTGTCGTTCACCGTCGCTTAGCGTCTCGATACGCCGCTCAACGAGATGCTCTATTCCTACGGCCTTTATGGCAGTATCGACCGCCTCTTTATCGCGTCTGCGCTCATAACCAATCAGTCCTGTGTAAGGCACGCGTCCCATAGCTACAACCTCGCGGACTGTGAGGCTGTGTATCGCGGCATTACCGGTGAGCACCACTGCAAGCTGCGTAGCAAGTTCTGCAGCTTTATGTGGATGGTTCTTTCCGTCGGGATAGGTGATACTGCCCGATAATGGCTCCTGAAAAGCCGATATGGTACGTAGGAGTGTTGATTTTCCTGCACCGTTGCGTCCCACAAGTGCCACAAGTTCACCTTTGTATAATGTTGCATCAATTACACCCACAACAGGCGTTTTTTGCTTGTTGTGGGTGTAACCTATCTGTAAATTTTCTAATGTCAATGTGTTGTTGTGCATTTATCAAAACATCCATTCCTTGAGAAGGTTGAGAACCTCTTTCTGCTTGTCACGACGCAATGTTGAGATACGTGCCTTGTGACTGCCGTCGGGCTCAACAAAGATATGTATGTTCTGCTTGTTGCGGTCGCGCAACCAGGTAACACCACTTGCAGTCCAGGGGTCCCACTCTCCGTAAATGAAAATCATCTTGGGGTCGTTCTCTGTCAAGAAATCTGTTACAAAACGGTAGTTATAATCATCAAATACGGTGTCAGCCCATTTTGAGGGAAGCATCACCTTCTTGTAGTAACCTTCGATGTCCTCAACATTGATATAATCCTTGAATGGGTCAACGTTATATCCATAGTAACCAAAATCCTTTACAGCCTGTACCGAGAATGACTCGAGGTCGTTCTTGCGCGAGAAGTAGTTGGGTTCGCAGGCGTTGATGAAGTATTTGAATATGGTCTCGTTGTCGGCATCTGTTGCAGGGATTGCTGTTACAGGCATACCCCACTGCCAGAATGAGAACTGGTATTCCAGTACACACAGGTCGAAAATGGTGCTTGTGGGCACGTAGAATGTATAGCCTTTATTTGCGCAGTAGCTGTCGAACATAGGCAAGAATGCAGCCTTGTTCTTAAGAAGGTGCAACTGGAAGTTACGGATAGCGTCGCGGTCGGCTTTGCACGATGCCTGCTCAAGGAACGACTCGTGACGTCCGTCTTCAAGGGCGCGGCTAAGAGGAGCAACGTAGGGAACTGATACGTCAACATCCTCTGGGTAGTACGCACGGTAGAAGATAGTTGTTGAACCTCCCTTGCTTATACCTGTAGAAGCCCACTTTCCATTATAGTATTGTTTGAAGGCTGTTGTTATGGCGTGGTAGTCGTGCATAGAGTTTGCAATTGTCATATAGTCCCAGTTGAGATTCTCGGGCTTTGACTTTGAGAAGAAACGGTACTCTACAAACAGGATATTTGCATCGAGCAGATTTGTCAACTCCTCCATATAACGTTTTGCTGCAAATGCATAGTCACCGCCATAACCCTCGGTTACAATAACTGTGGGACGGTCGAAACCTCTGTGGCCAAGCATTACTCGTTGCTCAAATGTTCCAACCTCGGCATTGTTAGGGTCGATGAGCTGAGTGAATTTCATAAGATAATAACTGCGTGTAGTGTCGGATTTTTCTATTCTCTCGTAGCTCGATATCTCTTTAATCTTACCAAGCATAGCCTCTACACCGTCGTTGTTTGCGAATGCAACTGTTACAGCAAACAGTAGCATTGCTAAAGAAAGAATGTGTTTACGCATAATATTGTTTTTATAGTTAATATTTTACAATTTATTGCAAAGATACAACAAAGAAACGAAAGTGAGTGCGAAATAGGGAAAGAATGTTGTCTGTTAGCGATTTACCGGTATTTGCCAAGATGTTGCAGTGCCATCAAATGCCGATGAAAAGCCAAGAAATGACAAAGTTTCGTTACTATCCCGTTACTTTAATTCTTGCTTTCAACGGGTTATATTGATTGCTGTAACAGATTGAATAGCAATACATGTTAAGCTATTGTGGTTGCAAATATAGGGAAATTTCTCATATCTTCGTTCCTGTTTCGCTTCGGCTGATTCTTTTGCACCGATACGCTGTGTTCTGCTTACCGTCACTCAACTCTACCATAAATAATTTTGCAAACAAAAAAAGTAGAGTTATGAGCAGAAGCACTTTCAGAG
>JAZRGF010000288.1:0-25611 GCA_045644005.1 Bacteroidaceae bacterium | reverse complement strand
TTGCAATGTCGTTTGTACCAATCATCATGAACACCTTCTTGGGCTGTCCGTTGATGTAGCTCTCAATGTTGTTGCTCTGCTCTGTAGAGTATGTACCGGAGTTTCCACGGTTCACAATTGGCAGATATTCGCCGGTTGAGGTCTTGAAGGCCTCGGGCCAACAGTGCATGTCGGTAATGCTGTTGCCGATGGAGACAATGCTCTCGTTGTTGGTCTCAAGAAGCTTCAACGAGTCGTAGCTGTGATTGCGGAACGGTTCGTCGGCAAACATCGTTGCCACCGACATCATGCCGCAAATGAGTAATGTAAGTAATCTTTTCATAAATTTAAAATATGATTAGTTAATATTTTACGCTTGAACCCAATATCCCAATATGTGCAAATATAATGGATAATTTATGAAAAATCACATAATTTTAGTTAAAGCATTTTATCCTTGTAAAAAAAACAGAGATTCTTCACGTTCGTTCAGGATGACAAAGTCAATAATGTCATTCTGAGCGAAGCGAAGAATCTCTTTTTAGAAGTCCTTAAGAACATTAGTGTCCTTAAGGAACTCTGTCTGTTATTTTACCAATACCTTCTTGCCATCAATGATATATATACCCTTGATTGGCTTTGTAACCTTGCGACCCTGCAGGTCGTAAATACCTTTTACATTTCCGTTTTCAACTTTCACCTCTTCAATACCGGTAGTGCCAGGGAAACGGAAGCTGTAAGAAGCGGCATTCATGCCCTGAGCCTTTGGCAAATATGCCTTGTGATGGTTGTTCAACCAAGCGCCGTCTGTCATTGCAGCTGTGTAGAAACCGGCTTCGTCATCCTGGAAACCAAGTACATAAGCATCGGCTGTAACGTATGTTGCAGCAACGGTACCGGTGAGTGCATTTTCCTCAGCGACAGCATCGGTTGTGGTTACATTGAATGTGTAGGTCGCAGGAGTCTCTGAATAGAGAACCACACCTGTGTAGGCGGGGATTATGCCACCCTCAATTTCATTCAAATCGGCCCAACCGCCGTCATTGATTGTTACAGTGTATGCAGTAACACCACTCTCGGGAACTGTAACGGCTACAGGCGCATAGAATGTGGCATACTTTGCAGCTGTCACTTCGACATTGTATGCACTCAAAGCGTCGTCAATGATGTCTGTGCCACCGTGCGCGCTGCTCCAAACTCCCAGGAATACATTGGTGTCGTTTGCTGGTGAGTTGATAGAGAGGTACAGGCCGTTGCCGGTCTTGAACTCATTGTTGTCGGCAATTGTGAACATTGTAGCCTCGTCGCTCAAAACAACTGTGCCTTCTGTGTTGTGAACGGCACCTGTTGCATCTGTGTGCATGTACTTGCCTGTTGCAACGTTCATTATTGCGAATGTGAAGGCACCCTCGTTGAATGAAGGATAGATAGCCCACAAACAGTTCGCATCAACTGCAGCAACATTTGTTGTCTGCACCTTTACGTTATTGCCTACGGCGCGGATGTACTTGCCGTTGATAGCAAGCAGTGTCTCGTTTGTGTCACCGCCAACCTTTGACATTGGGTATGCAAAATTGATTGTTGCTGTGTAATGCTTGTTTGTGAAATCCATTTCAGCATCAGTGATTGTTGCTCCATAAGCACCTGTCACAGCAGGCTGGTTGTTACCCTCGTAGGTGAAGCTGCCGTTGAATTCGTTGCCGGCCTGGTCAACAAGTGTATATGCGGCCTCAAAAATGTTCTTCAACACAAGTGTCTCGGCACTGTTGTCGGCAGTGTAGTATGCAGTGTTGGCAGCGATGTTGCCGCTGGTGGCAGTGCGCTTTACAAGCTGTCCGTTGTTGAGTGTGTAGATATTTGAACCATCGACAGACGCGCTCTTGAGTACGCCGCTTAGCTGGTTGTTGCCTTCAAGTGCTGTAGCCTCGCCGCCCACACCAATGTTGTATGTGCCGCTTGTTGCAGCCAAAATGACAGGTGTGTTTGCTGGAATGATATTTGTGCCGCACTCGGTCAACATTACAAAATCAACACCGTCAGCGGTCTGTGGTGCGCCTGCTGTGTAGGCTGCTACACCCTGGGGCAATGTCATTGTGAAAGGCATGCACACTGCGGCATACTCGTTGATTGTCAATGCAAACTCATCAACAGGCTCAATATACCACAGTGATGCCTCGGCATTGTTTGTCCAGGGCACAAGGCGCACTCCGTCACCTGCAAGGTGAAGGCCTGTGTTGCCGCCTGTATTGTTCTGGCAGATGATTGAGCTCAAACCGGTTGTTGTGCTCTCTATCTTCCACTTTCCGGCAGCAGCGTTGTCGGTTGTCACAACAGGTTGTGTCTCGTTTGCTCCGAGAGGTCCCAACATGTACTGGTAGTTGCCGTTGTACAGGTAATACTCCTTGTCGTTGCCTGTGGGCAGGAATGTGAACAACTGGTTGGCGTTGCTTACGTTTGATGTTGCTGTCGATACGCGGCTTGCCTCGGGGTTCAGGTAGAGTGTGGCATTGCTACGTGCCGAGTTGCGTATGCGGTACCACTTGCCGGCCTCAACCTCAAGACGTGGCATGTTTGCAATACCTGCGTTGATGGCCTCATATGCCTCGTAAGATGGCTCATTTTTGTATGCCTCGATAAGTTCTGCAACGGCGTTCAGTGAGTTGCCGTCAACCGAACCCACGTATGTTGGAGCATCGGGGTCAAATCCTGCAATCTTTGCGTCGATGCCTGCAGCAACAATGGCAGTCTTGTCAACGTCGGCATCATAAACGTATGCACTGTCAGTGATATACTCAATGCTGTAGTTCTTGTAAACGATTGTGTAACCGCCACCGTTTGTGCCGTATGTGTCCTCCTCATAGAGGAAACCGATGTTGTTGTCGTGCTGCAGTGTCATTGTAGAGTAAGCACCGCCAACGTAGCTCGACTGGTGACGTCCGTCCCAGTCGGCTGCAATAGCCTCGGGGGTGATGAAGTCCTCGAGTGTCTCCAACTCCTTATAATATATACCCACATTCGCGCGGCCCGAGCCAAGAGGCACTGACTGCAGTGCAAGATAAACCTTCTTGTCATCGGCCTTGCGCTTTGCAGGAACAAACATAATCTCGCCGTTTGTTGAGTTGTTCACGGCAATTGTACCGTTGTTGTTTGCGTTAGAGTACTTTGCAGTGCCCCATGAACCCTCGGCCTTCTCGCTGTCGGTGTATGAGAAGATGTTATAGATACGTCCGCCTGAGGTACGTGAACTGATGATTACAGAACCGTCGGGCAGCTCGTCGGCCTTTGGCTCGTCACCACCGCTTGGGATTGGAGAAACCTCGCCACCGCCAAGAACAGTCCAGCTCTCGCCGAAATTGTCACTGTAAAGAACGAAGTTTACGTGTGTGCCGTTCACGTTCTTCACAAGAACAGCGCAATAGATGCGGTAGTAGTCGCCAACCTTGATGTACTGGCTCTGTGAAATCTTGCCCGAACCCACGAACATAGCGCGTACGGGGCCGTGCTGTGTGTTGTCGAACTGTGCATATATGTGCTCTGCGCGGTCAACTGGTGTGCTCCAGTTTACGCCGCAGTCCTCGCTGTAGAAGTGTGCGATACCCTGGTGATTGTTACGCTGTCCGTTGGGGAACGATACGTTACCCGAGCAGCTGATAACAAGTACGCGGTTGCTCTCGCGGTCGGCAACTATTGCAGGGTCACCGAAACCAACATACATGTCGTTGTTCGAAGCATCTATGCCGTCAGCACCCTTGCCCTGGATGATGTCGAAAATCTCGCCCCAAGTCTCACCGTTGTCGGTGCTTATGCGTGCGCGGAGGTCAATACGGCCGTTAGTTGCCATACCGATGTCGGCACGGCTGTGGCGGTAGTCGGCAACTGCAATGATGTTGCCGTTCTTTGCTGTTGCAATGGCTGGAATACGGTAGGGAATAGCGCCTGATGTAAGTGTGGGGAATACATCGAAAGCAGGCTCGGGAGTGCGGATGTCAAGACCCATGTAAACCACGAAGTTTGAGAATGTTATACCCTTGTTTGCACCGCTCTGTGTGAATGAAACAGTGCGTGCAGGGTCTGCAACCTCAACCTCAAGGTGCTGTGTTGTAGCCGATGATGTGTAGTTGTCGCCCTCGGCTGTCAGTGTGAGAGCATAACTGCCGTCGTTGTTTGTGTTCACAAAGTCAAAGCTGTAACCCTTGATTACAAGACCTTCGGGGGCTGTGAGTGTATATGAACATGTGCCCGACTGGCCTGAATAGCCGGCAATGTAGTCGCCCGATGTTGTCATGTTGTTGGCATTGGCCGAGAGTGAGAAGCCTGCGAGCTCGCTGCTCTCCCACTTTGAGTGCCATGTGCCGTTTGCATTGCTTGCGGTGAAAGCACCCTTTGAAACAAGTATTTCAACAGATGTCTCGGCAGCTGTGAACACGATTGTTGAACCTGCATCGGCACCCTCGGCCCAGAATGCAAGTCTACCAATACCTCCAAAGTCGTTCACTGCATAGTTCGTGCCGTGTATGCGCATGAAATAGCCGTTTACATTGGCAATTTTGTTCGATGCGGCAAAATCCCAACGGCCAACATAACCTTCGGGCAAGTTTGCAGCCTCCTGCATGGTGGGGAAGGTTGAACCGCCTGTGCCGCCATAACCTGCAAGTGTGCTCATGCTTGTCTTTGATGCAAGCACTTTGCTTGTGCCGGCCTGCTTGTTGTATAAAGCATAACCGTCGGTGTCGTTACCGACAAAGCACCATAACTCGTCGTCGTTGCCTTTTGGGGTTGAAACGCCAAGCGCAATGTGGTCGGCACCGGCATTGTCCTTGATTAACTTCGCGCCCTCGCCGATACCCATTGTGTACCAGGTAGTTCCCTCGGCAAACTCACCATTCTCAATGGTGGTTGTCTTGAAAGGAACCTGCGCAATCATTGCGGCAGTCGAGAGGACAGCGCAAGAAATAAGCGTAAAAATTCTCTTCATAAAAAATAGGTTAGTTACTAAATATTTCAATTATCTCAAAATCAGTGTTGCGTTACCAGCCTACCTGCACGCCGTCCTCATAGAAGTGGCGGGCGAAGCACCAACCGAACACACTGTAGTAACGTGCAAGCTCCTTGGCGCGGCCAATGAACTCCTCGGTGTCCTTTGTTTCGGGTGACGGGTTGCTCCAGCCAATCTCAGCTATTGCGCCAAGGCGTGGCAAAGCCTTGTACTGTAGTTGCATTGGGGTTGTCACATACTCGGTCCACAGGTTGCCCTGTACGCCAAGGATGTATTTCTCCTCGTTCTTGCTCAACTGGTCGTATGGGTTGAATGAGTATGTCTTGCGCAAGGGGACATAGCTGCCGTTGCTGTCGAGCTCGTCCTTGCGGTCTGTTGTCTGTCGGTAGTCAAGGTAGCAGTGGCTGCCCGGGGTCATGATGACGTAGTTGCCCTTCTTTGCTGCTGCAATGCCGCCCTCTGTGCCACGCCATGACATTATGGTCGCCTCCTTGCTCACACCGCCCTCGAGTATCTCATCCCAACCGATGAGCTTGCGGCCGTTCTTGTTAAGGTGTGCCTCGATGCGGCTGTTCACGTATGACTGCAGTTCGGCCTCGTTCTTCAGACCGTTATCCTTGATGCGTTGCTGGCAGTGCGGGCACTCCTTCCACATATCACGTGGAGCCTCGTCGCCGCCAATGTGTATATATTCGCCGGGGAACAGCGCCATCACTTCATCAAGGACATCCTGCCAGAACATGAATGTGCTCTCTTTGCCGGCGCATGCAATCTGTTTCGACACGCCCCAATATGCCCATGTCTTGTAGTTGCCCTTCTCGCCCTCGCAGCCAAGCCATGGATATGCGCTCAGTGCTCCCAGCGAGTGGCCGGGGATTTCAATCTCGGGAACGATTGTGATGAAGCGCTCCTGTGCATACTTTACAATCTCCTTTATCTCCTTCTGTGTGTAGTAGCCACCGTAGGGGATGCCGTCAAGGCCTTCGTTATGTCCTGTGGTGGTCTGCTCGCGCAAGCTGCCAATCTGTGTGAGCAATGGGTACTTCTTTATCTCGATGCGCCAACCCTGGTCCTCGGTAAGGTGCCAGTGGAAACGGTTCATCTTGTGCATGGCAAGTATGTCGAGCACCTCCTTTATTGTCTCCACGCTCCAGAAGTGGCGCGAGCAGTCGAGCATGAACCCGCGGTAGGGGAAGTGTGGTGCATCATTTATCCTCATTGTTGGCAACGACACCTTCTCAAGGTCAATAGGTGTCTCATAAGCCTGTACCGGGATAACCTGCTTCAGTGTCTGCACGGCATAGAACATGCCGGCGCCATCCTTTGCCTTGATGATGATGTTCTCGGGGGTGATGTCGAGCATGTAACCCTCGGGCTTTATCGAACCGTCGTACTTGAAGATGATGTTGTTGTCGGTTGTAGCCTTGGTGGTTTTTTTCAGTTTCTTGCCGAAGATGGAAACCGCAATCCTGTTCAACTCCTCGGCAGCCTGCTTTGCGTTGGTGTTGTCGAGGCTGTATATGATTTTTGTCTCATTCGTGAACTCGAACTTTATATTGGCATTGCCATGTTTGACGCTTGTGGGCTGGGGCAGGATTGTGGGAAAAGCCTTTTCCTGTGCAAATGTTGCAGTTGCTGTTAACAGAAGCAGAAAAGTCGAAAGTCTCTTGAGCATATCTTTATTTATATAATATTATTATTTATTCTAATTATTTTGCGAAGATAATGCAAAGTGGGGCAAAGAAAAAAGAATAATCTGTAAAAAAGTTATTTTATCGATAATTTTAGACAGTTTTTGAAGTTTTTGCATTGTAACTGATTTTTTTTGTTTACATTCGCAAATGCTACCGTTTTGCGGGCTTTGTTTGGATAATGTAACTAATCTATTATAATTATGAGCGAAAAATATGTAATTGGAATTGACCTTGGCGGTACAAATACCGTAATTGGTCTTGTTGATGTTAAAGGTCACATCCTTGCAAAGGATGATACAATCAAGACACAGGCGCATCCTGATATTGAGGAATATACAGACTCCATCGCTGCGGTAATCAAGAAACTTGCTTCTGAGAACGGTTGCGAGGGCAAGCTTGAGGGTGTTGGCGTTGGTGCTCCAATGGCAAACTACTACACCGGCGAGATTGTTAATGCTGCCAACCTCCCATGGAAGGGTATTGTACCTCTGGGCTGGCTCATCGAGAAGAAGACTGGTCTTCCCACAAAGGTTACCAACGACGCCAATGCAGCGGCCATCGGTGAAATGAAGTATGGTGTTGCCCAGGGCATGAAGGATTTCGTTTACATCACACTCGGTACAGGTGTTGGTAGCGGCATCGTTGCCAATGGTCAGCTCATCTATGGCCACGACGGTTTTGCCGGCGAGTTGGGTCACACAACATCTCCTGTTCTTGAGGGTCGTGCATGCGGTTGCGGCCGTACCGACTGTCTCGAGACCTATGCTTCGGCAACAGGTATCGTGCGTACAGCAAAGAAGTGGCTTGTTGAGCGCGACGAGCCAAGCATCCTCCGTGACGTATGCATCAACGAACTCACATCAAAGATGTTGTTCGATGCAGCCATCAAGGGCGACAAGCTTGCAAATGAGATATTCGACTTCACAGGCAAGGTGCTTGGTGAGGCTTTCTGCAACTTCATTGCATT
Source organism: Bacteroidaceae bacterium (assembly GCA_045644005.1). Lineage (GTDB taxonomy): Bacteria > Bacteroidota > Bacteroidia > Bacteroidales > Bacteroidaceae > HGM04593. The sequence goes on along the minus strand of JAZRGF010000288.1, from coordinate 17,975 downwards.
CTCGGCTCCCGAGGCCATCATCCTCTTTGGCGGTTTGGCAAATGCCGGTGAGCTGTTGCTCGAGCCAATACGCAAACACATGAACCAGAATGTAGTGTTCTTGTGGAGAGATAAGGTAAAGGTATTGAAGTCATCACTCCCAGGTGCCGATGCAGCCGTTCTTGGTGCTTCAGCTCTTGGCTGGAAGGATTGATTTTTCTAAATCTTGGATATAACGCCTGTCGTGCTGCGACAGGCGTTTTTTTGTGCCAAAAGAGTAAAAATGTTTATAACTATTCTAAATTTATTTAATTTCAAAAATATTTCAATATTTATGCTTATCTTCGCAATATGCACTCCGTGGGGTGGTTTTAAGACACCGTGCGGATATAAAAACAACAAAAAACAGACCATAATATGAACAACATCTACGACAAGACAAAAAAGGTTCTCGGCCTTTCAATGGCCGGCGCGGCAGTATTGCCGCTTGTTGCATCCTGCTGCCAGAAAGAGGAGAAGCCGCAGGAACCAATGAACATTCTCTTTATCATGTGCGATGACCACTCATACCAGACAATCAGCGCATACGATACCACTTTCATCCGCACTCCGAATATCGACCGCATTGCGGCCGATGGTCTGCGCTTCACAAACAGCTTCGTGGCCAACTCAATCAGTGGTCCGTCACGTGCCTGCATGCTCACCGGCAAGCACAGCTTCACCAACGGTTTTACCGACAACAGCTCGTCATTCGACGGCGGCCAGCAGACATTCCCCAAGCTGTTGCAGCAGCAGGGCTATGAGACAGCCGTTATCGGTAAATGGCACCTTACATCTGAACCCACCGGCTTCAACCATTGGGATATTCTCATTGGACAGGGCGACTACTATAACCCCACCTTCATACGCAATGGCGAGAAGGTGCAACGCGAGGGCTATGCCACCAACGTGACAACCGACTTGGCGCTCGACTGGCTCCAGAGCGGCCGCGATGCAAGTAAACCATTCTGCCTGTTGTTGCATCACAAGGCACCGCACCGCACATGGATGCCCGATACCTGCGACCTCGACCTCTTTGCCGACAGCAACTTCCCGTTGCCTGCGACATTCTTCGACAACTACGACACCCGTCTGGCTGCGCAGGGACAGAAGATGTCAATCAGCAAGGATATGGATATTGTCTATGACCTGAAGATGGCCGATAAGGACAGCACCATACACAGCCGCCCCGATCTTGAGGAGTGGGGACGCCGCATATACAACAATATGAACCCCGAACAGAAAAAGGCGTGGGATGCACACTATGATGTTGTGATTGAAAAATTCAAGGCTGCCGGCCTCACCGGCAAGGAACTCGATGCATGGAAATATCAGCAGTATATGCGCGACTATCTGCGCGTGATAACATCGGTTGACCGCAACGTGGGCCGCGTACTCGACTATCTTGAGGCCGAGGGCCTGATGGACAACACACTCATCGTCTACACATCTGATCAGGGCTTCTACATGGGCGAGCACGGCTGGTTCGACAAGCGTTGGATGTACGAGGAGTCATTCCGCACTCCGCTTATCGTACGTTTGCCGGGCGGTGCAAAGGGTGAGTCAATGGAGATGGTGCAGAACATCGACTATGCACCTACATTCCTGGAGCTTGCAGGCGTTGAGGTACCATCTGATATCCATGGCTGCTCATTCCTCCCTGTACTCAAGGGCGAGGAGTGGGAACCTAACCGCGACGGTGTATATTACCACTACTATGAGTACCCCGACGAGCATGCCGTCAAGCGTCACCTTGGCGTGCGCACCGAGCGCTACAAGCTCATCCACTTCTACGAAGATGGCGTTTGGGAGCTCTTTGATCTTGAGAACGACAAGCACGAACTCAACAATATCTACGGCCAGCCCGGAACCGAGGAAATCACTGCGCAGCTTAAGGAGAAACTCGTGAAGTTGCAGCAGCAGTATGGCGAACAGGAATTTATAGCAAGTGAAAAGTAACAAAAAGAACAATCTGCACCTTGCCGATGTTGCCAAGATGAGGCGCGCACCGGCATTCTCTACAATGGTAAAGCCCATTGGCTCGGCGTGTAACCTTGATTGTCATTATTGCTACTATCGCGACAAGAGCGAGATCTACAGCGGAGCAATGCCCCGTATGAGCGATGAACTGCTCGAGACATACATCCGTCAGTACATTGAGGGTGCATCGCAGGAGGAAATCTCCTTCTGCTGGCATGGCGGCGAGCCGTTGATGGCCGGCCTCCCGTTCTTCCGCAAGGCAATGGAACTGCAGCAGAAGTATGCCGACGGCAAGAGAATAGAGAATACCTTGCAGACAAACGGTATTCTGCTCAACCAGGAGTGGTGCAGTTTCTTCAAAGACAACAACTTCCTCATTGGCCTGTCGCTCGACGGCCCCGAGGATATACACGATGCCTTCCGCCGCGACTGCGGTGGTGCACCAACCTTCGCCCGCGTCATGAAGGGTGTTGAACTCATGTCACGTACCGGTGTTGAGTTCAATATCCTCTCTACCGTGAATGCCCGCAGCGAGGGACGCGGCGCCGAGGTCTACAAGTTCCTGCGCTCATTGAACCCCTATATGCAGTTCCTGCCGGTTGTGGAGTATGTCATTGAGCGTCCGGGCAAGCGCCCGCTCATTGTCTCGCCCGACGAGGAGGATGCCGTTGAGGCTCCCTGGTCGGTGTCGGCAAAGGGCTATGGACAATTCATGTGCGATGTCTTTGACGAGTGGATGAAGTTCGATGTAGGCCGTTGCTTTGTACAGCTCTTCGACGTTACGCTTGCTATCTGGTGCGGCGTGCAACCATCACTCTGCGCCTTTTGCGAGGTGTGTGGCGATGGCCTGGTGGTGGAGCATAACGGCGATGTCTACTCCTGCGACCACTTCGTCTACCCCGAGTACCGCCTGGGTAACATAAAGGAGAAGGAACTGGCGGCAATGTACCGCAGCCCCGCGCAGCAGACATTCGGCCGCGACAAGCGCGATGCCCTGCCAATGGAGTGCAAGCGCTGCAGCTACTACTTCCTATGTCACGGCGAGTGTCCCAAGCACCGCTTTGCCTATGCAAAGAACGGTGAGCCATATATGAACGTTCTGTGCGACGGTTACAAGATGTTCTTCCGTCACACCGACCCACATATGCGCTACATGAAGATGTTGCTTGAGAAGGGTCTCCCCGCATCGGAGATCATGAACAGGAAATGATATTGCGTTTAATGTCATGTCGAACGCATGTGAGACATCTCTGTGATTAGCTAACTGAAACAATCAATACTACAAGAGATTCCTCCCTGCAGTTCGGAATGACAGAACTGATAAAATAATAACTAAAAAACCAAAACTTAAACAAACTATAACCATGAATCCAAAATTTGTATTGCCAAAGATAGGCGAGCTGCCTGGTACGGCTTCAATAGAGAGTATATGTAAATTTGAAAAGGTGGCAACCACCATTTGCGATACCGAGAAGAACGGTGCAAATGCAGCTGCCGACGTAGTAGTCAATGCAATCAATTCCCACAAGGGCGAAAGGCCTTTTGCACTTGGCCTCTCCACAGGCCGCACACCCCTTGGCCTCTATGCCGAGCTTGTCAACCGTTACAAGGCCGGCAAGGTGAGCTTCAGGAATGTAGTAGTGTACAGCCTCGACGAGTTCTATCCAATGGCGCCCACATCGCCCCAAAGCCGCAACCACCGTGTATATGAGGAGTTCCTTAACTACGTGGATGTAGCTCCCGAGAATGTTTTCTTCCCCGATGGAACAGTTGAGCGCAGCGAGGTCAACGACTATTGCCGCCGATATGAGCAGATGGTAGGTGGCCGTATCGACCTCATGATTATGGGTGTGGGCGAGCTTGGCCAGATAGGTTTCAACGAGCCCGGCAGCTACAGCCACTCAACAACACGCCTTGTACAGTTGAGCTACAACACCCGCAAGACACAGGACAAGTTCTTCTCCAACCCCAACGAAGTGCCCAAGATGGCCATAACAATGGGCTTGAAAACCATTATGAGCGCCAAGAAAATCGTGCTCATGATGTGGGGCGAGGACAAGGCCGGCGTTGCAAAGAGACTCATTGAGGGTACAGTCAGCGAGGAGTATCCAGCTACTTGCCTACAGAACCACGATAACGTTCAGGTTGTCATGGATGAGGCTGCGGCCCAGGAACTCACACGCGTTAAGGAGCCATGGCTCATTGCGCCTCCAATAGAGTGGAGCGACAAGCTCATACGCAAGGCTGTCATCTGGCTGTGCCAGACTGTCGACAAGCCAATCCTTAAACTCACACATCAGGATTATATCAAGAACTCCCTATCCGACCTCCTGGAGCGTGTCGATACATATGACAAAATCAACATCAAGGTTTTCAACGAGATTCAGCACATAATCTCGGGCTGGCCCGGTGGCAAACCAAATGCCGATGACAGCACACGCCCGGTGTCATCCACACCGTTCCCCAAGCGAGTGATAATCTTCTCTCCACACCCCGATGACGATGTCATTTCAATGGGTGGAACATTCAACCGCCTCATTGAGCATGGACACGATGTACACGTGGCCTACCAGACATCGGGTAACGTGGCCGTGTACGACGATGTGGTGTTGCAGAACATTGATACAGCAAAAGAGATGGGCTTTGGCGATGCCTTTGACGAGATTCGTGAAATCATTGCCAACAAGAAGGTTGGCGAGCCCGAACCACGCAAGCTACTCGACCTCAAGGGTGCCATCCGCCGTGCCGAGGCGCGTGCAGCCTGCCGCTCGATAGGCCTCGATGACCGCACCAATGCCCACTTCCTCAACCTCCCGTTCTATGAGACTGGCGGTATAAAGAAAGGACAGTTGAGCGACGATGACATTGAGATTGTAAAGGCTCTTATGCGCGAGGTGAAGCCCCACCAGATATACGCAGCCGGTGACCTTACCGACCCGCACGGCACACACCGCGTTTGCATTGAGGCTGTGTTGCGTGCCTTTGAAGAGGTCAAGGACGAGCCTTGGGCAAAGGAGTGCCACATCTGGCTCTACCGCGGAGCATGGCAGGAGTGGGATTTGGCTGTTGCCGACATGGCAGTGCCTTTGAGCCCCGAGGAACTCATCCGCAAGCGCCACGCAATCTTCCGTCACCTCTCACAGAAGGACATCGTCCCATTCCCCGGTGAGGATGCACGCGAGTTCTGGCAGCGTGCCGAGGAGCGCACACAGGGTACAGCGGCACTCTTCAACAAGATTGGCTTGCCCGAGTACCAGGCGATTGAACTTTTTGCAAAACTGCTCTAAACCGCGTTTCTCCAAGGTGATTATAGACCATGCCCAAAGGCCGTCGGCCTTTGGGTATGGTTGCTTTTATGATATCTACAGCAGTGCAAAACGTCTCTCTTTTGTTAAAATTAATTAACGGCGAAAAAAAAAGTTCCCTTGTGCCAATGTTTTTTTTGAAATAAATATTTTCTTTGAAAACGAATTGCAAGGCAAGCCTGTTGCGGGCAAACATATCAGGCAATGGAGCTGTTAATGAAATGTCGCAACTCGTTTTTTGAGGATAATTCGTTTGTGTGACTGCTTGCTGTGTGATTTGGAGAATATAAAAACAGATTAATCAAATAAATTGGAATAATTATGGAAAAGAGTATCAAAGGTACAAAGACCGAGAAGAACCTGTTGACATCATTCGCAGGCGAGTCACAGGCAAGAATGCGTTATACATACTTTGCAAGCGTTGCAAAGAAGGAGGGATATGAGCAGATTGCTGCCATTTTCCAGGAGACAGCCGACCAGGAGAAGGAGCACGCTAAGCGTATGTTCAAGTGGCTCGAGGGCGGTATGGTTGAGATTACAGCCAGCTATCCTGCGGGTGTAATCTCTACAACAGCCGAGAACCTCAAGGCTGCTGCAGCAGGTGAGAACGAGGAGTGGACTGCCGACTATCCACACTTTGCCGATGTTGCCGATGCCGAGGGCTTCCCTGCAATCGCAATCATGTACCGCAACATAGCAGTGGCAGAGAAGGGTCACGAGGAGCGTTACCTTGCTCTCCTCAAGAACATTGAGAACGGTACAGTGTTCAAGAAGGCCGAGCCTGTTACATGGCAGTGCCGCAACTGTGGTTTCGTTTACACAGGTGCTGCAGCCCCCGAAATGTGCCCTGCTTGCTTGCACCCACAGGCACACTTTGAGGTAAAGAAGAACAACTATTGATAACTGTTCATTCTTATACACACAATTATGGCAGCCAATCGGCTGCCATAATTTGTTTATTCCATTTCCACTATGTTTGCAAATGTGTTCCAACCACCGGTGCTTTTATAGGCGCTCTTTGCACCGCGCGGAACATATAGTATACAATCCTCGGGTATGCCCTCAAAGCAGAAGTTGCCTGTGGGGCGTAGCTTCTCGGGTGGAATATGCGAGACAATTTTTCTCAGTTCCCTGCAATTCTCAAAAGCTTGTGCACCAATCTCCGTTATGTTGCAGGGTAGTGTAACCTCGGTCAGTGCGCTTTGTGCAAAGGCGTACCCCTCAATGACAGTAACGCTTTCGGGAATATCGATATGTGGCTTCTGGTACATGGCAAAAGCGTTTTGGCCAATGGTTTTTATGCCGTGGGGTATCATAGTGCTTTCACATGCCGCAACAAGCCTGTCCGTCGCTGTTTCAATAATGGCATTGCAGCCGCCACGGCTGTCATATACAGGGTTTGCTTCATCAACAACAAGAGTGCAGATTTCCGTATTTCCCTCAAAAGTCCATACTCCAATGTGCCTTATACTTTTTGGTATGTACACTTCGCCCGTCAGGCGGCACACTACAAATGCCATGTCGCTGATGCTTTCAAGCCCATCGGGGAGTATTATGCCTGTTGTCTCGGGGTTGTCAAAACTGTAACTGTCTATCGATGTCACACGGAACTGTCTGCCACGGTGGGTTACTGTCGACGGCAGCTCAATGACCCCGTCCTTGTACTCGAACATGTACTCGCCGTGGTGGCTACCTTTGTATGTGACTGCCACGGTGCGTGCGCTGTGGTCTGTTATGCGGTAGAAGATGTCCTTCTCCTCAAACCGGTCGGCAATCTTTCCGCTCTCCCACGCAATGTACTCCTTGACGGCATTGTAGACAGGCTGTGCAAATAGCGCAAGCGTGCCGAATACTGCTGTTGCAATCGTTGCCGTTATAGCTCTCCTTTTCCCGTTACTGCCTATTTCGCGTATAATCTCCTCGCAGTTGTGGTAGCGTTCGCTCTTTTGTTCTCGCAAACAACGCTTTTTTATGCGTCTGATGCCGCGTGGCAATCTTGTGCCGCTTTTCTCTTCAATATATTGCAGCAAACGTCCAATGGAGTATATGTCGCTGCGTGTGTCAATCTCTTTCCAATGTTTCTCCTCGACTTCGGGTGCCTGGAATCCAATTGTGCAGCCTGCAGTGTGGTGATATGCCGCATTGGCACAAAATCCAAGGTCGGTAATCTTTACATTACCGCCGAATCTGGTGAGCATGATGTTCTTTGGATTGATGTCAAGGTAGAGAATATCCTTTTTGTGCAGCTCTTCAAGTCCCTCTGACAACTGCAACAGCATCTTCTGTACGTTCTTTTCTTTATGGAACCAAAGAGGGTCGCTCTGTAGCTTCTCTTCAATATTTTCGCCAAGAATATATTCCATCAGGATGTATAGGCTACCGTTTTCCTTGTTTATGCTTTTGTATTGCGGTATGTAAGGACTGTTCAAGGATTTGCCAACCTCATATTCCTTTTCGAAAAGCGTAACATATTTGGGGTTGCCGGAAAATTCCGCACGCAACCTCTTCATGAAAAAAGTCTTTCCTTTGTTTTTAACAATGAATGCCTCGCTTGTAGCACCCTGCGATTCTATCTTTTCAATGCTTTCAAAAATTGTGTCTTCGCTCAAGAATCCCGAATCGGTCATTTATCTTTTTTTCTGTTGTGTGTATTTATCCATTTTTCTGGGTAGATGCACGGTCTACCCCCCTGCCGTTGACAACGCTCGGCAAACCTTGCTTTATTTCTCTTTGTCTGTTCTGTTGGTGATAACTCTGAACCGCACCCCGTTGTCTCTGCCACATACGTAGCGGCATGGAGCGCCGCCGTCATGTATCAGGCGGTTAAGGTATAGCGGCTCGCCCTGTGTCATTGTGTCGGCCTGGAATGTGTCGCCTTTGCTCAGCTTGCTCTTGTGGCTCTCCGTAATGCAGAACATCTCGCACCCAAGGTATTCCGCGATAATATGGTGTCCCGGTGTCCATGAAATGTGCAGGAGCGCGCCTTTTTTCAAAATGCTTGTTACGAGGTATTCGCTTTGTATAAAATCGCTGTTGGAGCTGTTCCTGTTTGCGGAATTATGTACAAATTGTTCATAATCGGTATGTCCTGTGTAGCGCGCCAGCGCATCGAGTGTATAGCGACGTGGCTGCACATTGTACTTGCCACCGGCGAGCTCACCCCAGAAACGTCGCAGGGTTATAGGGCTTATGTATGCTCCTGTCCTGTCCATGATGTGAGCACTCAAATATTCAAAATCGCGTTTCACCGCAATATTGCGCATTGCCACCTTTTCAATGTCGGCCTTCAGTACCTCATGTAATTTTTTCTCTGTATTTTCTGTCATGTTGCAAAAATATAAAATTCCGTGCTGCCCAATTAAACATAAGCGGCCAAAAAAAAACTCTGCTTTCAAATGAAACGGAATGAAACGGTTTCGCAGGCTTTTTTCATCTGTTTTTGTGAAAAATAATGAATTTTAATTGTTATTGCAACGATGTTGCCAGTTATTGATTTATGGTAACGAATGGGCAATAAAATATCTGGCGCGTGGTTCAATGCGAAAGGTTGTGCAACTTGATGCATTACTTCCTTAAATTAGAACTAGATTGCATTTTCAAGTTGAGTTTGCCATATTGTTTTGCACATAATAAAATCACAATACTAACAAATTTTATAAAAGTACTATGCCCTGGATTGATATTGCGTGGGAGGATAAATGAAGTGAACCCCAAAGTTTTTTTGTCCAAACTTTGGGGTTCACTTCAATAGCCGCTTCATTTTTTTATATTGCAAATTTTAGCCGTCACCTCCGGCCTTGCCGGCGAGTGGGAGAGTTATGTCATTAAAACGATATATGGTAACGCTAATGCGCTACCATATATCGTAATGTAAAGAGTATTTGTTACTCCTCGTCTATGATGCCGTTAAATGTCAAGTTGACCGTCATTTTGTTGCCTTTGGCAATCGCACCCCGCGCGGTGCAAACTTTGCCTGCACTACGCGCGACTATTGCTCAAAATGCCGCTCGATTTTTTTGTAATTGACCGTCATTTTGTTGCCTTTGGCAATCGCACCCCGCGCGGTGCAAACTTAAACTGCTCCACTGCCAAATACCCCTCCGTCCTTCGGACACCTCCCCTAAAACAGGGGAGGAATTAGCTGTCGGCTTGCCGACTGAGGGGAGGGAGATACTACGCGCGACTATTGCTCAAAATGCCCCTCGATTAGCCTATAATTTAGAATAACCGATGAGGTTAGTCCTCATCAATTATTCCGTTATAAGCTAATTCTCCTTCCACGATGAAGTAGAGCTCCTCGGGGTCGAAGTTTCCAATGTCGCATTTCTTTGCTTCTTTGGCAATGAACTCGGCAATAGCGTTGATGTCAATGTCGACATACTCGTTGTTGCTGTCGAGGATTCCGCTCTTCTCGTAGTAGTCGTAGATGGTATCGAGGAAGAAGTAGAACTCGTCGTCGCTGTACTTCTCCTTCAAATCCTGTGGCAGTCTCTCGCGTATGAATGCTATGGTCTTCTCGTCATCGAGGTCGTCCATTGCGAATTCGTCGTTGTTCATGGTACTGTGCTTTATGGATTAGAGAAGTTTCTCGAACAATGCCTTTACGTCACCCTTTGACTTTGCACCTACGAAACGGTCAACTACCTTGCCGTCCTTGATGAACAGGACTGTTGGAACGTTGCGGATGCCATACTCCATTGTGAGGTCGTCGGCCTCCTCGATGTCGCATTTGCCTACTGCGATGCGGCCTGCATACTCCTCGGAGAGCTCGTCCATGATTGGTGCCAACTGCTTGCAGGGACCACACCATGCTGCGCCAAAATCAAGTACTATTGGCAGTTCGGTTGCCATGAATTCTTTCGCGTTGTCGTTTGTTACGTTTGTTGCCATAATTTTAATAGTTTTATGGGTTTATCAATTAGTATTCTGTTTGGAATTGGAGATACTTCGCTTTGCTCAGTATGACAATGTGACGGATGAAAATAGATTGGTGTCATCCTGAACGGATGTGAAGGATCTCGAAATTCGCTGTTTTATCTCTATTGTATGTTAATTCAATTTGTATTCTATGTTTTCAATCTCTTTCAGGTAGTCGAGCAACTCGGGCAGCACCTCAATGTCGCGGTTCTTTGATGCGAGCTCAAGAGTGAACTCCTGTTCGTAGTCCTTTATCTTGAAGATCAGCTTGCTGTTGCCCGGGTGCTTCTCGGTGTAGTCGATGAGGGTGCTGTAGACCTCGTCGGTGAGTGACATAACGTCAAAGGTGATGGTTATGCTCTTTACCATTCCCTCCTTTATCTCGGGCATGAGATCAATGCTGTCCACAACAAAGTCGAACTTTGTCTCGTCCCAACGGCGTGGCTGGCAGCTGCCTTTTATGTAGAGGAAGTTGCCGGGGATGAAGTAGTTCTGTTTCTTCATCCACTCGTCGCCAAAGAAGAACATTTCGGCAGCGCCGGTGAAGTCCTCAATCTTCGCAACTCCATAGGGGCTTCCTTTCTTGGTGAAGCCTGTGCGTGGCGGGTCGCTCACAACGCCTCCAAGGGTTATCTTGCGGCCGCGCAGTGCCTCAAGGTTGTCCATTTCGTTGGCCTTTGTGTTGCAGAACTCGTTGAGGATGATGGCATAGTCGTCGAGCGGGTGTGCCGACAGGTAGATGCCTACAAGCTCCCTCTCGCGGTTTAGGCGCTCAAGTGTGCTCCATATGCCGCCTGCCGGTACTTCGGGGTGTGGAATCTCGGCCATCTCGGTATCGCCAAAGAGCGATGCTGTGGCATTGGCCTTGTCGTTCTGGTAGGTGTTGCCGTAGCGTATGAGTGCCTCGAGGAACTGTTCGCCCTTGCTGTTGGTGCCGGCATACTGCTCGCGCGATATGTCGCCGGGGAGCTCGTCGAATGCTCCGGCAAAGGCCAGGCACTCAAGGTTCTTGCGGTTGCAGGCGGTGAGGTTCACGCGCTCCACAAAGTCAAAGATGCTCTTGAACGGTCCGTTGGCCTCGCGTTCGTCGATGATGGTCTGTACGGCGCTTTCGCCCACGCCCTTCACGGCGCAGAGTCCAAAGCGTATGTCGCCCTTCTTGTTTACACTGAACTTGCGGCGCGACTCGTTGACATCGGGGCCAAGTACGTTGATGCCCATGCTCTTGCACTCCTGCATCAGCTTGGTGATTTCGGTGATCTTATCAAGGTTGCGGCTCATGGCACCGGCCATGTACTGCGACGGGTAGTTGGCCTTGAGGTAGGCTGTCTGGTAGGCAACCCATGAGTAACAGGTGGCGTGCGACTTGTTGAAGGCGTATGAGGCGAACTTCTCCCAGTCGGCCCAGATTTTCTCAAGTATCTTCTCGTCGTGTCCGTTCTTCTTTCCACCGTTGATGAACTTGGGCTTCAGTTCGTCCAGCTTGGCCTTGAGCTTCTTACCCATGGCCTTACGCAAGGTATCACTCTCGCCGCGGGTGAAGTCGGCAAGCAGGCGCGAGAGGAGCATCACCTGCTCCTGGTACACGGTGATTCCATAGGTGTCCTTGAGGTATTTCTCCATGCAAGGTATGTCGTACTGCACAAGCGAGGGGTCGTGCTTGCGCTTGATGAAGTCGGGGATGTAGTCCATTGGACCCGGACGGTAGAGGGCGTTCATGGCAATGAGGTCCTCAAAGGTGGTGGGCTGCAGCTCGCGCAGATACTTCTGCATACCCGGCGACTCCAACTGGAATGTTCCGATTGTGTTGCCGGCGCTGTATAGCTCGTATGTCTTGGGGTCGTCAATGGGTATGGTGTCAATGTCTACCTCAATCTTCAGGCTTTGGCGTATGTTCTCCAATGCCTCCTTGATGACCGAGAGGGTCTTGAGGCCAAGGAAGTCCATCTTTATTAGGCCTGTCTCCTCAATGACGCTACCTTCGTACTGTGTCACGAGCATCTTTTCGCCGGTCTCCTTGTCCTCGGCAATGCTGATGGGCACGTGGTCGGTGATGTCGTCGCGGCAGATGATTGTTCCACAGGCATGCACGCCGGTGTTGCGTACGTTACCCTCGAGCATCTTTGCATATTTGATGGTGTCGCGCAGGACGGGATCGGGCGATGCCTCGGCCTCACGCAGCTCGGGCACGGCCTGTATTGCGTTGGGGAGGTTCATCTTCATGCCGTCGGGCAGGCGGTCGGGGATGGCCTTGCAAAGTTTGTTGGATATGTCGAGCGGCAGTTTCTGCACGCGTGCGACGTCCTTGATGGCAAGCTTGGTTGCCATTGTGCCGTATGTGATGATGTGGGCCACCTTCTCCTGGCCATATTTCTCGGTTACCCAGTTGAGCACGCGTCCACGGCCGTCATCGTCAAAGTCCACGTCAATATCGGGGAGTGAGATACGGTCGGGGTTCAGGAAACGCTCGAACAGAAGGTCGTATTTGATTGGGTCCACACGTGTGATACCAAGGGTGTATGCCACAACGCTTCCGGCTGCCGAACCACGTCCGGGACCTACGGAAACGCCAAGCTCCTCGCGTGCGGCGCGTATGAAGTCCTGCACAATGAGGAAGTAGCCGGGGAAACCCATGGTCTTCATGATGTGTAGCTCAAAGTCTATGCGGTCTGTGAGTTCCTGCGTGAAAGGCTCGGGGTAGCACTTCTTTGCTCCGTCATAGGCCAACTTGCGAAGGTAGTCGCCCTCGAGTTTTATGCGGTAGAGCTTGTCATAGCCGCCAAGTTTCTTTATCTTCTTCTCGGCCTCTTCCTGTGACAGTACCACGTTGCCTTTCTCGTCCTGTGTGAACTCGTCAAAGAGCTGCTGGTGGGTGATTGTCCGGCGGTATCCCTCCTCGGTGCCGAACTCCTCGGGGATGGCGAAGTTGGGCATGATGGGGGCGCTGTCAATGGTGTAGTATTCGACCTTGTCGCATATCTCCACGGTGTTTGTCATTGCCTCGGGGATGTCGCCGAACATTTCTGCCATTTCGGCCTTTGTCTTCATCCACTCCTGCTTTGAGTAGAGCATGCGGTTGGGGTCGTCGAGGTCGCGGCCAGTGCTAAGGCAGATGAGACGGTCGTGCGCCTCGGCATTCTCCTCGTCTACAAAGTGCACGTCGTTGGAGCATATGAGCTTCACGCCGCACTTCTTGCTGAGTTCTACAATGTGCTTGTTTACCTCTACCTGCAGTGGGTACACCTCGTGGTTGGCGCGCTCCACGGTTGCCTTGTGTAACTGTAGCTCAAGGTAGTAGTCCTCGCCAAAAAGGTTCTTGAACCACATTACCGTCTCCTCGGCCTTTGCAAGGTCGCCGTTCTTTATGAGCTGTGGTACCTCGCCACCAAGGCAGGCCGAACAGCATATGAGCCCTTCGTGGTACTTCTCAATCTCGGCCTTGTCGGTACGTGGGTTGTAGTAGTAGCCCTCGCTCCAGGCCTTTGACACAATCTTTACAAGGTTGTGATAACCCTGCAGGTTCTTGGCAAGCAGTATGAGGTGGTGACCACGCATGTCCTCCTTGAGTTCCTTGTTGAAGAGACGGCGCTCGGCAACGTACACCTCGCAACCGATGATGGGTTTGAACTTCTCGTCGTCGCTTTTCTTTGAGTTTATCTTGCTTACATAGTTGAAGAACTCCTTTATGGCCATCATGTTGCCGTGGTCTGTGATGGCAATGCCTTTCATGTTGTCGGCAATGGCCTTGTCGACAAGCTTCTTTACAGCAGCCTGTCCGTCGAGTATGGAGTATTGTGAATGAACGTGAAGGTGTACGAAATCTAGCATCTGTCTCTTTTTTAGAAGTTGTTTGAATTTATGTCCTTGAAATTTTTATAGGTCTTTTTTAGGATGTTTTTTCTTTTTTCAAAGGCGCAAAGTGCCGGTTAAGCGAGTGCAAAGGAAATTCATTTACTTTGCCGAGCGCAAGGCAGTTGGACGTAGTCACAGCGGGCTATGTAACTGCGAAAAAAGGAAAAACAGGCAAAAAAGAGCATAAAAAGGCAAGCACAACTCGCGTATAATGTAATATTATTTTTCGAAAGAAATTCAAACAGCTTCTTATCGTTGATAAAGGTAATACCTTTTGTTTATATAAAGTAGTGTTTTTGCCAAAAAGTTATCAACATTAACTTTTGTGCGGTGTTGTGATAATATGCAGCTATTTTGCATTTTTACATATGTTTTGATTTGTTTTTAATTTTTTGTATGTATATTTGCGGTAAATCGCGAATATATACTTCGCTCGCAGTGGGAGATATTGGAGCAAATCTCATGTTTCTCACTCTTGTAACTAGTAATAAAGGATAACTGAAATTGTGCCGGCTATGAAAAAATATAAGAAACCGAATGCAAAAAAAAGGTTCAAGAGAATAAGAAAACTTAAGGATTACAGAATACACCAGGAGGGAACAACGATATTGCTGACAGGCTTGGCGGTGTTTGCAGTGGTGCTTTTCCTTTTGTGGTATTTCCTGCCACAGTGCATTGTGCTCAACTCAATCCTCTCTTTTGCATCTTTGGTCGTTTATCTGTTGATGGTAAACTTCTTCCGTAGCCCTAAACGTATTTTTCCGGGTGATGTGGAGAACGTGATAGTTGCCCCTGCCGACGGCAAGGTGGTGGTCATTGAAAAGGTTTTTGAACCCGACTACTTCAAGGACGAGAGGCTGCAGGTGTCTATTTTCATGAGCCCCATGAATGTGCATGCCAACTGGTATCCGGTGGATGGTGTGGTGAAGCGTTCCGAGCATCAGGACGGCAAGCACTACAAGGCATGGCTGCCAAAGGCCAGCACCGACAACGAGCGCTCGCTGGTGGTGATTGAGACCGAGGATGGACGTGAGATAATGGTGCGCCAGATTGCGGGCGCAATGGCACGACGCATCGTAACATATGCAAAGGCCGGCGAGGAGTGCTTCATTGACCAGCATATGGGTTTCATAAAGTTCGGTTCGCGTGTCGACCTCTATCTGCCGCTTGACGTGGAGCTGAAGGTTGAACTTGAACAGAAGACTGTGGGTAACGAAACCGTCATTGCAACTTTCAAATAAAGAAAAGATGTCTGTAAAGAAACATATTCCAAACGCAATAACCTGTTGCAACCTCTTTTCGGGTTGCGTGGCATGCGTGATGGCTTTCACCGGGAAATTCGAGTTGGCAATGCTGTTCATTGTATTGGGTGCAGTGTTCGACTTCTTTGATGGCATGGTGGCACGTCTGTTGGGTGTTTCTTCGCCGCTGGGTGTGCAGATGGATTCACTTGCCGATGATATAACCTTTGGTCTTGCGCCTGCAACGGTGATATTCTCGTTCATGAAGAATGTGCTGGTGTACCCGGCGTTCCTTGGTGCCTTTGCGGCGGTGTTGCCATACTTTGCCTTTTTGATAGCCGTTTTCTCGGCTTGCCGCTTGGCAAAGTTCAATATCGATACACGCCAGACTACTTCGTTCATAGGTCTGCCCACACCGGCAAACGCGCTCTTCTGGTCGTCGCTCATTGTGGGTGGCAAGGAGTGGCTGATGGGTATGGAGCATGCCTGGGCGCTCATCATTGGATTGATATTCCTCTTCTCATATTTCCTTATATCGGAAATCCCTATGTTCTCAATGAAGTTCAAGAACTTGAGCTGGAAGAGCAACAAAAGAAGATACACCTTCCTGGTGGTTTCTGCGCCAATGCTTGCACTGGGCTATCTTGCACCTGTTGCAATCATTTCATGGTATCTGATAATGTCCATTACCTTGTGTAAAAAGAGGGCTTGATACCCCAAACCGGGCTTCACAATCCTTGAACCTGTGCGTTCCAAGCTACGTTATATGATGTAGAGGGCACATGCTGTGTGGATGCCTGTTGTCATTAACTTAAAAATGATTGTTATGATTTTGAGTATATTTCTATTGATACTGTTTCTTGTGATTCTTGTGCCGTCGCTGCTACTTACTGTAATTGCAAGAATTATAGCTTTCTTCAACTTTGGTGCAAAAAGGCATGTCAACCGACAGGAGCGCGAAACGCACGAGGCACCCGGTTACAAACCGACTGACAAAAAGAAGACTCACAAGAAAATCTTCGACAAGAACGAGGGTGAGTATGTCGATTTTGAGGAGATAAAATAGACGAATGCTTTCAGCCGCGGCTGAAAGCATTCGTTCTTATTGGTGCAGTATGTGCTTATGGATGTACGAATGTACCAATCTCCTCGCCGTCCATAACCTTCTTCAGGTTACCTACGATGTCCATGTTGAACACATAGATTGGGAGGTTGTTTTCGCGGCACATTGCTGTGGCTGTGATGTCCATAACCTTGAGGCCACGTGAGATAACCTCGTCGTATGTGATATCCTGGAACTTTGTTGCAGTTGGGTCCTTCTCGGGGTCGGCGGTGTAGATGCCGTCAACGCGTGTGCCCTTGAGCATTACGTCGGCCTCAATCTCAATGCCGCGGAGCGATGAACCGGTGTCGGTGGTGAAGTAGGGGCTTCCTGTGCCGGCTGCCATAATCACTACCATGCCCTGTTCCATAGCCTCAATGGCTTTCCATTTGGTGTAGAACTCACCTACAGGCTCCATGCGGATGGCTGTGAGCACCTTGTTGGGAACGCCTGCAGCGCCAAGTGCCGAGCTCAATGCAAGACTGTTGATGACGGTTGCCATCATACCCATCTGGTCGCCCTTCACGCGGTCGAAGCCCTTGCCTGCGCCGGTGAGGCCACGGAAGATGTTGCCGCCACCAATTACAATACCAATTTGCACGCCCATCCCGGCAACCTCCTTAATCTGTGCTGCATATTCGTTGAGGCGCTTTACATCTATACCATAACCCTGCTCGCCCATGAGGCTCTCGCCGCTGAGCTTCAAAAGTATACGTTTGAACTTTGCCATGTTATTAGTTGGTTTTTTGTTATTACTTGCTTTTGTAAAAGTAAGACATTTTATTAATATATGCTATATTTTACAGCAAAAGGTTAAGATTGTTCGTTATAAATTCTTTTTTCACTACTTTTGCTTGTGAAATACAATTTAATAAAATGAGATTTCTTAAGAACCCGAACCTTACAGTTGCGGTGCTTGCCATTTATACTGCTGCTGTCTACATATATTTCTTTCCCCGCAACAACGAGATGAGCACAACCCAAAAGTGGCTCACTGTTGGTGCGTCGGTTGTAATGCTTGCTCTCCTGTGGTTGCTGTTGCGCCGTCGTGCCAAATTGCGCCGCGAGAGGGAGGAGGATTGCTGCAAGAAGGATTAAGACGTATAATATAGGTAATAATATAGCAGTAGACCTACATTCTGAAAAGCGTGAAGATGTCATCTCGAACGTACGTGAGAGATCTCTTATTTTACGATATTTTTAGATCCCTCGTCGCTACGCTCTGTCGGGATGACATTTGGGCGTTAGGTCAACTTTAATATTATTGCTTAAATATAGGTAGCCTTAGCGCTCTATGTCATGCTGAGCGCAGCGAAGTATCTTTTTTGTGAGTCTTATGCTTGGTTGCTAAAAAAGCACCATTTCAACCTCTTTGAAAGCGTATCGGCCGGTGCTGCCGTCGTTGCGTTGCAATAGCAGGTGCCCGTCGCTTTCAATGTCCTGTATAACGGCATCGAAATGTCCATCCCTGTCAATGAAGGTGTGTCGTTCATTCATTCCAAGGAGCACTCTCTTGTATTCTGCAGCAATGGCATCGCGGTTCCCGAACCGCATCTCTGT
>JAZRGF010000287.1:0-1843 GCA_045644005.1 Bacteroidaceae bacterium | reverse complement strand
GTGATAAAATTGTGAGTGATGTACTGACTATCACTAGAATATGGCCTATTGAAAGTTGGATGTTTATGTATGAAGAAATTCATATTGAAGACTCACGTATGGTGGTAGCTAAAGTGCGTAAAAAGAGAAGAGAGGTGCTCAGATCCATAAATTTTTGCGGTATGTCTTCATTTGCTTGATGTATTTATTGTATAAGGTGCTTTTGTTGCCATAATTCGCGAAAATTTTGTTATCTTCGCGAAAGATTTCTAAATTGGGAATAATACAATAACTAAAATAGATTTATGGCAACAGTTGATGACAAGAAAATCATCTTTTCGATGGTGGGCTTGAGCAAGACAATCAAGCAGACAAACAAACAGGTGTTGAAGAATATTTACCTCTCGTTCTTCTACGGTGCCAAGATTGGTATTGTGGGTATGAACGGTGCGGGTAAATCTACTTTGATGAAGATTATCGCAGGCCTTGACAATGACTATCAGGGCAATGTGGTTTGGTCGCCCGGCTATTCTGTGGGTTACCTTCCACAGGAGCCGCACTTGCAGGGTGGCAAGACCGTGATGGATTGCGTGAAGGAGGGTGTACAGGCAACAGTCGATGCACTTGCAGAGTATGAGGAAATCAATATGAAGTTCGGCTTGCCCGAGTATTACGAGGATGCCGACAAAATGAACGAGCTTTTTGCGCGCCAGGCCGAGTTGCAGGATATCATCGATGCAACCGATGCGTGGAACCTTGAAAGCAAATTGGAGCGTGCTATGGCAGCTCTCCGTTGCCCGGCTCCCGATGAACTCGTTGACCACCTCTCGGGTGGTGAGCGCCGCCGTGTGGCTCTTTGCCGTCTGCTTCTTTCAAAGCCCGATGTGCTGTTGCTTGATGAGCCTACCAACCACCTCGATGCCGAGAGTATCGACTGGCTTGAGCAGCACCTGAACCAGTACGAGGGTACTGTAATTGCCGTAACCCACGACCGTTATTTCCTTGACGATGTTGCGGGCTGGATTCTTGAACACGACCGTGGCGAGGGTATCCCTTGGCAGGGTAACTACTCATCTTGGCTCGACCAGAAGACAAAGCGCATGGAGCAGGAGGAGAAGAGCGCAAGTAAGCGTCGCAAGACTCTTGAGCGTGAGCTTGAGTGGGTGCGCATGTCGCCAAAGGCTCGCCAGGCAAAGGGTAAGGCTCGTCTGAACTCATACGAGCGTATGCTTAACGAGGATCAGAAAGAACGCGAGGAGAAACTCGAAATCTTTATCCCCAATGGTCCACGTTTGGGCAACAAGGTCATCAATGCCGAGAATATCGGCAAGTCATTCGGCAGCAAGCACCTCTTCAGCAACCTCAACTTTATGTTGCCACCTAACGGCATCGTAGGTGTCATCGGTCCCAACGGTGCGGGTAAGACAACACTCTTCCGCATGATTATGGGTCTTGAGACAGCCGACGAGGGTACATTCGAAGTAGGTGAGACAGTTAAGATTGCATACGTTGACCAGAACCACAAAGATATTGTTGCCGACAAGAGCGTTTACGAGGTAATGAGCCAGGGTAACGAGCTTATGCGCCTCGGTGGTAAGGAAATCAATGTGCGTGCATACCTTTCACGTTTCAACTTCTCAGGTGCCGACCAGGAGAAGAAGTGTGGCGTTCTTTCAGGTGGTGAGCGTAACCGTCTGCACCTTGCAATGGCACTGAAAGAGGGTGGTAACGTGCTCCTCCTCGATGAGCCTACCAACGATATCGACGTGAATACACTGCGTGCGCTTGAGGAGGGTCTTGAGAACTTCGCTGGTTGTGCCGTTGTAATCAGCCACGACCGTTGGTTCCTCGACCGTATATGTAC
>JAZRGF010000286.1:0-1449 GCA_045644005.1 Bacteroidaceae bacterium | reverse complement strand
TGCAACGCATGAACGTGCAGGCTTGCTTGTGAAGTACTCGGCGTATACAGCGTTGAAAGCTGCGAAATCGGCCATGTCGCTGAGGAAACATGTTGTCTTTACGACCTTCTCGAATGATGTGCCTGCCTCGGCAAGAACAGCAGAGAGGTTCTTCATTACCTGTGTAGCCTGGTCTGTGATGCCCTCTGCCTCAACCTCGCCTGTTGCAGGGTTGATGGGTATCTGGCCCGATGTGAACAACATATTGCCACAGATGATAGCCTGTGAGTATGGGCCGATGGCCTCAGGTGCATTGCTTGTATAAACTTTCTTCAACATAGTTATTTGATTTTTAAAATTGTTAATCCAAAATTCTGAAACCGGCATCAATCAACGCGGTCTTGATTTTGTTGATGTGCTCGAAGTTACGTGTCTCAAGGTCTATGCGTATCCAGCAGCCGGTCACGCCTGTGTTGGCATTTGTGCGCTCGTGGTGCACACCAATAACGTTACCGCCAAGCTCGGCAATAATCTTTGAAACCTGTACCAGCTGGCCCGGCTTGTCAAGGAGCTCGACCTTGAGAAGTGTTGAGCGGCCCGAAGTGAAGAGACCACGTTTGATTACACGGTCAAGGATGTTCACGTCAATGTTACCACCCGATACAACGCAGATTACATTCTTGCCCTCAACGGGAATCTTGTCGAACATTACAGCTGCAGCAGCAACCGCGCCTGCACCCTCGGTAATGATCTTCTGGTGCTCGAGCATTGACAGGATTGCCGATGAAACCTCGTCATCGGTTACTGTTACGATACCGTCAACATACTGGCTGCAGAAAGCGAATGTGTTCTCGCCCGGCTGCTTCACTGCAATACCGTCGGCAATTGTTGAAACGGAGTCAAGACGCTCAATCTGCTTGTGCTCGACAGAGTTCTTCATGCTTGGAGCACCCGCTGCCTGAACACCGTATACCTTGATGTTAGGGTTCAATGATTTCAAAGCGAATGCAACACCCGAGATGAGACCACCACCACCAATGGGCACAACAACAACCTCTACATCCTTCATCTGGTCAATGAGCTCTAGACCAATTGTTCCCTGACCTGCAATAACGTCGATATCATCGAATGGGTGGATGAATGTGTAACCCATCTCATCGCGCAACTCAATGGCACGCTTGTATGCATCGTCATAAACGCCCTCTACAAGGCAAATCTCTGCACCGTAACCTCTTGTTGCCTCAACCTTTGAGATTGGTGCGCAGTCTGGCAAGCAGATTGTAGACTTGATGCCGTTTCTTGTCGCTGCCAACGCAACGCCCTGAGCGTGGTTACCGGCAGAACATGCGATAACGCCCTTTGCCTTCTCCTCGGCCGAGAGCTGTGAAATCTTGTAGTATGAACCACGAACCTTGAATGAACCGGTCAACTGCAAGTTCTCGGGCTTGAGGAAAACGTTGCCTTTCTTGT
>JAZRGF010000285.1:0-1073 GCA_045644005.1 Bacteroidaceae bacterium | reverse complement strand
GACAAGTAATCAAAATATCCCTCATACAGATTGCAATGCTCTGAGCCGTTCTCTATCAGAGAATAGTTCTTGGGAGGAATACACCCCTTGAAGAACTTGTTACGGATTTCGTAACCACCGCTCACATTCTTGAAGGCAAGGGAGAAGTATTGTCTGCCGTTCGCCTTGTAGCGTACCTCCTCACAGTCCTGCAAGGCAACCTCCATCGGGATATTTCTCTCTTTGAGGTATTTTATCAACAGTCTGCTCCAGATGGGCACAAACTCAACATCTTCCATCTTATAGTGTACTGTTTCCTTCTTTATGAAAGTCATATTCTCCTTCATCGGTAACGGAGAACGCAGCGTATCGGCAATGTGTCTTGCCTGTGTCATGAAGTCGTTGCTACCGATTATCTCTCCGGAAAGGTCAAATATGTCACCGCCCTTGCTGAGTCCGAAATCAAACCACAGTCCTTTAGCAACATTCACTCTGAACGATGGTCGCTTGTCCTCTCTGTACGGTGCGTGGTACAACAATTCATTGACACTCTTTCTTACGGGAGCATATCCCATAGCCTGCATATAATTCTCAACAGGCACGTTTCTTATATCTTGTATTTCCATATCCTTTCACTGTTTAATTGATGATGAACTTTATTCCCAATCCGTATTGGGTATGAAATTTCTTGGTGTCTCCACCCCAAAGGCAGCGTTCCCTAACATTGGCGAGCAACGCTATACGGTCGGCAAGGTATATCTCCATATCCAGCGTAATGGCTCCGCCATATATGAACCTGTCCCTTGCATGCAGTGTCGCACCGTCAAACAGCAGCTTGTCGCCCCAATTTACCGTTTCATACCCCGCCAAAGCCGATGCTCCGATATAGAAGAATACAATCTTGCGTGCATCAGACAGGAACTTGTAGTAATAACCTCCCTCTGCCGTGAACTGCGACACAGGGATACGGATGTCCTTGTATGGGCTGTGCCATTGCAGATATTCCGCACCAAACACCCATTTGTGTCCTCCTTTTGCATAGGATGAGAGTGCCGCACCGAAGCTGTATCCTGCACTGTTATCCTTGTCGGATG
>JAZRGF010000284.1:0-16358 GCA_045644005.1 Bacteroidaceae bacterium | reverse complement strand
GAGAGCCAGATTGCATTGTTCTCATACCGTATTGCACATTTGACGGAGCACCTCAAGGCTAACCGTAAGGATTATAGCACACAGAGAGCTTTGACAATGTTGGTAGGTAAGCGTCGTTCACTCCTCAACTACTTGAAGGAGCGTGACATCAACCGCTACCGTGCTATCGTAGCTAAGCTCGGCTTGCGTAGATAATCTGCGTCAAGAAAGATTGAATCGCGGGATTTCCGAAGGAAGTCCCGCGATTTTTTTTATGGGTTTATGTGAACTTGGCTATTCTGTTGTTATCCTGCTGCTGTCATCCTTAACGTAGTGACGGCTATTTAGATTCTTCGCTTTGCTCAGAATGACAAGCACGGTTGAGACTTGTCCGAAAAATGACAGGGAGAGGAACTTGTCTGTAAATTGACAGATGAGATCTTCGAAAAAAACATATGCTGTTGAGCCTCTCATCCTCTTGCTACCCTTTTAACTTTCTTTTGTCATCCTGAACGTAGTGAAGGATCTTTTATGTATTGCAGAGGATATTTTATATCCATTCAAGTTCTTCTGCCAAATCTGTTTTTAGAGGATTACTTTTTGCAATAAGTGCCTCTTTCTTTTCTCTTTTCCAACCTTTCAGTTCTTTTTCTCTTGCAATAGCATCATTTATGTTGTTGTATTCTTCGTAATAAACCAGGCTATTGCATTTGTATTTGTGTGTGAATCCTTTGATTGTGCCGTTTTTGTGTTCACAATATCTACGGTACAAATCATTTGTAACGCCAATGTATAAAACAGTGCGTGTATAATTTGACATTATATATACCCAATATTGGTGGATGTTTACCATAATGTTTTAGCTATTTGTTTTGGATTCTTCGCTTTGCTCAGAATGACAAGCACGGTTGAGACTTGTCCGAAAAATGACAGAGACGATATGGCACGTGCAGTTTAGGTTCGTTATTTTGTGATTCTTTTATCATTCTTTGTCATCCTGAACGGATGTAAAGGAACTATTATTCCGCAGTCTGTGCTCTTTACTTTGTCACCTTTCTCTTCACAAGTATAGAAACCACAATCATCACTCCGATGCACATGGGGTAGTAGAGGCTTGGGATAATCTCCAGTGGCGAAATCTTTGCCAGACCCGATGCTATGAGCAACTGTGCACCGTAGGGTATTACACCCTGTACAAAGCACGATGTGGTGTCCATGAGGCTTGCCGTACGGCGTGGCTGTATGCCGAATTTCTTTGAGATGTCGCGCGAGATGTCGCCCACTGTCAATATGGCAATGGTGTTGTTGGCGGTGCATATGTTTGCCAATGCTGTCAATGCTGTGATTGCGAACTCGGCAGCGCGTTTTGTGCGCATGCGCAGTGTTACAATGCGTATGAGGTAGTCTATGCCGCCGTTGATGCGCACAATCTCCAACAGTCCGCCGGCGAGCATTGTCACAAGGATAAGTTCTGTCATTCCCATGATTCCACTACCCATCTCGGTGAAGATGCTTATACCATCTACAGCACCGTAGGCAATTCCCATTGCTCCCGAGATAAGTATGCCAATGATTAGCACCAGCAGCACGTTCATTCCCACCAATGCGCAGATGATGACGGTGAGGTAGGGGATGCACTTCAGGGCATCGTTTACAGTGATGGAGGTTGTCTCAATATCATCTATTCCATTGCCGCTGAATGCGTAGAGCAACAGCGTGACAATGGCGGCGGGCAGCACAAGTCTTATGTTGGTGCGGAACTTGCTGCGCATGGAACAGCCCTGTGTCTGTGTGGCGGCAATGGTAGTGTCCGAAATGAACGAGAGGTTGTCGCCGAAGAATGCGCCGCCCACAACAATTGCAACAAGCCACGCTGTGTCGCAGTTGAGCTTTGCTGCCAGCGCGGTGACGACAGGTGTGAGCGCCACTATCGTACCCACCGATGTGCCAATGGAGAGTGATATGAAACAGGCTGCAATGAATATTCCTGCCGGCAGGTAGTTGCTTGGGATAAGGTTCAGTGTCAGCTGCACCGTGGCATCCACTGCACCCATGGCTTTGGCAAGTGCGGCAAAGGCACCTGCAAGCACGAATATCCAAATCATATACATTATGCGCGTGTTGGCTGCACCTTTCGAGAAGTGCTCAATGCGTTCGTCGAGCGTGTTGCCGCGTGTTATTGCCACTGCGTATATCGATGCAACAATGAATGCCGTTGCTATTGGTATGCGATAGAAATCGCCGGCGATTATTGAGCCTGCAAGGTATATTGTGAGCAGCACTATTATTGGCGAAAGGGCAAGCAGCCCGCGTCGTGTGTTGATTTTTTGCATGGTGTATATGTTTTTCCTGCGCGAAGATACAAAAAAAGTAGTGCGCCCCAAAAGGCGCACTACCATTATGTTGCTTAAGGTCTGTTGTTAATTACTTAACCAATACCTTAGCGCTGCGGATTACGTTGCCAAGCTGCATCTTAACAATGTATACACCTGCCTCAACAGCTACTGTTGCCGGGTTCTGAACGAACTCTACCAACTTGCCGTCAGCTGTGTAAATCCATGCTACGTCTGCGTTTGCAATTTCAATTGCACCCTCAACACCCTCGGCTACAGAAACCTCGCCTGCTACATTCTCAACAGATGTGTTGCCATCAAGGAACT
This sequence comes from Bacteroidaceae bacterium, assembly GCA_045644005.1. Taxonomy (GTDB): domain Bacteria; phylum Bacteroidota; class Bacteroidia; order Bacteroidales; family Bacteroidaceae; genus HGM04593. Next base: position 13,719 of record JAZRGF010000284.1, on the reverse strand, counting down.
CGGGCTCCTCGGCCTCGCCCTGGTCGCGTGTACCCGATGCTGAACGTCCGGGGTTGTTACCCTCAATCTTCACGCTGAAGTCGATTGTGAAACCCTTGTTTGTCAAACCTGTTGGGTTGAATGCACCGGCAAACCATGCATCAGAGAATACAAGACGCAAGCGGCTGTTGCCCGGTGTTGCATCCTCAGGTATCTTGAATGTAAATGTGTATCCTGTTACAAGTGCTTCTGTTGACTTCTCATGTGTACCGATGAAGAATATGCGCTCGCCCTCGGGGTCAACCTCGGTCTTGCCCTTTGCAATCTCGGCAGGTGTACGCTCTGTCGGGAATGGGGGGTCAAAGTCGCCACTGCCATTGAGGTCCATCCAACCACCACCGAAACACCACTGCAGACCGTCTTTGAGGTTTGGTCCCTTGAGTGTCATTGTAATGCTCTGTCCCTGCTGGACGATGAGAAGGTGGTCGCGTGCGTCGGCATACTGCGTGCCATCGGCAACAGGTGCATTTGCTGTGTAGTTAAGGTTCTGGGTAGCGCCTGTTGTCTTCACGAGCTCGACATAACGCTGTTCACGTGCATTTTCAATACCGTTTGAGTTGGGGTCAATCTGGCTGATACCGTATGTATCTACCTCTTCTCTCTCTGGGAGTTTTGCCTGGTCACCGCGTGGAACCTCTACCCAAGCTATCGGTGAGTATGTCTTCAGGTCTGTAGAAACTGAACGAACTCCAATGTATGGAACATCATTTGCACTCTCGAACTCAATGTTGCCGACGAATGTTGCCCACTGTGATGTTGTACCCACAAGTGCAACCTTGCCATCCTCACCCACCTTGTAGAGAACCTCGAAGTGGTCGATGTTTGCCTCGTCGTTGTAAACCAAGCCCCATGCAGCGCGTGTCTTTGCAACTGCGTCAACATTCCAGTGCAGCTTCAGGTTCATAGACTCTTTTGTCTCGCTCTTAACCTCGGCAACAAGGTCCTTGACAGCTGCCGGGTCAATGTATGTCTCGTCGTTGAGCTCGAGCTTACCAACATAGAGCTGGTAGTCGTTGTTGCTGCCCTTGACGCGAAGACCGATGCGGTCAATGACATCACCCTTTGCAATGCCTGTAAGGGCAAACTTCTTCTCTTCCCAAGTCTTGCCTGCTACATCACCGTATGGGAACTCCAACCAGTTGTTGCTGCCGGCTTTTCTTACGATAAGGTAAAGGTTTGTAGCTTTTACGTCCTTCAATGTCTTCACGGCAAGTTTTGCGTATGCACCATCGCCTGCCTTGAGAGATGTCTTGTAAAGGATGATATCGGTGCCCTCTGTTGTTGCAGCACCTGTGAGTTCAATACATGAACCTCCTGTGTATGCATCAAGGTGAGTGTAGTTTACATCAATGTCTGTGCTTACGTTGGTGGTGTTGCTCTTGTAGCGCAACCAACGGTATGTTGGAACGATATCCTGTGAACCCATGTTGTACCACTCGCTGTTGTGTGACATCTTGCCCTTGTAGTAGTAGCGGTCACCGTTACCAAGAGTGAAGTGTGTGCGGAAGTGCATATCGCCCTGGATTGCAGAACGCTCGGGAATCCAGTGTGCCATTCCTGCAAAGGTCTGCAAAGGAAGCTTGCCGTTCTCTGTCTGCCAGTTGTTGCCTGTGTTGCTGAGTGCCGGAGTGTTGGCCGGGTTGCGGTTACCGCCCGACATTGCGCGCTCAAGCAGTCTCTGGTAGTTGCCCTGGATGTCAAATACGCCGTCACCTGCGTTGAAGCTGTAGAAACGGCTCTGGTCATGCTCACCCCAAAGACAGATACTTGTGTTGTTGCCCTCGAGGTTTGTCCAACGGCGGTCCATAGATGCAATCCATACACCTGCGTACATATTGTCGGCCTCGCCGTATGCATTCTTTACAGCATTGTATGTATTACCCAAGTTGCCGGCGATGTCATTTGCCTGGTAGTTGAGCATAAGGTCGTGTGTCTTGCCTGCTGTCTTTGTACCATAGTGAGCATCAATGTTTGCTGAACCTGCCTGCAATTCAGATGTGCTGGTGTAGATAGCACTGTGGTAGTTGTCGAAGCCCACTCTCTTAGCCTCGACCCAAAGAGCCTTGTGGAATGCAACGATGTCGCTGTTACCCCAGCTGTTGTCCTCCCAGTTGTAGTTGATACCGTCTGAACCGAAGAACATGAGGATGTTGATAAGTGGCTTCACATATTTGTATGTGCCGTCGCTGTTCTTTCTTGTAATCATTGCGCTGAATACCTTGTCGCCGTCACCTGTCCAGCTCTCGAAGAATGCGATACCGCTCATTATGTCGGTACCGTTGCGGTGAGCTGCATCGACCCATGCACCCGGTGCTGTGAAGAAACCGTGGTTCCATGAACCGAAGAGGTTTGTATACTGCCACATTGAGAAAACATCGGCATTGAATTTTGCCTGAGGATAACCAACGCCACCATCCTTGCCATAATCCATTGGGATGTTCAGGAAGAGGTTGCGGTTCTGGTATGTCTCCTTCCTTACGCGGTCTTCGCGGCTCATGATGTTTGCCTTGCGGACATGTGAACGGACGAATGCGATATCAGATGCCTGAATGCCTGCTGCAGCAAACTCCTCCATTGTAGGATAGTTGCGGCCCTTCTCAAGTGCGCTGTTGAAGAGCTCGAGCAAATCCTCAACACCAAAGCCTGCAAAGTCATATATCTCCTCGCTTGTACTGCCACCACCTTCGCCATCGGTTACCTCGGTAATGCTGTAGCAGTTTCCGGCATCTTGTGTCACCCAAGAGTCTACGACAATACCTTGGGCGGTCTGGTTAGGCTCCTGTGAGTTCAGTCCCTGTGTACCAATCTTCAGGAACCAACGGTAAGTGGCTGATGACGACTGTGAGATGTTCAGCGGAGTAACCTTGTTTGCGTTGAACATACCATTGGTATATACATACTTTCCGGCACCAACGCTGTAAAGGTAGTATTTACCGCCGACATTCTCAATTTTGAACTGTTGGTTGGGGTCCTGTGGGTCAAATGTAACGTTACCTACACTTTTACCGGTGCTTGATGCAATCTTTGTACAATTAGGACTGTACAACAAGAATGCACGAGCCGACTTGATGGTGTACACCTTGTCGTTGCTCAACTGGTCCAAGTTGGTCACCACCTGTGCCTGTGCCGAGAAGGCAATACACAACAGTGAAATGAGCATAAAGTAGAACTTTTTCATAAAGTTGTGGTTTTGGTTAGTTTATAAATAAAATATTTTAATTCCATTAATCTTTATGTGCAATTTCAACCAATCGTAAAGTAGGGTTGACAAAGTGTCATTTGTGCCTTTGTGCAGGCACGCATTTCTAGAGCAAATATCGTTATTTCCTTGAAAAAATCAAACTTTTGCTCACATATTTTTGCAGTTATTTTCAGCATGAAAAACAGCTGTCTCCAAAAAGAAATGCTCCCGGAATCTTTGTGGAATCCGGGAGCAATTTATAATGGGGATTGTTTATCAGAAGTTAGGAGCGTCAACATCCCACCACAGGCGTGTAGCCTGCTCGTCGGGACCGCCGAGTGCGGGAATACCGCTGGCCTCGACCATACCCAATGCAATGGGGTCTGTCGGAACCCAAGGAATACGGCGAATCATATCACCCTCGTTGATGCTGCCGTCACCCTCGTCTGTGTTCAGTACAGGGAACAATTTGGGGTATCCTGTACGGCGCAACTCGGTCCATGCCTCATTTGACATTGGGAACAAAGCCAGGTACTTCTGAGTGATAATCTTTTCAAGTTTTATCTCCTCGCTGTCGCCATTGTTCCATTTTACGCCAATCTTTGTTACGCTTGGCCAATCTGGACCTTCTCCCAACGGGTCAACACTTGTGTAGTCTACAGGCTGTTCTCTCTCCATGTAGCTGTTGACATATGCGGTGTACTGGGAGCTGCCTGTTGGCTCTTCCATGAATGCATTGCGTATACCGCGCTCATAGAATGACTGTGCATCGCCACCCATGTTCCAACCACGGAGTGCACCTTCGGCGCGCAAGAAATCAACCTCGGCCCACTTGATGAAATATTTCGGGTTGTTGCTGTTCTTCAGAATCTCTGTGTCTATAGAAGAGTAGCAAAGGTATTTGTTGGCATCGTAGTCGTACTGGCCGATACCTACAAGTGTTCCGGCACGGATACCACAGATGCGTGTGCCTGCAGGCATCTCTTCGCCGGTTCTCCTGTTCTTTATGACATAGCTGTTATTCTGGATGAAATATTTTGTATATGGATGGTCAAGGCTCAAGAGAAGGCTCTCGAATGAAGCCGAGATTCTGATATCGTTCCAGCCCGATGCGATTGTGACAAGCGGATGTGTGAATGTCATTCCGCTGTTCTTCGGGAAGATACCGTGCTGTTGGCTCATTGTCTCAATTACACCACCTGCAACAGCCTCCTCGGCCCAACGCTGTGCGGTTGCCGGCTCAACCTTTACAATGTGCATTGCCATACGCAGTTTGAGCGAGTTTGCCAATCTGATGTATGAATCCATGCTGCTGTAGTCCTCGGCATGGTTGGTCTTGCAGTATGATATCATTATTCCCTGTATGAGTTCCTTGTACTCCTGTGGGCGGTTCTCGAAATGCTTGAGGCACTCCACGATTGTGTCAAGGTTGTCAACAATGCCATAGTATATGGTCTTCAGGTCGTTGTATTCTGTAACTTCCTGAAGGTTCTTCTTGTCCTCGAGATATGTGAAAGGACCAAAGAGGTCGGCCATCTCTTGTGCTGCCAGGCAGTAGTAGAGAAGGAATATAGCCTTGGCCTCGGGGAGCTTGTCAATTGCAGGGTGGTTCAGCAATGGCATTAAAGCCAGTTTTGATGTTGAATATACACCTCCTGCTCCACCATTGAATTTAGGCGCAATGTTGTATGTTGATGTCTGTACCTCCTCGGAATATGGGAAATCCCTGTGGGGGACAACAAAGTACTGCGCATAACCGTCAGTGCCAAGGCAGTACTGCATCTGGTAGGCATGGTCCTGTGAAACGGCACCATCCTTGCTGCCGCGCATAGAGTAGATACCGCCCAGTGCAGTCTGGAACATCTGTTCCTCGCTAAGGGTTTCATACGCTGCCAATGCGCTGTCAAAGGGGATCTCATCAAGATATGGAATTGAGTCAACGTTGCCGGTATATTGTACTGTTCCGGTTTGTACGCTGTTTATACCCAATTCGGTACCGGGGTCATCAAAATCGAGGCATGAGTTCATTGTGAGTGAGGCAATGAACAATGAACCTGCAAGTAAAATATTTTTCTTTTTCATAATTCCTTATTTAGTCGGTTGTTATATGCTGTCTTAAGCGATAATTATAGGTTCAGTTTGATGTTCAGACCGAATGTTCTTCCCGAAGGATGGTTGAATACATCGATACCGCCAAGACCGTTGCCTGTAGACAATGAGATGTCCGGATCAACAGGAGCATCTCTGTAGATGAAGAAGAGGTTGCGGCAAACGAATGAGAGGCTCAGGTCCTTGTAGTTGCCGAAGAGGTTGCGGAATGTGTAACCGAGTGACAACTCGCGCAGACGGAAGTTGGTCGCATTGTAGATGTAGCTTGATGCATCTCTTGTACCAAGGTCATAGTAGTAGTCCTCAACTGCAACAAGGTCTCTGCCTTCGTTCAGATACATACCGGGACGTGTGTTGCCGAACTCGTCGGTTACAGTGATGTTGTTGGCCTCGGCATTCAAGCGTGCTTCGCCTGTACGCTCCGATGCACCCCATCTGTCAAGGTATCCCTCGGTGAGTGAAATCACCTTACCGCCGATGCGGCCGTTGATGAGGAAGTAGAGTGTGAAGTTCTTGTATGTAAATGTGTTTGACCAAGAGAGCTGGTAGGGGCTGTTTGCATTGCCTACGAACTTCTGGAACTTCTTGTTGGCTTCGTAAACGCGCAGCTTGCCGTTGCTTGCCGCTGTTACATAACCACCGTATGAAGGCTTGCCGTTAACGATGTACATGTCGCCGGCCTTGTTTATCAATGTTGCGTCATATGTGTTGCCTTCCACATCGGTGTAAACACCATTGACGATGTTCTCTCCTGTTGTGTACTTGTCGACATTTCTTGTGTATGAAACTCCGTTTTCAACACCGCTTTCAACAATAGTGTACTTGTAGACATCATCTTTGTAGCGTGTGAAATCGGTTATGTAGAGGTCGCCGTATGAACCACCCTTCTTGTAGAGCAGACGGTATTTGCCGCCTCCGAACTCGGTAGCCATGTCCTTGCTGTTACCGAACTTGTCCTTGTATGTCTCCTCAATTCTGTTGTGGTTGTAAGAGAAGTTTACATTTGTCTTCCAACGGAGAGCACTGGTGATTTTCCAGTCATATCCTACAGACAACTCAATACCCTGGTTGCGGATGACACCGCTGTTTACAGGCTGTATCTTTCCGTTTGTACCGGTAACTTCGAGATATGAGTTGTGCATTGCCGAATTGTAGTATGTAATGTCAAGGTTCAGGCAATCGTCGAGGAACTGCATTTCAAGACCGGTCTCAAATGATTTTGTCTTCTCTGGTATCGGAGGTGTGATGAAGTCATTCTTTGACACGATTGTTGCTGTTCCTTGTACAGCATTTGTGTTCTTGTAATAGAACACACCGTTGGGGATTGAGTTACCTACTTCTGAATAGCTCAAACGGTACTTTGCATAGTTGAACCATTCCGGCATTTTTATCAGGTCGCTGAGGATTACATTTGCTCCTAAACCAAAATATCCATAGTTGTCCTTGATACCATATTGTATAGCGAACTGACGGAATGGACGATACCAGTCGTGGCGGTAAGAACCGTCAATGTATACAGCGTCTTTCCAACCAATCTGTGCGGTAACAAGCGCAGCCTGGTCCCAGTTGCTGCTTTTCCCCTTTGATGTAACTCCATTTCCGCCCTTGCTGGGGTCGAACTGGTTTATAGAGCTTGGGATTGCAAATGCATATCCATCGCCGTTTACAGTGTAGTCTGTGGCATTTGAAATGTATGTACTGCTGCTGTTGCCCTTGATTGTGTGACCTACATAACCTGCTGTGGCAGAGACAGACCAATCTTTTGCAAACTCCTTGTTATAGGACAGCATGTAGTCTACATAGATTTCATTGGTGCGGCTGTTGTTGAGCCAGTAACGGCCATAACGGTACATCTCCACGTCATACCATGTAGATGCGTATGTCTGGCCTTCGTTTTGGTATTTTGTATGATCGAGAGATACGCGTCCCTGCAGGCTGAGGCCGTCGATAATGCTGAGTGTTCCGCTGAATGTTGCCGAGAAACGGTCCTCTGTACTCTCGTCGCCATTCTGGTTCAACAACCAATATGGGTTGTTGTAAAGCGGCTTCTGGATTGCATACTGCTGCATGGGGCCTGTAAGGAGTACATTGCCGTAGTTCTTCATTATCACGGTACCGTCGCCCGATACGTCTTCCCAGTAAACCTGGCCGCCGTTGCCATCTTTGCCGCCCGATGACAACCACTGGCCTTTGGCGCTGTAGTTGTCCTTGTAGTACTCCATATCCACATCACGTGGTGTGTTGTAGAGATGGTATATTGGGTTGCCTATTGTACCTCCACCGACACGGTTCTTTGTCTTTGCCTGGTTGTAGTTCACATTCGCGTTGAGGGTCAAACGGTCCCAAAGCTTGTATGTCTGGCGGAACGCGAAGGTGTTACGGTCATATTGGTTTGTAGGCATCATGCCCTGTGAATATGAGTTCGAGTATGATACGTATGTCTGTATCTTCTCTGTACCTCCTGATACCGAAACTGAATTATTTGTGCTTATACCTGTACGGTAGAGGTTCGCAATGTCGTTGATTGCGTAGTTGCGCAGATATGCATTGAACATGTTCGGAGTGCCGTCCTCGTTATTCTCGTTAAAGAACTGCTTGTTGGCCTGGTAGCTGTGAATCCATTTACCCTCTCCGCTCAATTTGTCACCCCAGCTGTCGGCTATAAATTCGTTGTTTGCAGCGCGGTAGCCACCATAACTGTTCTGGAGTCTGTGGGTCAGCAAAGGTGTGTCGAAAGAGGTGTTTGAAGTGAATGTTACCTCCATTTTACCCTCCTTACCCTTCTTGGTGGTAATCATGACAACACCATTGGCTGCACGTGAACCGTAGAGTGCCGCTGCATTGGCGCCCTTGAGCACGTTCATTGACTCGATATCGTCGGGGTTAATCATTGAAAGCGGGTCGCTACCTTCAGTTGTTGAACCTGTGGTCATGGCTGTCGCTCCCGCCTGTCCACGGATGCTGTTTGTCATTGGCACACCGTCAATGACGATGAGTGGTGAGTTCTCTCCCTGGATTGACTTGTTACCACGGAGCACAATCTTTGATGCACCACCTGCACCACCGGCACTTGGGGTGATGGTGATACCCGAAATCTTACCCTCGAGTGAGTTTACAACGTTTGCATCGGGAGCCTTCAAAAGTTCGTCGGCCTTGATGAGCTGTGTTGCATAGGTAAGTGATTTCTCTTTACGCATGATACCCATCGCTGTAACAACGACCTCGTCGAGTGCGGTAGACTCCTCCTTCATGACGAACTTGAGCGCGCCGCCTTTCCATACTTGGTCATCGCACTTGTAACCCATGAGTGTTACGCGGATTGTTGCGCCTTTTTCTACGTTGCGCAATTCAAAGTTACCATCGAAGTCAATGGGTGATGAATTTGTTGTTCCGACAACGAATGCAACTGCACCGAACATCGGCTCGCCGAATTCATCAACTACGGTTCCCTTGACGGTTCCGTCTTTCTGCTGCATTGTTGCAACCTTGGCCCAACCTTCGGTAGGAACGAAAGTAAGCGCCAACCCCAGGAATGTTGCCGCAAAAAGCGACCTTCCAACAGTTTTCAGTAGTTTCATATTGTTTCTTTTGTGGAGAATTGATTTGCGGTGTGCAAAGTCATGGCTTCTCCTGAGTTATAAATTTTTTATTTTTTGCAAATAGCCGTTACATTTTGTCAAAAAACAGACTGCAGTAACCCATTTAACCAGTTTCAAAAATATATAAATATTTTATGCTTTGAAACATTTATGGGAAAATTGTATGAATAAAAGTGGAAAAATGCAGTCGCAAAAAAAAATAAATTCAGGTGTTCGCTATAAAAAACAGTGAAAGCCCGGTATCATTCCAGGCTTTCATTTTACTATAATATGTGTTATTTAATTTCCCATGTCTCGTTCGTCTCAAGCAACTCGTTGAATGTATGGTATGGCTTTGCTGTCTTTACCTCTTCAATCTGTGCGTGGACGGCGTCGTTGTAGGTCATGGCCTCTACGTCGCGTATCACACCCAATGCAATGGGGAAGTCGGGACCTTCCATCAATGCCAGTTTAAGGTGCAGGGTGGTGTCCTTGCAATGTGCATCGTGTACAAGGATATCGCTTTCGGTAATTCCGTTCTCGCCAATCTTCACAACTTTCAGGCCAAAGCCCTCCTGCATGAGTCCAAATTCTTTGTTCTCGCCAAAGAGCATGGGCTTGCCGTGCTCGAGGTAGATGGCATTCTTTGCACGCCCCTCTTTGGTATATACGCTTTCGTGGGTACCGTTGTTGAAGATGACACAGTTCTGCAACACCTCGACAACCGATGCCCCCTTGTGCTGTGCTGCAGCCTTGAGGCAACCGACGGCTGCCTGCATGTCGGTAGCAACGCAGCGCGCGAAGAAGTTGCCGCGTGCGCCAAAGCATAGCTCGGCGGGGCGGAACGGTTCTTCCACTGTGCCATATGGCGATGATTTGCTCACAAAGCCGCGTGCCGATGTGGGGGAGTATTGGCCTTTGGTGAGGCCGTATATGCGGTTGTTGAGCAGTATCATGTTGAGGTCTATGTTGCGTCGCACCGCGTGTATGAAGTGGTTACCGCCAATGGCAAGGCCATCGCCGTCGCCCGAAATCTGCCACACCGTGAGACCCGGGTTGGCAACCTTTGCGCCGGTGGCAATGGCTGCCGAGCGGCCGTGGATGGTGTGGAAACCATATGTGTTCATGTAATAGGGCAGGCGCGATGAACAACCGATACCCGAAATTACTGCAAGGTCGTGTGGGGCAACACCCAATTCGCCCATTGCCTTGTGCAGTGCACCAAGGAATGAGTGGTCGCCGCAACCCGGACACCAACGTGGCTGTCCGAACTTATAGTCTTGTGCTGTGTAGTCGCTCATATTGAGAAGTTGTTTTGTTATGAAACTGTAAAGATTCGATTATGTCATATCGAACGAACGTGAGATATCTCAATTCCTTTTTTTGAGATCCCTCACTCAAGGTTCGGGATGACAAACGGAGATATCCGACGAATTCGATGCAATAGCAATATAGTTATCTGAAACTTGAACAGTCCTTATTTTTCCAATATTTTTGTGAATTCCTTTACAAGGTCGGCAACAACGAATGGCTGTCCCTTTACCTCGTTGTATTGTTGCAATTCAATGCCGTCAATTCTTGTGCGCAGGTAGCCTGCAAACTGTCCCATGTTCTGCTCGGCAACAACAATCTTTCTGTAACGGCGCAGGACATCGGCAGTGTTCGCCGGCAGCGGGTTGATGTAGCGGAAGTGTGCCAATGCAACCTTCTTGCCATCGGCATTCATCTGCTGCATTGCCTCGCAAAGGTGGCCATATGTACCGCCAAAGCCAACGATGAGCAGGTCGGCATCCTCCGGACCCTCGACCTGCAATGGTGGCAGGCTCTCGGCAATCTTTGCGACCTTGCGGGCACGTGCCTCTACCATGCTGTGGTGGTTGGCGGGGTCATTGCTTATTGCACCTGTAGCCGCGCTCTTCTCAAGGCCGCCAATGCGGTGTGCGAAACCCGGTGTGCCCGGTACTGCCCAGTAGCGTACGTCTGTCTCCGGGTTACGCTTGTAAGGGCTCCAACCATCCTTCATGTTTTCGTTTACATAAGGCGGAACAATGGCGGGATATTGGCTTATGTCGGGCAGTCTCCATGCTGCCGAGCCGTTGGCAATGAATGCATCGGTGAGCAGGATTACAGGTGTCATGCGCTCAACGGCTATCTTGCAGGCATTGTATGCCGCGTCAAAGCAATCCGTTGGCGATGCTGCGGCAATCACAGGTATGGGGCTCTCGCCGTTGCGGCCGTAGAGTGCCTGCAAAAGGTCGGTCTGCTCGCTCTTGGTGGGGAGTCCTGTCGATGGGCCGCCACGCTGTACGTCAATGATTACAAGTGGCAGCTCTGTGATTACTGCAAGGTTAATGGCCTCGCTCTTGAGGCATATGCCGGGACCCGATGTCGATGTACATGCCAGTGCTCCTGCGTATGCGGCACCTACTGCCGATGCGCAACCGGCAATCTCGTCCTCGGCCTGCATGGTAATCACGCCCATGGACTTGTGCTTTGCAAGTTCGTGCAGGATGTCGGTCGCCGGGGTTATGGGGTATGAACCAAGGAACAGCTGCATACCTGCTTTTTCGGCAGCGGCAATAAGTCCGTAGGCTGTAGCTTTGTTTCCATTGATGTCCATGTAACGGCCTTTCTTCTTCTCGCGGTCGCTTTCAACACTGTATGTGTGTGAGATTGATGTGTGTGTGTTGTGACCCATGTCATATCCCGCACGCAGCACCTTGATGTTTGCCTCGGCAACGTCGGGCTTCTTTGCGAACTTTGTGCGGAGCATGTTCTCGGCGAGTGTGAGGTCGCGGACATATATCCAGCATACCAAGCCAAGTGCCAGCATATTCTTGCAACGCAGTATGCTCTTGTTGTCCATTCCGCTGTCGGCAAGTGTTGCCTGGCAAAGCGATGTGATGGGGCAAGGAACCACTTCACATGTGATGCCAAGTTCTGCAATGGGGTCGCTGGTCTTGAACTCGGCTTTTGCAAGGTCCTTCTCGGTGAATGAATCAATGTCTATGATTATGGCACCTGTGGGCTTGCAGTGCTTGTATTGTGTCTTCAGAGCGGCGGGATTCATCGCTACCAGAATGTCGCACTGGTCACCAGGGGTCAATACCTTGTCGGCACCGATGTGTACCTGAAAACCCGAAACGCCTGTGAGTACTCCTTGCGGGGCGCGTATGTCGGCTGGGTAGTCGGGGAATGTGCAGATGTCGTTGCCTACGGTGGCTGAAATCGTAGAGAAAATGTTACCGGCCAACTGCATGCCGTCTCCCGAGTCTCCCGAGAAACGCACTACAATCTGGTCAACTTTCTGTGTCTTTGTTGTGTCTGCCATATTATGGTCGTTTTTAAAAACTTTTTATTGCCGTCAAATTTCGTAAACATTTATGAAAAGTGGAAATATTTTTTCAACAAAAAACAACAAATGGCAGAAACTTCTTGCTTCTGCCATTTTGTGTTGTCATGTTTACGGTTTTTTACATCTCGCCCATTCCGCCCATTTCGTCATATCCTCCGCCAACGTTCTGCATATCCTGCATCTGTTTGGGATTTGGCTTCTTTGCTTTCATGTTACCGAAACTGTATGTAAGAGTGAAACCGAATGTGCGGCCGCCGTGTGAGTTCTTTGAATAGCGGTAAAAGGTGTCGTTGACAGTCACTGTGTGGCGTCCGCGCGAGTCAAGGATGTCACGGGCATTGTCGCTTATGCTCCAGTGCTGGTTGAACATCTTGCGCAGTCCAAGGTCGAGCGAGTAGCTTGGCTCGCGGTAACCTTGTGCTACAATGCGCTTTGCATCGTAACGGCCGGTAGCCTGCAGTGAAATTCCCCATGGGAGCATTACATTCGCTGTCATGCGGGCGTTCCAAGAGAAGTTCTCGTCGGCATCGCCTGTGATGGTTTGTCCGTTGATGATGTAGCTGAATGCATCGAGCTTATAATAGAAAAGGTTTACGGTTGTGGTAAGGTCAAGTGCCTTGAACAGCCTGTTCTTGCTCACAATCTCAAGGCCGGCCGACTGTGTCTTTGCGACATTCTCTTGTGTGGTGTAGATAACCCTGCCGATACCGCTGCTGTAGCTGATGCGCTCGATTACGTCGTCGGTAGTGCGGTAGTAGCCCGATAGCGAGAGGGTGTGGTTCTCCCAGTTCTTCAGGTAGTTGAGCTCGTAGGCATTGGAGTATTCGGGTGTCAGGCCGGGGTTACCGAACGATATGTTTGTAGAGTCGCTGATATTCTGGAAACTGTTGAGTTGTCCACCCCAAGGACGGCGCAGACGGCGTGTATAGTTCACCTGGATCTCCTGTCCTTTACTTATCTCGTAACTTACGAAAGCACTTGGGAACAGCTTGAAGAAATTGTTTGATGTGTAGCCCGGAATATTATTGCTCTCCTTCTCGCTCCAACCATACGATTGTGTCTTTACATTCCAGTACTCGCCACGCAGGCCAACCTGGTAGCCGAACTTACCTATTCTGCCCGAGTAGGTGGTATACAATGCCTGTATGTTCTGCTTGTAGCGGAACTGGTTGTATAGCATTGTATCGAGTTGTGTGTGTGCCTCGTCGGTGTATGTGAATACGGGGCTTCTGTCGTCCGAGATGTCACCCTTGTAACCGGCCTCAATGCGGTGGTTCTCGTTGATCTTGTACTCGTAGTCAAGCTTTATCTCGGTGTTGTTGTTCCTGTTCTGGCCGTCCTGGAACTGATAAGAACTTATAGTGTCAATACCAAAAATCTCGGTCGTCTGACGGTATTCGGCACCACGCTGCTGCGCCCATTGGTGATGTCCAACGGAGAAGTCAATGAAGTGTGTG
>JAZRGF010000283.1:0-1033 GCA_045644005.1 Bacteroidaceae bacterium | reverse complement strand
AGTCATCACTAACTTTATACGCTCAATGGGCAGTGGCGCATTGCCATATGTGGTCAATGGCTCAGCTACCATACCATATTGAGGCAATGACATCACATTGTTTGTTGGTAACTCTGCCCATTCAGGACGCAGTGCAACAATCTTTTTGTATAAGCTATATGCAATAGCACGATTTGAGCATACAAACATTGCTTTACCTTCAACGGTGCTACCTTCGGCAATTCGAGCCTCATAGTGGACAATAAAGTCTTCCGCAACAGCTTGCAGACGGCCTGGGTCGCCCAATATGCGTTCCATCTGCGTAACAGCTCGCTTGCTCTCCTCAATTTGATACTCATTTGTGCCCTCTTCGGCACATAGCTGATAGTATTTCTCTATTTCTTGTAGTTTAGCGCTATCAAGCAATACCTTTGCAGCACGACCTTCATATACAATGCGACGAGTAATATCATCAGCCACAGATTCCGTCATTGTATAGGCATCCACCACATCGCCAAACACATCAATTGTCGCATCAATAGGTGTACCTGTAAAGCCTACATAAGTTGCATTTGGCAGCGAGTCGTGCAGATACTTCGCAAAGCCATAACTACGCTTTACGCCGCTCTCTGTTTGGCGCACTTGCAACGATAGGTTCGTCTGCGAGCGATGCGCCTCGTCTGAAATGCAAATTATATTCGCTCGTTTTGACAGTAGCTGTGTATCTTCTGTGAACTTATGTATCGTCGTGAGAAATACACCTCCACTTGTTCGCCCCGCCAAATACTCTCGCAATTTTGCACGGCTTTCCACCTCAACCACGCAGTCGTCGCCAATAAACTTTTTAGCTGTTCCGAACTGTTCCGAAAGTTGGGTATCGAGGTCGGTGCGGTCTGTAATAAGTATGATTGTCGGACTTGCAAACTCACGGCTACGCATCAACATTCTTGTTAGAAAGAGCATCGTGAAGCTTTTTCCACAACCCGTTGCTCCGAAGTATGTACCTCCCTTACCATCGCCATCTGCATTTAACTTTGAGTGTTGGCGTATGTTG
>JAZRGF010000282.1:0-2936 GCA_045644005.1 Bacteroidaceae bacterium | reverse complement strand
TTCCCACAAAAGGTGATAGTTTATATATACGACCTTCAAATTCTATGCTGTCATCTGTTGCTACTTTGACAACAGTTCCTGTAGGATTAAACGTTACACTTTCGCCAATCTTTATTCCGCACATTGAGAATTTGAAACGAGAACGTTTGACCTCACGCTTTTGTACTTCTTTACTCTCATTTTCCACAACGGGTCTATTATCCTTATAGAGAATCACAACTGCATCGTCTACAGTCATTGCTATGTCGTGGAAAATATCGAGCGCTACTTGGGGAGCGACGTTAAAGAACTCGCGGTTCTGGCGTATACGCAAGTCGGTGAGCCTGTCAATGGTTTTATGCACCAATTTCTCCACCTCGTTGTATTTCACGGTCTTCATGGTGGCAAAAATCTCAAAGGGTAAAGGAACGGCTGTATTATCCAGTTCCTTGCTTCTAATATCCACAGGACGAGAACTTTTACCAATCTTCACCCAATCCTCACGAAAACTTGGATTGGTGAGTATGTAGACATAACCAGGTTCTTTATTGCTCATACTTATATCTTTGATGTTACATAAGCAAAGGTAATAAGATACAACGACAAAAAGAAGAATCTATTAAAATACTTTAAAACCAACAGAGAAAATCCACCAATTTACGAGCAAAGCAAAACATACGCTAACAGTTGAATCTACCTATCCGTGAATGGATATAAGAATTCATTTAGATGTCATTTCTTGGGTACTTACAGAGATTTCTTGGGTACATGCCTTATTTTCTTGGGTACTTTTTATCGTTCCATGCTGTACCATATCTGTATTACGCATTGTCGAAACTGCGTTTTCACATTTCCGCTTTCACATTTCCGTTTGCCCCTCAAAACTCATAACTAAGGCTCATCGTAACATTCCTGCCGGGGGCGCTGATGCCGCAGCTGTAGGGGCGATAGCGTTTGTCGGCGATGTTCTCGAGCGTTGCATTGAGCGAGAGACCGCGGGCAAGCTGCAACGATGCGCGCAAATTGAGTGTAAGCCATGCCGGTGAATAGGCATTGCCATCGGCATCCAGGGCATAGATTTCGGTCTTCTCCCTCTCCTCTACCGGCATGTCGGCAGCTGCACACTCGGCCTGGAAGGCCGCAAAGGCCTCAAGGGTCAAGCGTTCGTTTCTGAAGCCCACTGCGACGCGTCCAAACATTGGCGCGGCATGACGCGATGGCGACACCTCGCCATTGTCCATCTCCTCGAAACCACGTTGCCAGCTTACACGTGCTTCGCCATAGAACCATTTTGCAAAGTTGGCATCCACAGCTGTCTGAACACCCCACACATTTGCCGTTGCAGCATTCTGAAGCGCCTGCACGCGGCACTCGCTGCCCTGATACTCCATTGTGGGGCTGCCGTTGAAGAGGAAATCGCGGCGTACAATGGCATCGGTGAGGTGGGTGTAATAGGCCGTTACGTCGAATTTAAGGAACGAGCCTATGTGCTTTGCAAAGCCAAGCTCTACATTGTCGGCATACTCGGGCCTGAGCGCAGGGTTGGGTACTGTCACGCAACCGTCGGCACTGTCAAAGAGTTTGCCCATGTCATCGACATTGGGAGCACGGAAACCGCGTGCATAGTTCACACGGAACAGCCACCCCGACGCAGGCCGCCAGTTGAGACCTACATTTCCGCTGACGCTTCCGGCCGAAGAGACCTGGCGCGCCTCAAAAGGAATTTCGTATCCTACGGTTGAGAAATCGTTGTCAATGAGATAATGGTTATACCTGACACCCGCAGCAATATTAAGACGGGAGGTCACGTGCCACTCGGCCTGCGCGAAGAGACCGGCGCTGTACCACTCGGCATTGGGATAACGCGCCGCCATCGGTTCCGTCGCATAGGTTACAATGTCGGTTGCCACAGCTTTTGAGCGCACATTGTTCTGCACATACTCTGCGCCATACGAAACAGACAGACCATCGCCTACCGACTTTATGAAATCGACATTCGCACTCCAGGCATCGACAGCCTCGCTCTGCGTCTCGCGGCGCGGTTTGTTGAGGTCGCGGCTAATGCGGCTCTCCTCGAAGCGTTGCTGGGCAAGGTTCACTTTCATTGAGTCGTACATTATGCCGCAACCAGTGTGTTCGGCACGCAAGTGGTTCATCATCCAGAATTGCGGACCATAGTTCCACTCGGCATAACGGGGCAAGCCGCCACGCATGCGCTGGTGGCGGTCATAACGCGCATACTCCGATGTCTCGCTCAAATGGAAAGCATATTCAAGGTTCCATCCCCTGCCCGGCGCATAGCGTACTTTCTGCATGAAGTTCAACTGCGAATATCCGCTCGGTGTCTGCCTGCGTTTGTCGACATTGTCAATTACCAAATCCTCAACAGTTCCATCGGCAGCAAAACCGGGAACAACAACGTATGGCATCACATAATCATCGGGGCCATGTGTTCCTTGCAGCAAGTCGCCATAGGATGAATATGTGAGGCTTGTGAGCAGCGCCCACCGTTTCCGCCCCACCCCGGCATGGACGTGTGCCGTGAGTTCATTGGATGCAGTTGCCGTGCGCACCGTTGCCGCACCATGCACAAGTGGAGATTTTCCATTAGCCAAACGCGGCTCAAGCGTTGAAAAGACCATTGCTCCGCCAATGGCATCGCTGCCATAGCCCACCGCACCGGGGCCGAAGAGCACCTCGCTGTCGGCAATGGCGAAGGGGTCGAGCGAAATGACGTTCTGTATGTTACCCGAGCGGAATATGGCTGTGTTCATGCGCACACCGTCAATGCTGTAGAGCAGTCTGTTGGTGGCAAAGCCGCGAATCATGGGGCTGCCGCCGCCATACTGGCTCTTTTGTATGAACACTTCACCCGTGAGCCCCAGGACATCGGCCGCAGTTTGCGGATTGAAGCTGTTGGCCTCATCGAACGAGAGACGCGTAACCTTTACCGGCTG
>JAZRGF010000281.1:0-2216 GCA_045644005.1 Bacteroidaceae bacterium | reverse complement strand
CTACTGAGCCTATAAAACCGCCGACCAAACAGGCAAGTTTCAAATAGTCAAGAAAAGATATAGAAAAACCTCACCACCCAATCATGAGCGGTGAGGTTTCACTTTTATACCGTTGTATATTACTCAGCCTTTGCTGCGCGGCGTATACCACGACGCTTTGTTGTTGGAGCCTCTACCGGCTTCTCCTGCTCAACACCTGCAAGTTCAGGGTCAATCATAATACGGCCACAGTTCTCACAAACAATGATTTTCTTTCTCATGCGGATATCCAACTGGCGCTGTGGTGGAATCTTGCTGAAGCAACCGCCACAAGCATCACGCTCAACATAAACGATACCAAGACCGTTGCGTGAGCTCTTTCTGATGCGCTTGAACGACATCAACAGACGTGGCTCAATGTTAAGTTCCAAGTCACGAGCCTGCTCACGGAGACGCTCCTCCTCGGCCTTTGTCTCGGCAACGATATCCTCAAGTTCAGCCTTCTTCATCTCAAGGTCCTTCTTGCGCTCCTCGAGCTGGTTGTTTGCTCTCTCAAGCTCATCGTTCTTCTGCTGCTCCTGCTTTCTTGCATCGTTGATCTTCTTCTCATCGTGCTCAATCACAAGCTTGTTATACTCAATCTCCTTGTTCAAGAGGTCGAACTCGCGGTTGTTGCGAACATTGTTCTGGTCCTCGGTATACTTCTCGATGCTGCGCTTAGCCTGCTCCATCTCCTCGCGGAAAGAAACAACGTTCTCGCGGATAGTCTTTATCTCATTGTTGATATTCTCGATACGTGTACCAAGACCAACAATCTCATCCTCAAGGTCCTTAACCTCAAGAGGCAACTCACCACGCAAAATCTTGATGCTGTCAATCTGTGACAGAATTGTCTGCAACTCATAGAGAGTCTTCAACTTCTCTTCTACTGTGTAATCAGCAGGATCTTTCTTTGCCATTTTACTAAATATTTAAAGTGTTAATAAATTATCCCTCATATTGTCATTTCATTTTCAGGGTTTAAAACCCTAAAACAACTCGTCCGATGGAGCGAAGCGACTGAAGAATCCAATTCCGCAACATCAAGCATGAGACATTTCCTTACAAGTAATTCACAGGGTTGGTATTCACTGTCGTAGCCTGCACCTTCACTCCCGGGCAAGCCTTTTCAATTATCTCCCTGAAAATATCCATCGTGTACTGCTCGCTCTCGTAGTGCCCAATCACAGCCATCATCATCTTGCCCGTGTAGTTGAACAGGTCGTGATAACGCGCCTCGCCGGTGATGTACACATCGGCACCCGCAGCCATTGCCGCGCCGGCAAACGAACCGCCCGCACCGCCACACAGCGCCACTCGCTTCACCCTCTTGCCAAGCAATGGAGTGTGGCGCACACTGCCAACGTTAAACTTCTCCTTCACGCACCGCAGGAACTCCACCTCGTCACACTCGGCAAGCAACTCACCTATTACACCGCTACCCACACTACCCCAACCGTTCTTCAACTGGTAGATGTCATATGCAGGCTCCTCATAAGGGTGAGCCTTCAACAACGCAGCAACAGCCTTGTTTTTCAAGTAGGCAGGCATAACGGTCTCAATGCGCACCTCCTCTTCGCGATGCAGCTCGCCCACCTCGCCACAGAAAGGATTACAACCCTCACCCGCCTTGAATGTTCCAAAGCCGTCAATGTTGTAGCTGCACGAATCGTAATTGCCAATGTTGCCACAACCTGCCGCGAAGAGCGCACTGCGCACAGCGTCGGCAGCCGATGTAGGAACATACACTGCAAGCTTCAGCAACGCATCCTCCTTTGGAACAAGAATGCGCACGTTCTGCAAGCCAAGCTTCTCGGCAATGCGATAGTTCACTCCACCCGGAGCATTGTCAATGTTTGTGTGAGCCGAATAGATTGCAATACCGTTTGCCAGAGCCTTGATGACACAGCGCTCAACATAATTGGCGCCGGTAATGCGTTTCAGCGGAGAGAAGATCAGGGGATGATGCGACACAATGAGATTGCACCCTGATGCAACAGCCTCGTCAACGACGGCCTCGGTCACATCAAGACACAATAAAACCCCTGCAACTTCCACTTCTGTCAATCCAATCTGCAAGCCGGCATTGTCAAATCCGTCCTGCAACGGCAGAGGCGCGAACATTTCAAGGGCATTCGCTATATCCTTTATCCTAACCAAAATTTGATGTAAGAATATTTCCGTCTGCGAAGATACTA
>JAZRGF010000280.1:0-19806 GCA_045644005.1 Bacteroidaceae bacterium | reverse complement strand
CTTCAAATAATACGGCGAATATTGCATTCTTCTTTGCTTGGGCAATAGCGTCAAACTTGTTACGCCCTTTCCCGCTGACACGTAATGTCATTGAACCGTCAAGTTCTGTTCCAATACATTTGATTTCGAAGTCTTGAGCATGTGTTGGGCACGCGTGAAAAAGAAAAAGTAGAAACAAAATCGTACTAAAATAATTTTTTTTTCTCATGATACATTACTTAAAGATTTGATTATACCCTGTTTTTCCAAACAACTTCTTAATTTATCCTTTTTTACAATGATTTTATATAAAACCTTATAACCGCCGGATATTTTTGTAGTGACAGGCGGAATATTAGGAATTAATTCAGCATAATTTGAAAATTCCCCATCAGAGATGAAAAACGTGTCGAAGAAATCCTTGAAGTCATAATAGGCGCCATGGCATAAAGGCTCAATTTTTGGAGCACGTGTGTCTGCCTTGCCTATAATGCCGTCAAAAAGAATCTTTTGCAGTGCTGCTTTCTTTGCTTTTTGTTCTATGTTTAAGGTTTTGTTGTCCATTACGCAGACATCCAGAATGTAGTCTCCTCTATCTGTGATTCCTGTGCAGATAACAGTCTCTTCGAAGAATACGGTTGATGACAAATTTTTATTTGAGCTACATGAGATGATAAATGTAACGCATGATAATAAAATTGCCCAATTGAACTTTTTGTACATAATTATAATTCTCTAATTAACATTCCTGGATTGAAATTGCCACCGCTTATTATTTCGAATTCAGTGAAGTCTTGTGTTGTATTTGTTGATTCTTCAAATTCGGCCATAAATCGATTGTCCCAAATCATGTTCTTCTTGGGTTTGATGACACCTACTCTTTTGTATTGAATTTTTCCACTCTGGTCTTCTATGCGTTCAAGAACTTCAAAACGTGTATTTTCATCAATGTCTTCTTTATGTCCGATCTTGGCAGCTAAAGGTTCAACTGAGAATAAGGGTGTCTTTACTCGAAATTCCTCGTATTTACGTTGTAGCTGTGCTATGTTTTTATCAATGGCTCTTTCGCAAACCTTGCGTATCATGTCGTGCTTGTTCACTACACCTGCCATTGTTGTTTTGTTGGTGACTATTTTATGGCTGCCGATGAACTTTAATTTAAACAAGTTCCGCTCGTTTTCATATGCTTTTTTCTTTTCAATGTCTGGCGAGCTGATATAGTATTGGTTGTAAAAAGTATTGGCAATCTCCTCGTTCCATTCCAATCTATATAGATATGAGGTGATGGAAACTTTGAAACCCGAGATTTTGTCTGCCACGTCTACAGCCAAATCGGTTGCTGCTGAAATAGCGATACTGGTCAGACCGCCTGTGAAACTTGAAACGACACCTCCACCAATTGCTATTGCGGCTCCTATTACTCCTGCCGTTTCTTCCTTGTCAACATATTTTATGTCGCTGAACAGTACGTATGTATTTCCTATAAGTTCTTCACCTGCATCAGCCAAGAGACTTTGTCCACGGATAGATAGATTGGCAATTTGGGCATCAAAATAGTCTGCATCATACAAACCTCTTTCAATTATCAGATTTGTGTCAAAAGTGCCATCTTCACCTCTTTTCGATTTTCTGTTGAACCACTTTGATACTAATCTTTTGGCAAGTTCGTTTTTACTATTGAAAGTCTCAATGAAAGCACGGACATTCTCTTCTTCTGTGTTATCGTTTTTTTTAAGAATCCCGAATTTTATAGTTCTGATTTTGAGGTTATGATCATCAAATTTCTCAGGTATTGGAATTCTTCTGAATACAGTATCAATATCCTTACCAAACTCCAGGTCAGGATGGCTTATAAGTATAGAATATAAGGAACTTCTTCTATATTTAGTGTCTTGTGATGTTGCCGATATGCATATTAGAATTAAGCAGAGAAACAGTAAGACCTTTTTCATAATAAAATTCAATTAGAAATCATAGAATGCACGTCCAATAACGTATTTACCTAATTTGGAAGGGGCGACTTCTTTAAACTGGAATATTTTTTTCTTCTCGTTGTATTGGTATACAAATATTTCTCCTTTTTCATTTCTTGACGAAGTAGCGATACCACCTGCATGTATTGATCCGGCAAAGATTGCACCTGAAAATGGATATCCACCAGCAGAAAGAATTTTTTCATTTATGATTTTAGGAGATAGTTCTTCTGCTGCTTCCATCTCTTCGTCTTCTTCCCAATCCAATGCCTGGTCATTGCCAAAATAGAAGTCAACAAATGATTCCAGTTCTTTCGAGGATGGTATATACCATCCTTCTCCTAATTCTTGACACCATTCAAATAAAGGAAAATTGGAGACAGGAATTCTATTTTCCATGCAATAATTATAAATCTGTTGTGTATTTATGGCACCGTTTTCATTTGTCATATCCAACAGCGGTAAGTGTTCTTTATTTATACACCATAGTTTTTCTTTGCCTCTAATGGCTTTTGCTGCTAGAGCTCGCCCATGTCCGTTGCCATAAGTTTCAAAAACTATTGCTTTTACTCCGTTGATGTCAATTATTTCGCCTTTTTTAACATTGTCATATTGAGCATGTGCTGTAATACATATACAGCACATGACAATTAAAGTAAAAAAAGATTTCATAATCAGAATTTATAAATTGCGCGTGATTTATACAGATTTCCAAATGCAGGTTTCTTAACTGCAGGAAAGGCATCAATTGTTGCGCTAAAACCTACTATTAATTGGCTTTTAAAGTCTTGCTTGAATTGTACGGAGTAGACGTTTCCTTCTTCTGCTTCAGTAGATGTATACCAATACCATGGTTGTTTGCTACCAATATAGAATCTTGTGTCAACAAGGTTGTCGCCTCCATATCTACGCTGGTTCTCATCAAATTTCTTGAAGGTTGATTTGTTATAGGTCATTGTTCCTCCATTGATGTTTTTCCATATTTTCAAGGCCTCTTCTTTGGAAGGAATATACCAACCTTCGCCTAGAGACCTAGCCCAATTAAACAGTGGAAAGTCTGCCCAGGATTTGTTGTTGTCCTTAATGTATTTAGCAATGACTTCCATATTTTTTGCTCCATCGTCCTCGTAGAACGAAGTTGTTTCAAACTTTAAATCATTGCTCGCAATCCATCTTGCATCAGAAGAACCGATAGACATTATTATACCATGTTTGCCTGTGTTGTCAACATCAACAACAATGCCTTTAACACCATTTTGGTTATAAACATCGCCAATTCTATACGTCGTGTTGGCGCTTTGTGTCGGTAGAACCTTTGTTGTGCTACAACTTGTAAGCAATGCAACACTAATTAATAAAATAAACCATTTTTTCATATTCCTTAATTTTTAGTTAACATGCTGCGAATGTATATGATCGGTAAATCTTATTAAAGAAAAGCTGGTTTGTATAATTACACGTTTCGTTGAAAAAAATTGCACACAAAGATTGTTTTTTAAAATAAAGTGTGACGGTGTGTGAAATATAAGAAAAAACAGATTACATTTGTAGTGCTCTACAAGGGGCTTTTTACAAAGGCGTTTACAAACACTTTGGTTTTGATAGTGTAGAATCTCGCAAATTCTTAATTGTCGTCAAAAACAAAGCAACCGTAAATGTCTCATAGGTATGTATTTGTAACCTTTATTTTTAATAAAGGTCTATATTGTATTACATATCGGCGTGGGACTTTTTCGCGTTGCTCGTTTCAGCGACAATGGGCAATGCGAGAGCCTTACACTGTTGAACGGGTATCTGTGATAACTCCCGCGCCTTATTGTTATATAATAGTGGCAAAGGTATCATTTAGGGGGAGAAAGTGATACTTACCAGACAATATGGTACATATCGGGAAGATTATTGAGTCAGTCTTTTATGAACAGGGTAGGTCGCCATCGTGGTTTGCAAAGCAACTTCATTGTGACCGAAGTAATGTTTACAACATATTTAAAAGAGAAAGTATTGATACTCTGTTATTAATAAGGATATCAAAGATTCTCGGTCATAATTTCTTGAAATATTATAAAGAGGAATTGAATGATGTTGCCGAATGAATATAATCAAAGATTCGCTTCTAATTGATGAATATGCTCTTCTCTTATTTAACGTGAGTTGGATATAAGCTAAACCAAATCGCGAACCTGTCATTTTGATGGTGCATAGCGACGAGACGTGTTGTTGAGGGCATGCCCGAAAAATCTCAAAATATTGCGAAAACGAGATCTCGAACGTACGTGAGAGATGACAAAAAACGCTAAATTTAGTATAAATTCTTATATCGAACTCACGTTATTTGTGTTTGTTGATTAAAGAGGAAACTTGAACGTCTTTGTTTATATTTTCTTTTTAAATTCTGTATTTAGCTGTCCAATGCTTTTGCCGCTTGTGGGGTGGATGGCATGGGGTGCAATCTCGGCCAACGGTTCAAGTACAAAGTCGCGCAGGTGCATCAAAGGGTGGGGGATGGTGAGCCGGGCTGTTCCAATGGTTTCGTTGCCATAGAGCAGTATGTCGATGTCTATGACGCGGTCGTGGTATGTGCCGCCGCTTGATTTTGTTGTGCGCCCCATTTCACGCTCAACCATCTCTGTTGTGTCGAGCAGTTCCATCGGCGACAATTCGGTTTCAAATGCAGCCACGCAGTTGAGGAAAGTGTTGTCACTCTCAAAGCCCCATGGTGCAGTCTCCATGAAGGTGGAGAGTGCGGTGTAGTGACCAAGCGCGAGCGATAGGGTTTCTATCGCTCGCGTAAGGTTCTCCTTTTTGTTACCTATATTTGTTCCTAAACCAAGGTATACCGTTGCCATTGTGTCTGCTTAGTCAATGATGAGCATTGCGTCGCCGTAGAGGCCAAAGCGGTAACCCTCGTCGAGCGCAACCTGGTATGCATTCATCACGTTGTCATAGCCACCGAATGCAGTGGTGAGCATGAGCATTGTTGAGTATGGTGCGTAGAAGTTTGCAATCATGCTGTTGGCAACCTGGAAGTTGTATTCGGGGAAGATGAACTTGCTTGTCCAGCCATCGTACTCCTTGAGCATTCCGCCAGTGAGGGCTGCAGTCTCCAGCACGCGCTGAACGGCTGTTCCTACTGCACATATTCTGCGGCCTTCGGCCTTTGCCTTGTTGATGGTCTGCACTGCATCGGTGTCAACGCTTATGAGGTCGCTGTCCATCTTGTGCTTTGTGAGGTCCTCAACGTCAATCTCGCGGAAACTGCCAAGGCCGGTGTGCATTGTTACAAATGCGGTGTCAATGCCTCTGATCTCCATTCTCTTCATCAGCTCGCGTGTGAAATGCAGACCGGCGAACGATGCTGTTACCGAACCCTCTTTCTTTGCAAAGTAGGTCTGGAAATTCTCCAAATCCTCTGGCTCCTCCTTGCGCAGGCGCTTGAAATCCTCGGGCAGTGGTGCCACACCAAGGGCAAAAAGCGCCTTCTTGAACTCGTCGTGCGGGCCGTCGTAGAGGAAGCGCAGTGTGCGACCACGTGATGTGGTGTTGTCTATAACCTCGGCTACCATTGAGTTGTCCTCGCCAAAGTAGAGCTTGTTGCCGATGCGTATCTTGCGGGCTGGGTCAACAAGCACGTCCCACAAACGGAACTCCTCGTTGAGCTCGCGCAGCAGGAATACCTCAATCAACGCATTGGTCTTCTCCTTGTTGCCATAGAGGCGCGCGGGGAACACCTTACTGTCATTCATAACAAAGACATCTTTCTCGTCGAAGTAGTTGATTACCTCCTTGAAGATGCGGTGTTCAATTTCGCCTGTCTTCTTGTGGAGGACAAGCAGGCGCGATTCGTCACGGCAAGCTGCCGGGTAGAGCGCAATGCGCTCCTCGGGTAATTTGTATTTGAACTGCGACAGCTTCATGTGCTGTCCGCTAATGCTGAAATGTTCGTCTGTAATTGGATTCATTGTTTTTCAAGCCATTCTTGGAACGAGTCCGGTGTTATACAATTTTCAAGTTTATACTCTCCGATGCGGGTACGTACAAGGTCGGTAAGGTAGCCTCCGCTGTTCAGTGCTGCGCCAATGTCGCGTGCCAACGAGCGTATGTAGGTTCCCTTTCCGCAGACAACCCGTATTCTTATCTTTGGCAACTCGCACTCCAGCAGTTCTATCGAGTCTATGCGTATCTGCTTGGGTTCGAGCTGCATATCGCTGCCTTTTCTTGCAAGGTCATATGCGCGCTTGCCATCTACCTTGCAGGCCGAAAAGAGTGGGGGGCGTTGGGCAATGTCGCCGACGAACTGCTTCAGTGTCTCCTCTACCATCTCCCTTGTGATGTGCTCATAGGGATATGTCGCATCTACCGGATGCTCCATGTCGAACGATGGTGTTGTGGCACCGAGCATTATCTCTGCCTCGTACTCCTTTGTGTGGCTTTGCAACTCTTCGATTCTCTTGGTCGCCTTTCCGGTGCATAGCAACAATACGCCTGACGCCAATGGGTCGAGTGTGCCCGCGTGTCCAACCTTGAATCTCTTGATGCCGTACTTACGGCTAAGGCTGTAGCGTATCTTGTTTACTATCTGGAACGACGTCCAAGTATAGGGTTTGTTTATCGGTATTATCTCTCCTGCAACAAAATCCATTATGCTATAGTGAGGTTATGCCCGGTCAGGAGCATTGCCAGGTTGACACCGCCAACGATGATTCTGTACCATCCGAATGCCTTGAAACCGTACTTTGTTACAAAACTTATGAAAAACTTTATTGCAAGCATTGCGACAATGAATGCCACGACGTTTCCAATAATAAGTGTGTCGAGGTTCTCTTTCAATATCTGCACACCGTTCTCCTCGGTGAATATTTTCAACATCTTGGACAGCGTTGCTGCAAGCATTGTGGGCACCGCAAGGAAGAATGAGAACTCGGCAGCGGCCTTGCGTGTGAGCTTCTGCGCCATACCACCCACGATGGTTGCCATTGAACGTGACACACCCGGTATCATTGAAATACACTGGAAGAGTCCGATGCAGAATGCGCGCTTCTCGGTGAGCTCGGTCTTTTCGCTGCCCTTGTTGAAGATGCGGTCCGAGAAGAGCATGAATATACCACCCAGGATAAGTGTTACGGCCACAACCACAACGCTCTCAAGCATTGCGTCGATGGCATCGCTGAACAGGAGGCCAAGCACTGCTGCCGGGATGAATGCCACGAACAGTTTCCAATAGAAATCATATTTATGCAGGAAACGCTTGAATGCGCCGGCGCCTTCGGGTGCCGGGGTGCGGTTGAGCTTGAAGAAGCGCTTCCAATAGAGGATTACGACAGAGAGAATGGCGCCGAATTGTATTATAAAGGTGAATGCCTTTACAAAAGGTGTGCTTTCTACACCCAGAATGTTTTGGGTGATAATCATATGCCCGGTCGATGAAACAGGCAGGAATTCTGTCAATCCCTCTACGATGGCAATGATGATAGTGTCTAGAATGTTCATATTGTTATGAGTTTATTTTTTCTTTGCCTTGTACATGATGGCTATGATTACAAACACGAATCCCGAGAAGCAGATGCACGGTGCCAACTTTATTCTTCTGAAACTGAATATCTCCGGTTCAAAGTGCGTCTCGGTGGAACCGGGTCCGGTCATTAGTGCAAAGCCAAGGATGATGGCGGCTACACCTACTGCAAGCAGTATGTAGTTCCATTTTCCGAATGCGAAGTTCTGTTTATCCATGATTTTATGTTATACGTTGTTATATCAAATGAAATAGAGGTCATTGTTACGCATGCGCAGGAAACGGTTCACTGAGAGGAATGCACACAGGGTACATATTACAATACCGAACAGCACTACTGTGGCGCCTACAAATGCAAGTTCCTTCATTGGCAGCAACTGTGCCATTTCGGGTGCGTGCTGCTGTATCATATATATAGCGGTTCCCAACAGAGCGTTTGCGATGATTCCGGCGGCAAGGCCAATCCACATATTGTGCAGCAGGAACGGGCGTCTTATGAAGCCCCATGTTGCACCTACAAGTTTCATTGTGTGCAGCAGGAACCTCTTTGAGTATATCGACAGGCGTACAAGGTTGCTTATCAGTGACCACGATATGATGGTGAGAAGCACCAATAGCGTAAGCAGCAGCAGCGCGGCTTTCTTTATGTTGCGGTTTACGGTATCAATGTGTCCTTTGTGGTAGATGATTTCCGCAATCTCCTTGTTCTTGAGCAGTTCTTTCTCAATCTGCTCCATCTTTTCCACGCTCGAGAACTCTTTCTTTAGATTCAACTCAATCTCAGCCTCATATGGGTTTGTGCCCAACAGTTCCAGCGGGTCTGTGCCGAGGTTTGCCTTCGCCTCCTCCAGCGCCTCCTCCTTTGAGATATATCTGCTTCCAAGTATATACTCCTTCCTCTCTATGTTCTTCTGCAGTTTGAGTATTGCAGCCTCGTCGACCGTGCGGTCTATGACAACGGTCATGTTGAAATTTTCCTTTATGTTCTTTGATACAGCCTGGCCGCCGACCAGCAGTATGCCCATGATGCCAAGAAGCAGCAACACAAGTGTTGTGCTTATGTATACGCTCGCAGTCTGTATGTTGAAAATAGGTCTCTTCATCTTTTCTTCTTGAATACGTATATTATGGAACTGCTGGCACTGCTTCTGTGCCATTGTGCCACCCAGCCCTTGAAGCCGTTCCAAAATCCTCTTATGGTGTGCAGGCGAGTGCCTTTGTACTGCTCGCTCAGCATTGATATGTAAAAACCGTCAAAGGGCATTGTGTATTGCTTTTCAAGTGTGAACCCGTGTTTGCCGCCCCATTGTGCAATGGTGTCGGGGGTAAAGTGCCACAGGTGTCTGGGTACATCATATGCAGCCCAATGTTCCTTGTACTTGAGTGCATCGTATGAGATGCTGTTGGGCAGGGCAATTATGGCAATGCCGTCGTCGGCGGGTATGCGGTGTAGCTCACGCCACATGTTGTCGGGCTCCTGTATGTGCTCCATGACGTGCCACATTGTGACAGCGTCAAGCTCCTTGTCCTTGATTGCTGCCAGCGCCTCCACAGGCAGCATATTAAAGTCGAACTCTCTTGCTGCCAGTTCGCGTGCCTTGTCGTTCTTTTCAATTGCTGTTACATCCCATCCCCTGCTTTCCATTAGGCGGGCAAAGTGTCCGGTGCCGGCACCATAGTCCAGCAATCTGCCGTTCTTGAAGCCGGTGAGCTGTTCTACCCTGCGTGCCTTTTTGCGTAGCATTATCTTGCGTACAAGGTGGTACACACGGTTTACAATACCTTTGTTTGTATTGCTGTGGGATATGTATGCCGGCGATTCATAATATCTGTCAACCTCCTTTTCATCGGGAAAATTTTGGGTAAAAGCAAGTCCGCAATCGCTGCATTCGAAAATGTCGAATTCTTCTCCTGTAGCAAATTGGTCAATGCAGGCAAAGCGCTTTATGATGGCGCTGCTTTTGCATAACGGGCATTTGTCGTGGGTTATTGCGGTCATTGTTTTTTTGTTTTACGTTTCGCAGGAGCACATTTCTCCTAAATATGTTACAAAAATATACTATTTGTGGCGAAATTGTTCTCTTGTTTTTGATTTTTACCTCCAAAATTGACAAAAATCACATTTTTTAACATTTTGGTGGCAGATTTTTTAGTAATTTCGCACTCCGAAACGATAAATTAAAGATTTAGACAATGAATAAACTGTACCGTTCTTCACAGAACAAGATGCTGGCCGGTGTATGTGCCGGAGTTGCCGATTTTTTTGGACTGGATATAAAGCTTGTCCGCCTGGTTTGGTTCATTGCCCTGTTGTTTGGAGCAGGAGCAATTCTTTATATCATATTGTGGATTGTTGTTCCTGAAAAATAATATGTGTCATGAAAAAGTTGGTACGTTCAAAAAATAGCAAGATTGCCGGTGTATGCGCCGGTGTCGCCGACTATTTCGGTTGGAATGTAGGTTTTGTACGTCTTCTTTGGCTTGTGCTTGCATTTGCGGGTGTGGGCGCTCCGGTGCTCTTCTATCTGATATTGGCATTCATTTTGCCTGTGGAGGGTAGCCGTGAGAGTTATGCCGAGCGCATGGAGAAGAAATTGAAAAAATGATATATTCAGTAAATTGGTATAAAAAGAGTAGCGATGCCCGCGGGCATCGCTACTCTTTTTATTGTGTCAATCAACGATTTCGCCCAGTAGTGTTGCGGCAGTGGAGCCGTTGATCTTTACTTTTACAAAATCTCCAATCTTGTAACATTTGCGGTCGAACACCGCTGTACGGTTCTGTTCGGTGCGGCCATAGAACTGCTCCTTTGAACGTTTTGAAGTACCCTCGATGAGCACTTCATATGTGTGCCCTATGCATTGACGGTTGTTGTTGGCCGAGCATTCTTGCTGCAAGGTGATGATTTCGTTAAGGCGGCGCACCTTTTCGCAATCCTCAATATCGTCCTTCATGTGGCGGCTGGCGAATGTGCCGGGGCGCTCGGAGTATTTGAACATGAATGCTGCGTCATATGAACAGTGTCTCATTAGCGAGAGTGTCTGCTGGTGGTCCTCTTCGGTCTCGCCGCAGAAACCGGCGATGATGTCGGTGGAGATACCGCAGTCGGGTACTATGCGGCGTATTGCTTCAATGCGGTCGAGGTACCACTCGCGTGTGTATTTGCGGTTCATCGCCTTGAGCATTGTGCTGCTTCCGCTCTGCACGGGCAGGTGGATGCTCTTGCATACATTGGGCTCTTCGGCTATTACGCGCAGGGTGTCGTCGCTCATGTCCTTGGGGTGCGATGTGGTGAAGCGTATGCGTGTCTGCGGGGTGTGCTGTGCAACGCGGCGCAACAGCTGGGGAAATGTCGTTTCCTCGCCGTTTTCTGCGATGAAATGGTAAGAATTTACATTCTGTCCCAGCAGTATGATTTCTTTGAATCCCTTTGCTACAAGGTCATCGGCCTCGTTCAGGATGCTCTGCACGTCGCGGCTTCTCTCGCGTCCACGTGTGTAGGGGACAACGCAGTAGTGGCAGAAATTGTTGCATCCTCGCATAATGGATATATAACCCGATACCTTGCCGCTGCATATGCGCATGGGGATGATGTCGCGGTATGTCTCGGTGGTCGACAGTTCAATGTTCATTGCCGGGTGGCCCAGTTCGGCCTGTGCAATCAGTTCGGGGAGTGAGAGGTAGGTGTCGGGGCCTGCCACAATGTTGACCTTGTAGCTTTTGATAAGTTCCTCCTTTACACGCTCGGCCATGCAGCCTACCACGCCAATCATGGTGCTTTTGCCACGGCGCGCTGCGTTGAGCTGGTCCAGACGGCCATAAATCTTCTGCTCGGCGTTGTCGCGTATCGAGCAGGTGTTCAGTAGTATAAGGTCGGCCTCGTCAATGCACTCGCAGACGTTATAGCCCGCAACCTTGAGTATTGAACCAATGACTTCACTGTCGGCGAGGTTCATCTGGCAACCATATGTCTCTATGAATAATTTCTTGTCGTTCTTCACTGTTTCTTGTCTTTTGGAATCGGTTGCGAATATAGTGATAAAAAATGAAATAACGGCAAAAAAGGTCTGCGCTGCGCTGTTTTATATATAAATTAAATATTATTTTAACCATTGATTTGAAATTTTACTCTATTTCATATAACTTTGTAAGTTGTAGCGAGGTCAATTTACGATTATGAATGACAGTGTAATAATTATTCCTACATATAACGAGAAAGAGAACATTGGGCGCATGATAGATGCGCTCATTGCTCTTGAGCATGGCTTTGACGTGCTTGTGGTTGACGATGGGTCGCCCGATGGTACTGCGGCTTTAGTCAAGGAGGCTATGGCAAAATATCCCGGTAGGGTGCATATGATAGAGCGCTCGGGCAAGTTGGGGCTTGGAACGGCTTATATTGCCGGCTTCAAATGGGCGCTTGAGAAGGGGTATGAGTATATCTTTGAGATGGATGCCGACTTCTCCCACGACCCCAAGGATGTACCGTTGCTCTATGAGGCATGTGCCAAAGATGGGTATGACCTCTCCATCGGCAGCCGTTACATTACCGGTGTGAATGTGGTGAACTGGCCTATGGGGCGCGTGCTCATGTCTTACTTCGCATCCAAATATGTGCGTTTCATCACCCGTCTGCCGGTGTGTGATACCACTGCGGGTTTCAATTGCTACAGGCGTAGGGTGTTGGAGACTATGGAGCTTGACAAGATACGCTTCAAGGGCTATGCGTTCCAGATTGAGATGAAGTTTACCACCCACATGTGCGGCTTCAAGATAAAGGAGGTGCCTGTAATCTTTGTGAACAGGGTACTTGGAACATCCAAAATGAGTGGCGGAATTTTTAGCGAGGCTCTCTTTGGTGTCATCAAACTGAAGGTTGGCAGCTGGTTCCGTAAATATCCAAAAGCAAAATAAATGAATTCAGATATGGCAAATAATACGAACAGGGAGTTTGAGAAGGTGTTGGCTGTGTGCCGTGATTTGTTCAGCAAAAAGCTGTATGACTATGGTGCATCGTGGCGTATAATGCGTCCCGAGTCGCTTACTGACCAGATATTCATTAAGGCAAAGCGTATACGTAATCTTGAGACCGGTGCCGAGAATATGGTGGGCGAGGGTATAGTTCCCGAATTCATAGGAATTGTCAACTATGGTCTTATCTCTCTTGTGCAGCTTGAGAAAGGGTATGCCGATGCTTGCGACATCACCCCCGACGAGGCTATGGCTTTGTATGACATCAAGGCAAAGGAGACCCTTGAGCTGATGAAGAAGAAAAACCATGACTACAACGAGGCTTGGCGCGGAATGCGTACCACTTCGTACACGGATCTCATACTCACAAAAATATGGCGCACGAAGCAGATAGAGGAGCTTGGTGGCGTTACAAAGGTGTCCGAGGGTATTGATGCCAACTACATGGATATGATTAACTATGCTGTTTTTGCATTGATAAAGAATGGTGTTGCCGAACAGGAATAGGAGAGGGTTGATTGTCTTCGTCAATGCTTGCCGTTGGTTGCTTGCGTTGGTGTTGTTGTTGTCGGGCTTTTTGAAAGCTGTCGACCCTGTCGGGGGTGTGCACAAGTTGCAGGAGTATGTCTACGCCTTGTCGCTTCCCGCCATGTCCGACGATGTGTTGCTTGCTGCCGCTCTGGCACAGGCTGCGCTGGAGTTCCTGCTTGGATTGTATCTTTTTGTGGGTGTCTATCGTGCCTTTGTCTCTTTTGCGGCATTGTTCATGATGTTGCTGTTCACTCCATTTTCGCTCTTTCTGTGGCTTACGGATGTTGTCAGTGACTGTGGCTGCTTTGGGGAGTCGATAGTGATGTCCAATGGGGCGACTTTTGTAAAGAATGTTGTTCTGCTGCTGTTTGCTGTTGCGTCTTTTTTGGGGCGGTCGCTCTTTGTTGGTAACTTGAGCCGCAATACGCGTTGGATACTTGTGCTTTTCTCCTGGGTGTATATATTCGGTTTGCAGGCAATGTGTCTTTCGCATCTTCCTTTGATTGATTTTGGCCCTTATGCAGTGGGCGGTGATTTGCGTTCAAAGGTTAAGTATGTCCCCGATGTGTACGAGGAGATGGCAATTTGTCATAAAGTGGGCGAAGATGATATCTTCTATTTCCCGGCCGATTCTGTCGTGAGTGGTGAATGGGAGCTCGAAGGTTATACCGAGGTGCTTGTGGCTCCAGGTACAGAGCCGGAGATTGGTAACTTCTCTATTCTTGACTGGGACAACGATATTGAGTTTGCCGACGAATTGCTTGCCGATACGGGCTATGTCTGCATTGTCGTGATTGAGGATGTTGAGACAGCGTCGGTCACTCATATTGACAAGGTCAATGATCTGTATGACTATTGCATGGAAAATGGCATGCGCTTTTGTGCGGTGTCGTCGTCCTATGGTGCCGAGGTGCTCCAATGGACAAAGCGTACGGGTGCCGAATATCCGGTCTATTGGGGCGAGAAGGCAATGCTCCGCTCCATGCTTCGCGCCAACCCGGGATTGTTGCTGTTGAAGGATGGTGTTGTAGTGGGTAAATGGGCGGCTGCCGATATACCCGCAATGGAGATATTTGATGGTTCGCGTACGGTGATGCCTGATGTAGAGTGGTCGTTCCTTGGAACAATGAAAGGATGGCCTTTTTGGGTTACGGCGCTCTCGGGGGTGCTGTTCCTGCTGTTGCTGCTGGATGTGATTCTTTGGCTCTTTGGCCTGTGGAGGCGCCGTCGCGCGTTGCGACGCATGGATGCAAAACGTGCTGCTGAAAATGAAACAAGTGATTTTAATTAATATAAACCTTTAAATTTTAGTAAAATGAGAAAAAACATTGTTGCAGGTAACTGGAAGATGAACATGAATCTCCAGGAGGGTATTGCTCTTGCAAAGGAACTTAACGAGGCGCTTGCTGCCGACAAGCCAAACTGTGATGTGGTGATTTGTACTCCTTTCATCCACCTTGCATCGGTAACTCCTATCGTTGACGAGGCTATCATTGGTGTTGGTGCCGAGAACTGTGCCGACAAGGTATCAGGTGCTTACACAGGTGAGGTGTCAGCTTCTATGGTTGCATCTACAGGTGCAAAGTATGTAATCCTTGGTCACTCTGAGCGTCGTGCATACTATGGCGAGACAGCAGAGATTCTCAAGGAGAAGGTTCAGTTGGCTCTCGCTAACGGTTTGACACCTATCTTCTGCATCGGTGAGGTTCTTGAGGAGCGTAATCAGGGTATCCAGAACCAGGTCGTTTACGAGCAGCTCGCAGGTTCACTCTACGATCTTTCTGCCGAGGATTTCTCAAAGATTATCCTTGCTTACGAGCCAGTATGGGCTATCGGTACTGGTTTGACAGCTACTCCTGAGCAGGCCGAGGAGATCCACGCTTACATCCGTTCAACTATTGCCGAGAAGTATGGCAACGAGGTTGCAGAGAACACTTCTATTCTCTACGGTGGTAGCTGCAAGCCAAGCAATGCAAAGGAGCTTTTCGCTAATCCTAACGTAGATGGTGGTCTCATTGGTGGTGCGGCTCTCAAGGTTGCTGATTTCAAGGGTATCATCGACGCATTCAAGTAATGATGAAACGCATTGTAATGCTTATATTTGTATTGTTCTGTGTCCTCGGTGCGGGGGCACAGAGCAATATTGTTTCCGAAATCGAGAGCTATGCTTTCGGCGAGGGTAAGGTGCGTGTAAGCCAACCCGAGAAGCACACAGCTCTCATGGGGTCAATGGCCGATGGTCAGGTGAAACAGGTTGAGGGCTACAGGGTACTGGTCTATTCGGGAAACAACTCGGCTCAGGCCCGCGAAGAGGCCAAGGCAATGGCCGAGTATATGCGTGCCAACTATCCCGGTGCCGAGGTGTACGTTGTCTTTGAATCGCCGGTACGTACATGCGAGTATGGCGATTTTCGTACACGCGAAGAGGCGGAACTCTTGATGTATCGCCTCAGGGCGACAAAGAAATTTAAGGAGATTTCGGTGAAGAAATGTTTGATAAACCTGCCTTATTGATTTAAAAATGAGTGGGGAAGATAGAGAAAAACGTATTGAGGGCCTGAAGGAGTGTTGTAGCAGGATGCTGGAACTCATTGGTGAGGACAAGGAACGCGAGGGGTTGCTGAAGACCCCCGACCGTGTGGCGCGTGCCATACTTGACACTACTGCTGGTTACTACGAGGATCCCGAGGCGATATTGCGCGGAGCCATGTTTAAGGAGGATTATAGCCAGATGGTGATTGTAAAGGATATCGACTTCTACTCTTTGTGCGAACATCATATACTGCCTTTCTTTGGCAAGGTACATGTGGCGTATATTCCCAACGGCTATATTACCGGCCTTAGCAAGATTGCCCGCGTTGTGGAGGTCTATTCGCGCCGCCTGCAGGTGCAGGAGAGGCTTACGCTGCAGATAAAGGAGTGTATCCAAAAGACTCTTAACCCGCTTGGTGTGATGGTTGTTGTTGAGGCCCAGCACATGTGCATGCAGATGCGCGGCGTGAAGAAACAGAACTCCATTACCACCACGTCCGATTTCTGTGGTGCCTTCAACCAGGCAAAAACCCGCGAGGAGTTCATGAATCTGCTGAGGAATAGGTGAAAACTTTTTGTCATGCCCGTTCATTGTCATTTCGAGCGTATGCGAGAAATCTGAACAGAGGTAGTTGAGATTTCTCAGTCGCTTTGCTCTTTCGAAATGACAGGGTTTTAAAATAAGGCAGGTTGCACCATGCGGTGCAACCTGTTTGCTTGGTTAAGGTTATTTTAAGCCATAAACTTTACCCGTACCTTTGCAAAGGTGACATTTGCCAGTCCGTATCCCATTTTCTCCTCTCAAACAATTTGCACAAGGAATCCTATCAGTTGTCATTGATTGCTGTAATCCACTACCGTTACAGGTTTCGCATATGCCAGAACCAAGACATAAGTGACAGTCTATATAACCATATCTGCTTTCATTGTTTTTCTTAGTGTAAGAATTGTTTTTATTGTATGATGTTTTTATTTGATTTTCTAAAAAATTAACATTGTTGTTTGTGTAGCTTGTCTGGTTATATAATGCATTAAATGATGGTATGTCCATCAAATGCATTCTTTCATTAGTCATATATGAATCCTCAGTGAATTTAGTGTGTTCAATAGTTATGTATAATTGAACATTGCTAAGTTTTTGATCGGTTATGATGGTCGGTGTTATATGAACAATGTCACCATTTGACTCATGTTCTAAACTTCTTGTTGGTCCTTGATATAGAAAACATCCGTTTTGTTTATCTGCAAGCACATATACATCGCCGTCAATAACTATTTTGTCTCCATTAATGGTAAAATCTCCGATACTGGGAGCCTGTTTTTGTACTTTCCCGGTTTTGATATTACAAGGCTCTCCTTTTAAACAATATTTTAAATGTAGTTCTTGTGCAACAGAGTTGTATGTATAGATAAGCATTAATATGATGAAGATAAATTTTGTTTTCATATGTAACACACGTTTTTTAAAGGTTCCCCCTACTCATTTTACGGCTTTTCGGGTTACTCCGTTGTACCTTGGTTTGTGTAGAATTACGCACATAAAAAAACGCGGTACTTTCGGCATATTATCTTCCTAAGGTGTTTGGCGTGACCTCGTTCAAGTAATAACCAAAAGCCCGCGCAATGAAGCGCGAGCATTTATGCTATTATTCATCTTGAACTTATAAGTCGCCAAACTTTTAGGAAGAAAGAATAATGCTAAACGCTTTTTCAATATGTCTAAAATGTGCGTACAAGATTATACGCGATGTTTCATAGGCTGTCTGTTTTTATTTGTGTTGTGTATGTTGCAAATGTATGCAATTATTTTTAATCTTCAAAATACATTTTTATACCTTATTTATATACGTGTGCGCGTATGAGGTTGCTCCTTAAGTATTAAGGGCAACATTGCCAAATCCGTAGCTTTTGAGCACGTCGTTCAGTGCGCCTTGTGTCTCTTTTAGGTATTTGAAATCTTCCATGGCTTCCTGCAGTGCTGCGGGGTCGGCCAAAACTGCCGGGTTTTTAAGTTTTCCCATAGTCTCCTTCAGCAGCTCGTCCACAATACTCAATTTGTAAGCAATGGCCAGACGTGTGGTCTGCTCAAACATTACAGCCTGCTCGTTATGCTCATCGCCGGCTTGCTCTGCGAATGTCTTGCTCAGGAAATAGCGCTCTCCGCATAGTTCTGCCGTCAGCTTTGATATTTCAACATCGGGGTGTGCCATGAAGTGGCTCTCGGGGTTGAAGTCCGTCTCATTTGCATGCTCTCCTGCCTCGGCAAAGATTTTTTTGTATAGTGGGTGCGACATCTCTATGCCGTCATCGCTGAAGGAGTAGTACAGGTGTGAATTTACTGTTTCCGTGAATGTCGGTGTGTTGCTCTCCTTGTCCTCGGGTACCTGCAGTAGCTTGCCGCCATTTTTCAGTAGGAACTGTATTATGGCTTTCTCCTTGTTGTGTAGCGGGTTGGTGGAGTTGTTTATCAGGCTTTGCTGGAATTCATCTATCGCCGGTGACTGCACGCCACCGCTGTTCTCTTCTGTGCTTTTTTCATTGTCGGCACTCTGTTTTTTGTAGGCCTCTTCGGCTTTCTGCCGTCTTAGCTTCGCAACCTCATTCACTAGTAACAGCTCTCCTACGTTAAGCATTTCGCTGCACTTCTTTATGTATTCACTGCGCAGGATTTCGTTGGGTACGACGGCGATGCTTTTTACTACGTCGCTGACGAGTCCTGCACGGCGTATTGGGTCTTCGCCCACCTCGTCGAGCAGCAGGTTGGTCTTGAAGCGTATGAAATCGACTTTGTTCCTCTCGATGTACTGCTCGAACTCCTCTGTCGAGTGGTTCTGTGCATAGCTGTCGGGGTCTTCGCCATCGGGCAGCAGGACAACGTTGATGTTCATGTCCTCCTCCAGGAGCATGTCAATACCTCGGATTGATGCCTTTATTCCCGCCTTGTCACCGTCATATAGCAGTGTGATGTTCTTGGTAAAGCGGTGGATGAGCTTTATCTGTCCTGTTGTGAGTGATGTTCCCGACGAGGCGACAACATTCTGTATTCCCGACTGGTGCATTGATATCACGTCGAGGTAACCCTCGACGAGTATACAATGATCTTTCTGTATTATGGCCTGTTTTGAGAAGTAGAGGCCATAGAGGTGGTCGCTCTTGTGGTAAATCTCGCTCTCGGGCGAGTTTACGTATTTGGCAGCCTTGGGGTTGTTCTGTAGTATGCGGCCGCCGAATGCTACTATCTTGCCCGACACTGTGTGTACCGGGAATATTACGCGTCCCCAAAAACGGTCAACCAAACGGCCGTCGTCGGTGCTGTAACACACGCCTGTCTTTGCAATCAGTTCGGGCTTGTAGCCGGCAGTCACGGCCTTCTGCGCAAAGCTGTTGCGCTGTTCAAGGGAATAGCCCAGGCAGAACTTCTTGATTGTTTCGTCGCGCAGGCCGCGGTGTCGGAAGTAGTTGAGGCCAATGGCTTTTCCTTCTTCGCTCTCGTGCAGCGTGTCAATGAAATGCTGCAGCGCGTACTGGTTTATGACAAAAAGGCTTTCGCGTATGCTCTCCTCGCGTTTCTCCTCGTCGGTCATCTCGCGCTCTTTGATCTCTATATGGTATTTCTTTGCAAGCCATCTGAGTGCTTCGTAGTAGCTCAGCTGCTCGTGTTCCATTATAAAATGTACAGGATTGCCTCCTTTGCCGCAGCCAAAGCATTTGCATAGGTTCTTGGCCGGGGAGACTGTGAATGACGGGGTCTTCTCGTTGTGGAATGGGCAAAGGCCAATCAAATTGACTCCGCGTCGTTTCAATGTAACGAAGTCTCCTACCACCTCCTCTATTTTTGCACTGTCAAGGATGCGTTCAATTGTTTCTCTGTCTATTTTGTATCTGCGACTGTCGGAATATGCCATCTCCTTATATTATATAAAATGTATTGTAAAGATACGGCAAACTCGGCATTGCGCAAAAAAAAGATTTCCTTTTTTGAAAAAGATTGGGGGCGTGGTGAAATTTTCAGCAAAAAACTTTTTATTGCAACGTGCCAATAGTGATGCTTTATTTGATATATTTAGACGGAATTTAAAATAAATGACACAATTTCGGGGTAAA
This sequence comes from Bacteroidaceae bacterium, assembly GCA_045644005.1. Taxonomy (GTDB): domain Bacteria; phylum Bacteroidota; class Bacteroidia; order Bacteroidales; family Bacteroidaceae; genus HGM04593. The sequence goes on along the minus strand of JAZRGF010000280.1, from coordinate 207 downwards.
ATGAATTTTTCTTGCATTTTTTTGAAAAAAAAGATTGGAATTGTTTGCTGGTTCAAAAAAAAGCTCTACCTTTGCACTCGCTTTCGGGAAGCAACGCGGTTACCGCGGTGACGACCGGACAAGCACGATAGATCCTTGACAACATTCCATTACAGACAAGCAGTACAACCTTGCTTGATTATTCAGGCAAGAAGCGTAAGGAACGAA
>JAZRGF010000279.1:0-4084 GCA_045644005.1 Bacteroidaceae bacterium | reverse complement strand
GAATTTAACGGTGCCGTTTAAAGAGATTACCTCTGCTTGTCATTGCGCAATTGTCATCCCGACAGAGCGTAGCGACGAGGGATCTCTTTTTCATTACAACCGCAAATATTTTGTCACCCACACCTTTTTGCTACTGAGCCGAACAAATTACATAACACAGCATCAGATATACCTAAAAGAATAATACAGGAAAGTAGAATTAACAGCAAATACCCCCAAAGCAATGCTCCAGGGGTATTCATATTCAAATAATACTGTTATGGATTATCGGAAAGCGTTATTTCTTTTTATCCTCATCATCAGAGACATAACCTCCATAGCCATCGCCTCCGTAACCTCCATAGTTACCATAACGACCTACGTAACCATACATCTTCTTCTTCATATCAACACCGTTGACAACCAAAGAGACTTTCTCAAGCTTACCATCGGCAACAAGACTGTTAAGGAAGCCGAAGTCTGCCTTCTGGGTATAATCAGCACGGGTAACATAAACCACGGCATCGGCCACGCGGCTGATAATCAAGGAATCGGTAACAAGACCTACAGGAGCCGAGTCAATAACAATGAAGTCATACTTTGAACTGAGGTACTCGATTGCCTTGTCCATATTTGTACGGGAAAGCAACTCGGCTGGGTTAGGAGGTACAATACCTGCAGCCAAAATATCCAGATTCTTCTCAATTCCAGAAGGTCTGATCGCATCATCAAGGATATAAGTATCTTTCTCATCTGCAGCCAGATAACTTGTAATACCCTCGGCATTCCTGTCAAAACCGAATGTCTCGGCAAGACGTGGACGACGGATATCAAGACCCATAAGAAGGACCTTCTTTCCAAGCAAGGCAACACTCATGGCAAGATTCGATGCGACAAAAGTCTTACCCTCACCAGATGTTGTTGAAGTAAACATAACAACCTTACCGGTAGACTTCTTCATCACGAACTGCAGATTGGTTCGGAGAGTACGGAATGCCTCGGCCATAAGGTCATTCTTGTTACGTGCAACGACAACAGCCTGATTTCTCTCCTTGACAGAGTGCTTTACAGGCACATTTCCTACGCAAGGAACATTAGTCAAAGTTGTGACATCATCGTTCACCGTAAGCTTGGTACGCATTGACTCACGTATATAGATTATCACAACAGGAATGACAAAGCCCAGGAACAATGCGACAAGCAACACCATACTGCCCTTTGGAGCCACCTTACCGGTAAGCAACGGAGCATCGATACATCTCAAATTCTCAGATGTAACGGCAAGTGTCAAGGCATTCTCCTCATATTTCTGCAAGAGCATCACATAAAGCTGAGACTTGATCTCGCACTCACGCTGTATGGTAATAAGTTCACGCTCAATATCCGGAGATTTCTCGAAACGGCTTGTATAACCGTCAAGCAGGGCTACCAATGCCTTGCGCTGCAGATGCAAAGAGCTGTCAAACGCATCAATTGCAACCTTCAGATCGGACTGCAACTGCTGGACACGCATTACAGCACTCTTCAACAATGGGTTTTCACCAGTTGCCGACAACTGCAACTGAACCAGTTCCACAGCCTCCTTGTTATAATTATTGATAAGCGCCACCAATGACTGATCTATAGTAAGACCAAACGTTGTGGGGATTACCTTCATATCGTTCTTTGGGTTATTGACAAAATCCTTAAGAAACTTTGAAGATTTGAGCATAAGGTCAATCTGCTCAACCTGCTTGGTATATTCAGTCTTGTTCTTTACAACCTCTGGAGCATCCAGCTCAGGAGCTATAAGCTGGTTCTGCTTCTTGTAATTCGAGAGCCTGCCCTCCATTGCCACAAGCTCCTTACTCAAAGAATCGATACGTTCAATGATAAAGGCCTCGGTCTTACGGGCAACTTTGCGTTGTTCCTCCGTTGTTACATAGTTATAGTTATCTATGACTGCATTGATGAAATCCGCACCATTAGCGGGCAATGAGGTATTCAGACCGATAGTAGCAACTGACGAGCTCTTTGATATCGGCGCAATGCCCAACGCTTTCATATATGAAAGAGCCGTAGCCTCCAAAGGATACATTGCCACCAGCAATTCACCCTTGGCATCCTGTACATTTTCATTCTTCTCCACCAACAAATCCCCGACCGGCGTCTTGAGGAGATATGGATAAGAACTTATCTTGGTCTTGAACTCCACGGGATCGTTGGAATCCGCATCTGGATAGCAGCTGTATTCAATATCCGCATTGCCGTTCTCGTCAAAAGCGAAATGCATTCTTATCGGATCCAGAAGTTTCACCAAAGAATCAACCGAAACACGACCCGACGCATCTACGCCATATGAGACCCAGACTGGACTTGATTCCTTATATATTGGTCTGTCGAAGATACCAGGCAAGGCATAAGACACATTCAGCCCCGTATTGGCCACAGCTCCACGGACTACAGACATTGATTTGATAACCTCAATTTCATTCTCGGCATTCGTATTTTTCTGCTGGAATCCAAAATCGGCAAGCATATCAGCAGATGACATGAAAGAACCCTTGCTCTTATCCTGCAGAAGTATCTTTGCCGTCACGTTATATTGAGGTATTGCAACGCGCAAATAGAAGAACGCCGCCACCACACATACTATCACAGAAACGACTATCAGTTTCCAATATGCAATTGCATAAGAAAGTATTTTAGCAAAATCAAAACCCTCTTCCTCAACTATGGGATTTATGTTATTCTCATTCTGTTGCATAGTAGTTTTTATTTAAGGATATTATACATCAAAGATACCAATGAAACAAGAATTGATGTTGCCGAGAACCACAAGGAGGTTGACGAACCCACGTCTGAGTTCTTGGCCTTTGACTGGTTCGGAGTAACATACACCACATCATTCTGCTGCAGATAGTAATAAGGCGAAGTAAGGATATTGGCATCGTTGAGGTTCACCTCATAGACATTCCTCTTACCATCCTTATCCTCACGTATTATCTTCACATTGTCACGCATACCCCATATTGTCAGGTCACGGGCGAGCGCCAAGGCCTCAAAGACATTCACCTTACCATTCTTGATAGTATATGTTCCTGGAGAGGTAACCTCGCCCAATACCGATATCTTGAAATCGGCAAAACGTACTGTCACCGACGGAGCGGTGCTGAAATTACCTTTTACAAGCTCGTAGATATGCTTCTCGGCCTCGGCCAAAGTCTTACCCGCCACCTCTACGGTTCCAAGCGTTGGCACACACACAGTACCGTCATTAGAGACAACATAGTTTTGCAAAGCCGGCTGAGAAGTCAATGTGTTACTGCGGGTCGCCTCTGACGGAACGACCAGATTATACGCCATTGACACCTCCGGATTCTGAGGATTCACGATTGTGATATTCAACATATCCTGAGGCATTATACAAGCCTCATGCACCCCTGTACCAGCCGCAACCTCGAGTTCCCCACTATTTTGTATATAAGGCACCTTTTTGTACGAGGTGCACGATGCCATCGCAAGAAGCGACAAGAGCATCAATAACAAAATGTTTTTACGTCCTGTTCTTTTCATATTTGTCTTTGTTTATATTATCCCTAAAAGGCTTGTATACAACACATCACTTTTGCAAAGATAACAAACTTTACAAACACCAACAAATCTTTTTTGCTGAAAATCAGACTACACCAAGTAAAATGGCAGTCGATTTGCTATTTATCGCCATTCAACAACGGCAGACAATGGAAAAGAATTCGCAAAACATCAGGAAATAGCAGAGAAATTGGAAATTTCTTTCTATTTTTGTAAACCCTTCCATTCTTGGAAACGTGGAGCCAATGAGAATATGAATGGTCTCATCAGGCAATACATCCCCAAAGGAACGGACTTCAGTGAAATAACCGATGAGTTTGTTGCCTGGGTTGAGAACAAGTTGAACAACAGACCCGGAAAGAGGCTTGGTTATCTCACACCAAATGAGAAATTTAATTCAATATTAACAAATTAGAATTCGATTGTATTTGCAAGTTGAATTCGCCTATCATTATGGCATATCTTTGCAAAAAGAAACTCCATAGTCAAACACACTTAAAACAACAAAGAACAGAGATGACCACAAAAAAAA
>JAZRGF010000278.1:0-12171 GCA_045644005.1 Bacteroidaceae bacterium | reverse complement strand
CTTCGCGGTTAAATTCTTGATATATGAGTAAAGTGAATATTACAAAACTCTCAATCTTTCAGCGTCCGGTGTGGGTTGCTCTTTTCGCTCTCACTGCTGCGGTAGCATGGGGTTGGGCCTATCCTTTGATAAAACTTGGTTTTGACGAATTCGGCATAACCAAGGATATGACTGCAAGTAAGATGCTCTTTGCGGGTGTACGTTTCACTTTGTCGGGGCTCATTGTGCTGGCCATTGCCCTTTTCAAAGGTTTGAGCCCGAAGGTGTACAAAGCATCGGGGTGGGGCTATCTTTCGGGCTATGCATTGCTGAATACTACAATACACTATGCATTCTTCTATATTGGCCTGTCGCACAGCGATGGGGCAAGGGCGGCAATCCTTAACTCGCTTGGCGTGTTCACGCTCGTGCTGTTGGCATGTGCGTTTTTTAAAAGTGACAAACTTACACCGGCTAAAATTGTCGGTTGTGTCATTGGCTTTACGGGAATACTGGTGCTGAACATTGGTGGAGGAACCGGTAGTGGATTTACTTTTATGGGCGATGGTATGATAATGCTTAATGCCATCTGCTCTGCTTTTGCCGGTCTCATGACAAGGGGGCTTGGCCGCCATGCCGATGTCTTTGTGGCTACAGGCTATAGCCTTGCTCTGGGTGGTGTGATGCTTGTGTTGCCAGGTCTGTTTATGGGCGGTACGTTGCCGCATGTGACGGTTGCCGGAGTGGGCATACTATTCCTGCTTATATGTATTTCTACACTCGGTTTCACCCTCTATAATAAACTCCTCAGCTGCAACCCGGTGGGTAAGGTGGCTATCTTCAATTCACTTATCCCGGTTGTCGGTGCCGTGACATCTTGCCTGTGTCTCAGTGAACCGTTCTATTGGAAATATGCCATAGCTGCACTTCTGGCCATGACGGGAATATATATTATTAATGCAAAGAAAGGGTAGGTGGATTGACTAAAAAGGCTCTTTTGTTGTTACGCTTGTCTCCAAAATCCTCATTTACCTCAAGTAAACTGCGGTTTTGTAGCCTTCGCAGGCCTAAAAATAGCTCTTTTTATTCAATCCCAGGTGGTTAAGATGTCTAAAAAGACTCTTTTATTGTTACGCTTGTCTTAAAATTATAATAAATCGGGGTTCATTTATAGTGAACCCAGATTCTTTACATCAGCATCACTAGTATTGGAATGGGGATACTGCCTGTTATTGTATAAAGTATGTTACCGCTGTATGTGCTGCGGCCGCGGTAGATGTGCTTGTCGCTGACAGTGTAGAGTATGTCACCGCTGTAGGTGCTGTTCCCATTGTATATGTATTCGCCGTCGAAGGTACATATGATATTTCCGCTATATGTGCTGTTGCCTTTGTATATGTGTTCGCCGTCAAAGGTGGATATGATGTTCCCGCTGTAGGTGCTGTTGCCTTTGTACAGGTACTTGCCGTCGAAGGTGTAGATTATGTTTCCACTGTATGTGCTGTTCCCCTTGTATAGGTGCTTGCCGTCGAAAGTGTAGAGTACGTTCCCGCTGTAGGTGCTATTGCCGCGGTACATCTTGGATTGTGCTGCGGCCAGCATCGGCAGCAGTGCAAAGAGAATGAAGAGGAGTGTTTTCATAATCATAAAGGTGATTTCGGTTTTTGCAAATCTAACAATAAATATTCAAATTTTGCTTCCAAAACTTTGCCATATTGATAAAATGGATAACTTTGCGGTATAACAAAGTGCGGCAGCGCGCTGTTGTTTTTTTAATAGTTATAAAATTTTATTCTTATGGATACTTCATTGGAAATGAGCCCTAACAGGGTTGTGGCTTTTCTTGGAAAGCCTTGTCGTGAGTTTGCAAAGGCCGACATCGTGCGATACATTAAGGAGAACGGCATAAGGATGGTCAACTTCATGTATCCGGCGGGTGACGGAAGGCTCAAGACACTGAACTTCGTGATTAACAGTGCTGCATATCTCGACGCTATTCTCACCTGTGGCGAACGTGTAGACGGCTCGTCGCTCTTTCCGTTCATTGAGGCCGGCAGCAGCGACCTCTACGTGTTGCCACGTTTCTGCACGGCTTTTGTCGACCCGTTTGCCGAGATTCCTACGCTGTCGATGCTTTGCTCATATTTCAACAAGGATGGTGAACCATTGGAGAGCTCGCCTGAGAATACCTTGCGCAAGGCTTGTCGTGCGTTCAATGAGGTTACAGGCCTGCAGTTCCAGGCTATGGGTGAACTTGAGTATTATGTGATTGCTCCCGACAGCGGAATGTTCGCTGCAACAGACCAGAAGGGTTACCATGAGTCGGCTCCATACGCAAAATTCAATGATTTCCGCACCGAATGCATGGCATATATAGCCCAAGCCGGTGGACAGATAAAGTATGGACACTCCGAGGTGGGTAACTTCACCATCGACGATATGGTGTATGAGCAGAACGAGATTGAGTTTCTTCCTGTTCCTGCCGAGGAGGCTGCCGACCAGCTTATGATTGCAAAGTGGATTATCCGCAACCTTGCCTTCAAGTATGGCTATGATGTGACTTTCGCTCCCAAGATTACAGCCGGAAAAGCCGGTTCGGGCCTGCATGTCCATATGCGCCTTATGAACGATGGAGCCAATGTTATGCTCGACGGTGAGGGCAAACTCTCGCAGAATGCGCGACGTGCCATTGCCGGCATGATGGTGCTTGCTCCGTCTATAACAGCATTCGGAAACACTAACCCTACATCATACTTCCGCCTTGTGCCTCATCAGGAGGCGCCGACAAACATCTGTTGGGGTGACCGCAACCGTTCAGTGCTGGTGCGTGTACCGCTCGGTTGGGCTGCAAAGAGCGACATGTGCCGCATTGCCAATCCGTTGGAGAGCGCAAGTAATTACGATACATCAATGAAACAGACCGTGGAGATGCGTTCACCCGATGGTTCGGCCGACCTCTATCAGCTCATAGCCGGCCTTGCGGTGGCTTGCCGTCATGGCTTTGAACTTGAGAATGCACTTGAGATTGCCGAGCGCACATATGTGAACGTCAATATCCATCAAAAGGAGAATGAGTCAAAGCTGGCTATGCTTGAACAGCTGCCCGACAGTTGCGCCGCAAGTGCCGACTGCCTGGAGTGTCAGCGCGCAGTGTTCGAACAGTATAATGTATTCAGCCCTGCCATGATTGACGGTATAATAAAGCGCCTTCGTTCATACGATGACCGTACATTGAGAGCCGACATCGGCGACAACCGCGAGGAGATGCTCAAGCTTGTACAGCGCTACTTCCACTGCGGATGATGTTTCTTGATTGTTTGAATGGTAAAAGGATATGACTATGAAAAGACATTTGATTTATGTTGTGGCATTGCTGATGACTACGTCGTTTGCTGCGTGTGGTAATAAAACCGAGAATAAAAAAGAGGCTGCTCAATCTGTTGAGGCTGTGGCTGAAAAGCCTGTAGTCTATATGACAACCGACATTTCGCCCGAAGGGCTTGTAAGGGTATATGACGCACTTGGCGTTGTCCCAACAGGAAAAGTGGCTGTGAAAATCTCAACAGGTGAGCCCGGCGGAAAGAACTTCCTGCAGCCATCGCTTATAAAGGATTTGGTAACAAAGGTGAACGGTACCATTGTGGAGTGCAACACTGCATATAAAGGTCCGCGTTTCGAGACCGAGAGTCACCTGAAGGTGTTCGAGGACCATGGCTTCACTGCCATTGCCCCAATTGACCTGCTCGATGGCGAGGCTGAGGTGAAGATTCCTGTACAGGATACAACCCACATAAAGTATAACATTGTGGGTGCAAACATGCTCAACTATGATTGGATTGTGAATCTCGCTCACTTCAAAGGTCACGCGATGGGTGGTTTCGGCGGTGTGCTCAAGAACCAGTCAATCGCCATTGCTTCATCAAACGGTAAGGCATATATCCACTCGGCCGGCGCCATTGAGGACAAGGAGCTGATATGGAAGCACACGGCCGAGCAGGACAAGTTCATTGAGGCCATGGCTGCTGCGGCGCAGTCGGTACACGAATATTTCGAGGGCCGCATGATTTATATCAATGTGATGAACAACCTGTCGGTCGACTGCGACTGCAATGGGCACCCTGCCGACCCTGAGATGAAGGATGTGGGTATTCTTGCATCGCTTGACCCTGTTGCACTCGACCAGGCTTGCGTTGACCTTGTGTTCAACTACCCGTCGAGCGAGGGTGATGATGCTGCGGCTCTCATCGAACGCATCAATTCACGTCACGGAATACATATACTTGAGCACTCTGCTGCCATTGGCCTTGGCTCAAGGGAGTATGAACTGCGTAGCATTGACAAGTGATGAGCCGTCTGGTATATACATTCCTGTTGATATTTGCCTTTGTCTGCGCATCCGCGCAGACAAAGTGCGTTGATACGGCCGCTGTCCGTGTGGCCGTGGAGAGGATGCTTACAGACTATCCGCAATCGACTCTGCAGGACATATACAAGAGTTTCTTCCAAGACCGTTTCGGTCCAGGACATATTGTGCCTGACAGCGCAAAAGCTGCAGCCTATCTACGTCACGAACTTGCATCTGTGGATAACCTCGATGTGATGCTCTATGAGCCTACCGGTGACAAGGGCGACTACTATCGTGTGGCGCTTGCTACCATTGCAGGCGGAAAGGTTCCATTCGATAAGTACCTGTCGTGCTTCCTGCGTAGCGTAAAAGAGGTGCAACCGGTCGAGGTAGAGCATTGGGCTGCCGAGTGGCAGCAGATAGAAGGGATTATTGCAACAATGGGGCTATCTATGCCGAATTATGATGCCGATGCAAAGGCAATTGCGGCTATGTTGGCCGAAGGACACTATGCCGTGCATCACAGCCGTTTGTATAACGAACACTATGCGCCACATTACCGCATAATGGCAAGGGAGATTTTTGAAAAGGATATCTTGCCGTTGATTGAATAAAATCTTAGTAGATGAAAGCAGAAAATATAAAGATACGCGAGGCGGTGGCGACGGATGCACCGTTGGTGGGCAGGGTGGTGCTTATGGCGCTGCATTATGACGATACGCATCCGTTGGCCTCGATATTTGCTGAACTGGCTTCGCGCGAGGTGTCGCAGTACAGCTACCGCAATGCGCTGGTGGCCGAGGTTGACGGCTCTGTTGTAGGAGCCATAATCGGCTATGACGGTGCGCGGTTGGAGGAACTGCGCAAACCACTTTTTGAACTCATGGTAGAGAAACTTGGCAATGTACCCAATGTGGAGGATGAGACCTCAGCCGGTGAGTTCTATCTCGATTCGCTTGCAGTGTTGCCGCAGTGGCGTGGCCGCGGAGTGGGTGGCGCGTTGCTCTCGGCTGCGCGCGACAAGGCTTTTGCCGCGGGACACAAAAGGGTGGGGCTGATAGTTGATTTTGAGAATCCACGCGCCGAGGCACTCTATAAATCCCTTGGCTTTGAACGCGTGAATGCCACGAAGTTCCTGGGGCACGATATGTGGCATATGCAGACGAAGAAACCGCAATAGTGAAGTTTGATTCCATTCAGATATAAACGCGCTATCCTTGATTGAGGACAGCGCGTTTGCCTTTTTGTTTTACATGCCAAAGCAGCAGCTTATGTAGCCGTAGTACAGGTTGTCCTGTCCGTCGGCGCTTGGGATGCTCATCCTGAAGTTGGGCGCTATCTTCACATATTTGCCAAGCTTGAACTGTGCGCCGGCAATGATGGCAACATCGTCCTTTGCCTTGTTCCAATCGTCGCTCGACATCAGTCCGTCGGCGCGGGCATAGAGGTCGAGCCAGCTGTTGATGGTGCCTGTTGCATACATCGAGAATCCGTAAAGGTTGTGCCCCTCGACACGGCCGTTGTTGCGCATGATGTTATACTCCACTGCAAGTGAAAAGTATTTGTGCTTGTAGCCGGCAAACATTGCATAGTTTATGATGTCCTTTTCTCCCTTTACACCTTCATTGGGTCCTGCATAAAGGCGAAATGTCATTCCTTTGAATGGTTTTATAGTAGTGCCAAGGCCATAGAGTAGTCCATCGTTCACCTGCACCAGCTTGTAGCCCTCGCCGTTGGCAATTACAACGTCGGCCTCAATCCATTTGGCAATCTCCCACGATGCCGAGATACCCAGGTCGGCGCTGCTGCCGAACTTGTACTGGTCCTGGAACGATTTGTAGATGTAGCGGTAGCCCCAGAACTTCTCCTGATAGCTGAACTGTGTCATTCCAATCATACCGCCCTGCAGAGTAAAGTTCCCGACATTCCATTTTACAAGAGCATTCTTTATGTAGGCGAAGTGGTGGTAATCGTCGATATTCTTTGACTGGCCGATATCAAGCACGCCCTTCACGCACACGCCTTTGCCAAATGAGTATTCATAGCCCAAATAGCTGCGGTCGAGTTCAAAGCCACGGTCATCATTCACCACACCGAACCCACTGTGGAAATTTGTGTATATCTGTACTATGGCCTTACCCTTTGGCTCATTTTCTGTCTCCTGTGCATGAGCACCGATACCAGAGAAAAGCAGCAATGCCGCTGCAATCAATCCTGTTACTTTCATAAATGTTCTGTTTTTTAATGAATACCCCCTCTGCAACTTCATTGCTCGTCCCCCTAAGGCAGGGGGACAATATCGTTTGCTTAGAAGTATGTCTATTTTCTGCAAATAACGTAAATTAAACTTTAATGTTCGTCGTAAAAATGTTAAATTTATGTTACAAAGACAAACAATGCTGTTTTGTATAAACAACAAAAAAGGTTGTACGACGTACAACCTTTTTAAAACATTTATTATATGTTTATCGCTTTGAGTTTGTCTAAAACTTCAAAGAGCCACATATATCCGATAGGTAGCTGTTTATCTTGTCAAGGCCTTTGTCGGTAACGAATATGTGTATTTTAATGGGCTTGTGGCCTTCCTTGTAAATAATGAGAGTATAGTAGTGGGGGTACTCCTCGTGGATGGAGATATAGCCCTCTTTACTATTAGTGCAAATTTTTTCTCTGTAGGGGAATTTGCATAGCAGCATTACATCGGCTCCACATTGTGCGGTGTGTGAGTCATCTTCGTACACCGTTACATTCTCATCAATTATTCTGTTGATATCATCCCCGGAAATCTTTACTTGCCAATAATTTATATCATCCCTGTTGCACACGACATCTACCGCAACAAATTCCTTGACGTCTGAAATATTATTATTCAACCAAGCATCGGCATACCGGCTTATGACCGGAATATAGACTATACAATTACCGTCCGATGAGGTCAGAACTATCTGGTTACTCCAAGTTCCTATGTAGTCATTTCTGTGCAGTAGAATAGCTTCATACCCTGGATAAATGCTTGTAAAAGAGTTGAAAGGCAAATGCACCTTACTCAAGCCATATTCCTTTTTATACAGTCTCCTAAAGCCCCTGCTGACACCTTTAGGTTTATGCCTGTTGCGAACTTCGGTCAGTCTTATCTGCTTATCCCAATCCTTGGAGTCAAACTGTGCCGATGAATTCAAACACGACATAGAGAAAATTGTCAATAATGCAATAATGCTTAATTTGCTCATAATTGTTCTATATTTACAAAGTTATTGGCTCGCTTTTCTTTTTGCATCCCACGCGGTGCTACTGCTGCAGCACTACGTGTGACTATTTGCTGCAAAGCTCGCTTATGACAAAGCTCTGTTTTGTTATTCGTTAAAGAAATGTAGCTTATTATACCAGTCCATTTTCCTCTTTGCTTGCTCGTTGCCTCCCTGTTCGGCAAGCCTGTACCAGTTGGCTGCCTTATGCTCGTTCTTCTTTATACCTCGGCCTTTCTCGTAGTAGTATCCAACGCGTTCCATTGCATCGGCGTGGCCTTGGCTGGCGGCGTGCATGTACCAGTTGAAGGCCTTTTTCTTGCTCTTCTTTACATAAGTGCCTTCTTCGTAGAAACGCCCCAGTTTGTATTGTGCCTCGGCGTGTTTGTTCTTCGCAGCTCGGGTAATGAACTCTATTGTAGGGCGTTTGCGTAGCTGACGCTTGCTGTAGCCTGCAATGGAATCCTCTTTTTCCATAGCCTCGGCCAAGGCATATAGTGCAGTGGGCTCATCCTGCTCAATGGCCTTGTTATACCACTCAAGGCCCTTTATGCTGTCTTGTGCTACGCCATTGCCATTCATATACATGTGGCCTAAAATAGCTTGTGATATCACCGAACCCTGTTCGGCCGACAGTGTATAGTAGTGTACTGCCAGGGAGTCGTTCTTCGCAGTTCCTATGCCGCGCATATAGCAGCTTGCAAGGTTGTGGAGCGCATTTTTCTCGCCCAGGTTGGCGGCCTTGCGGAAATTACGGAATGCTTCTATGCTATCCTTCTCGACACCTTTGCCATTGAGGTAACATACTGCGGTATTGTATATCGCAGGCGAGTAGCCAAGTGCAGCAGCCTCGTTGAAGAGCTCAAAAGCCTTATCGTACACTTTCTGTATGTATTGCGTACGGCCATTTTCTGTCAGTTTGAAGCAGTGCGCAAGCAGCTCTGGTGTATGTATGCCTACGATAGGTGTCACCTCTTCTTTCTTTATGTCGGCAAAAGCCTCTTCGCTAGCTTCGCGTGTAGTAATGTTACCGTTATTGGCATAGAATGTGCCACTGGCATATCCTTCCACATCAACAGCAATCTTTTTTGCCTGTGTGCTGTTGTATAGCTCCACCTCAATCTTGCCATCATCGGTAACTGTAACGTCGGGCGCCCATAGCAACGTACGGCGGTAGTCGTGTATGGTGCTGTCGGGTCTTATGTTACTATAGTCGGGGGCATAGAACTCCTTGTTCTCGGTGTAGCCATATACCATTGTGTAGCGTGCTGTGCTATAGTGCGCAAGCATTGGTATTATACCTTTCGATGCATCCTCTTCGTTGTTTGGTATAAAGCATGCAACATAGTTGGGTATGCTATTGTTGTTCATCGACAGCAGTCCGCTTGATACATACTCCTGAAATTGTATGGCGTCGGGGGCGCTGTCTACATCTCCATTTCTGGGGTTGATGGCTTTCTTTGAGGTGAATGATTCGTAGAACTGTGAGTATGTGAAGTTTCCAATGCTCTTACCCTCATTTCTGGGGGTGCTATTTGATATGGATATCCAATCCCTGTATTCCCACAGCTCGTGGCGCTTTCGTGTGTTCTCATCGGAGCGTATAACAAACTCTTTAAAGTTCATCATGTTTATTGGGTGAATACCTTTGGTGTATTCATGGTCGACCTTGGGAACAGAATCCGATGAGTACTCGCCGTCAACCACGATGCTCTGAATCCAGTAGCACCAGTTGAAATTATGGCGCCAGAAAGCACTGCGCAGAATGTCGTATGCGCTTAGTGTGTGGTTGAATGCGGGGTCTTTTATTTTATCGGCATAGTCGTAGTTGTCCCTGATTGCTGCAGGCGTTTGTTCTACAGTGCCGTGGTGATGCCTCATGACATATCGGTCAAAAGAGGAGAGACCTGGGTTGGTATCGAAAGCCGAAGGTGAGCTCCAATATGGTTCCGAAATATTCTGCCCATAGTTTGTTGGAGTCCATGCAACCTTTCTGTTAAGGTATGTCACATCCTGGGCATACTCCCACTCATCAAGGAAATCGAGCCTTAGCTCGCTGCGTGGCGGGCGGTAGAATGCGTCTTTCTTTCTCTTTGAGATGACCTCAACATTAGATAGTAGGTATTCGAAAGGGTTAATCTTTACCATCTCCTGGTTGTACTCCTTTAAATCTTCGGCGCTCATTGCACGGCCTACATTTCTCTCCCAGTAGTGGTAAAGGCGCATTTCGGGCGAGAAATAGCGGTCGAGGACAAAGGCGAAAATGCTATCGCGTGGGCTGTTGTATGACGTCATTGATGGCACTAAGCTGGCAACGCGCTTGCCATAAAAATCGCTTGTCTGTATACGGAATTCACCATTTGCATCGGTGGTAAAATCATATTTTGTAAGTACGCTGTCGTGGTAGGTTATATTGAAGTTGACCCTGGTGTTGGGCTTGTTTGTGACAATTAATTTGTCCAGGTATCCAATCCTGCGGTTGCGTACCTTCTTTACATAACGTCCCTTCACGGTTATTCCGCGTTCTATTGGATGAGCAAGCTTGGCATCTTTGCGGCTCAGTTTGCTCCAGTCATACGATGTCCAGCCATGAGTGAGCATTATAAGGTCGAGTTCGGCTGCGCGGTTGGCGTTGTTCTTGTCGAAGTAACGTGCAGCATCGGGGATATATCCCTTAACCTCGCTTCCCAACAGCATATAGGTGTATATGTTGTATGAGTATGATGTCTGCTGACGGTTGTCGGCATCGCTCACCGATATTGAGAAACTGCCATCATCAAGCGGTTTCCCGTCCTCGCGCTCAATGCAAAGTGAAATCTTGCTGTGTGGCTTCACATCAAGGCTGTCGATGCAGTCACCATTGCCTGTTATGGTTAGCAGGGCGCTCTTGTGGTCATTGCCCAGGGTTTTATCGTGTGTTACAAAGAACATTCTCTCGGCAAGCGGAATGGTGTCGCCTATGAAAAGCACCACGCGGTTGACACCTTCGCAAAGGCTGCTCTTGTCTATAGCAAAGGTCATCTCCCTGTCGCCCGATGGGTATCTTTCATAAAACAGTGTCTTTCCACGGTAGAGCACAGCACAGCCGACCTCGGTGTCGAGCTGCAGGTTGTTCTTTACGTTTATTGCAATGTCGCTTGCTGTCTCATCCACACGTATTACTGCGCCTTCGTAGTTGACTTCGGGCAGGTCGAAGTGGATTTTTTTCTTGCCGTTCATCATCACGGCTGTGTATTTGACATCGGCTTCGGGGGTGAATGTGAATGTACCCATTCCCATATGCGACGGTGTGGCTGTGAGCAGCTCCTCATCATCGGCAAGTATTGTTATGCTACGGTTGCTGTTTATGCCGTCGTTGCCGAACACTTCGAATGCGATGCGGCTCTCTATGCCGTCTACAAGGTGTCCACCCTCGGGGAAGAACTTCAGGTCGGCGTCGGGTAACTGCGAGTTGACCCATGCCACCTCTCTTTCAAGGCCACAGCGGTCGTTATTCTTTTCAACGTCGATGAGGAAACCACGGCGTCGGTCGAGCATGTTCTTGAAATCCCAGTTATCGGCATGTACCTTGTCGAACACAGGGAACACTCTGCTGAAAATAGACTCCTTGCCTCGGTTGAGCATGTATCGTGTGTATGCACGAACCTCGTAGTAACCCGAAAGAAGCAACTGATTGAGCTCGAACATGCCGTTGCATGTGCCGTCCTCGCCAATCTTGTACTTGTTGGTGCGTACCACATAGCCCTCGGGCGCTACCAGCTCGACATAGAGCACACTGCTAATATCGGTCGGGGTATCATCTGCACCGCTCATCACATAGGCTTTGAACCACATGTTCTCGCCAAGATAGTAGGCGCTGTTGTCAAAGTGCAGATATACACGCTCTTCGGGGAAAAGGCTCTGCTTTACTGCTGTGCGCACGATGAGGTTATCAAGGGGGTTGCGCTCTATGTTATTGTCCCTCGTGATTATCTCCTGTGCAGTAGCGCGCATTGCAACGAGCATGAGCGCTATGGTAAGTATGTAGAGTGTGTTTTTTTTCATCTTCTTGTTCAGTTAATAGGTGTTGAACCAGCCATCATGACGCTGTTGCTTTCACTGCGCGTCTCTCCAAAGTTTATTATCAAATGTGCATCATATATGGTACAGATGCTCTCTCCATGCTTTATTTCAGGTTGCCACTCCTTAGCAAGGATGTGCTTTGTCGCAGCTTCTGTTGCAATGCTCTTGCACTCCTCTATGTTGCCCGCACTGCCCGCCATTGATACATTGCATCCTTTCGTTGTTACGCTATGGGCATTGCCGTTCTTGTCGACCACGAATTGCATCCTCACGCTACACTTTTTTACGTTCATACTACCAAGAACAGAGCCAAGCTCGCTTCCCTCAATATTAATATACTCGCAATAGGTCTCTGTAGCATGCTCCACGAATTTCTCGGCAAGCCTTACCCCCTTTTCGCTGAGTGGAATAGCCTTTATCGGTTCAATTCTTTCACGAGCAGCCTCTCTTTTGGCTGGCAAAATATGCAGGGGCTGTGGAGCGCTTTCAATGGCTGGCGGCCCATATGTGTATGCGTCATCAGCGACGGGCTCTTCGGTT
>JAZRGF010000277.1:0-14510 GCA_045644005.1 Bacteroidaceae bacterium | reverse complement strand
CGGCAAGAACTCGCTGCGCTCAAACATCATGCCGCCTGGTTCCAAGCATTGCTCGGCTACTCGCTGTGCCTCCCAACGCTGCCCTTCCGCCCTTGGCGGGGAATTACCTTTTGCAATGAACAGGCACGTAGAATAGTAATTCTCAATACTGCTCCCCCTGACTTTGAAGGTGAGCCTACAACAGACAACAATGAGGCAGCCACAAAGCCGGCCCAGAACATCAACAGGAAAACTTTATATATAAAAAAGACGGAGAGCAAATTTGCTCTCCGTTTAGTAGCGGGAGAAGGAATCGAACCTCCGGCCTTTGGGTTATGAGCCCAACGAGCTACCACTGCTCCACCCCGCGATGCATTCTTAATTCGTGTGCAAAGATATGGCAAATTTTCATATCTGCAAAATTTTTGGCAACAAAATTCGCCCCGAAGTGCAAAAAAGAATAAAATCACGTTTTTTAAATACTTTTTTACCGGCCTTTATTGCACAAAATTGCACAAATGTGTAATTTTGTAATTGAAAACTTCAAGCTAAGAAAAAACTTTTCCATACAACATATGTCAAACATAGATACAAGAGAACTCCTTATTAAAGTTGCAAGAAAACTCTTCTCAAAAGAGGGAATAGGCAACATCACGATGAACGATATTGCCAAGGCTGCGAACAAAAGCCGCCGAACCGTGTACACCTATTTCCAGAGCAAGGAAGAGTTGCTTGAGGCAAGCATAGAGATGGAGGTAAAAAAGGTGTCGGACGCGATGACCAAGGTTGCCATATCGGACCTGCCCGCCGACAAGAAAATCATAAAGCTTGTCTTTACCCGCCTGCAGATGACACGCAACATCGTGCGCCGCAACGGATGCCTGCACAACGACTACATCATCATTGTAGAGCACATACGCAAAGGCTTCGACACAAAGGAGATCGCCCTCTTCAGACACATCATTTCCGAAGGTAACCAAAAGGGCATCTTCAACAGCGAGAGCCCCGACCTTGCCGCACGTTTCCTTCACTTCTGCCTCAAGGGCATTGAACTGCCATTCATAAACGGCATGATAAACCGCAACAATGACGACAAGTTGGTGCACCAGTTCACAGAGAGAGTGATACTCAACGCATTGGGACATAAGGGTACAACAGAGATACAATAAAAGCCATGACAGTACTTTACGAGGACAACCACATCATCATCATAAACAAGGCCGCAGGCGAGATTGTACAGGGTGACAAGACCGGCGACGAATCGCTGTGCGACACAATGAAGGCATACATAAAGGAGAAGTATGCCAAGCCCGGAAATGTATTCATTGGCCTGCCCCACAGGCTCGACCGCCCGGTGAGCGGCATTGTGGTATTTGCAAAGACAAGCAAGGCACTCGAGAGGCTCAACAGGATGTTCAGCGAGGGCAGCGTAAAGAAAATCTACTGGGCATTGACAAAAGGCATTCCCGTGCCAGCCGAGGCCGAACTTGAGAGCTGGATTCTGCGCAACGAGAAGATGAACAAGAGTTTCTCTTACCCAAAGGAGGTAAAAGGCTCAAAGCACGCCGTGCTGCACTACAGGCTTGCGGCAGCATCACAGAACTACAACCTCATTGAGGTGGAACTGAAGACCGGCCGCCATCACCAGATACGTTGCCAGTTGTCATCAATAGGTTGCCCCATAAAAGGGGATTTGAAGTATGGCGCACAGCGCTCCAACCCCGACGGCAGCATATCACTGCACGCACGTTACATTGAGTTCACACACCCTGTATCAAAGGAGCTGATAGCTGTCACCGCTCCACTCCCCGGCGACAGGCTGTGGCAGAGCTTCGAAAAATAAGCGGAAAGCTGCGAGTAAGCGAGAGCAGAGGAAAAGTTTACTTTTACTATGCCGAGCGGAAGCAGGTTCAAGCGCACGAAGTGCGGTTAAAGCGGAAAGATTGCTCGAGCAATCTTCGCGCTTTCTACCTTTAACCTTTCAGCTTTAACCACACTTCGTGTGATTGAAACTTGACTGCGCTCGTTGCAAAAACTCAAGTAAACTTAGTTTTCACTCGCTTGCACAAGTTTTCACCTTTCACTTTTCAGCTTTCAGATAGTACAGCACCGAACTATTCCCCCTGCGAAAGAGTTCCCTTGCAGCAGCCTGCACCTGCCCCGCCGTTACTGCACGGTAACGCTCGGGCTCCAGCAGATGGGAATTGATATCGCCACGCAGACAGGCAAGAGCAAGATTATTGCTAAGGTTCTCGCCGCCGATATTGCGGAACGTGAATTCCGACTCAAAGCGGTTGCGCACCTTCTCAAGCTCCTCCTCGGGCACAAGTTCCTCTTTTAGCGCATCGAGTTCGCGCCACAGGGCCGCCTCGGCATCCTCCACGCGCACACCCTGTGCCACACGCGAGTATATCCAGAACATTCCCGCATCCTCACTGCCCGAAATGAATGCATCTATCTTTGAAAAGAGTTTCTGCTCCCTCACAAGACGCAGAAGCAAGCGCCCTGAATAGCCGTTCGAGAGCACATCGGAGATTACGTCACAGGGATAGTAGTCGGCATCCAGCCTGCTGCCCATGTGAAAACCCATGTACAATGCATTCTCGGGCACGTTACGGCGAACCACCTTGCGGCGCTGCCTCACCTGGCGCGGCTCAACAGGAAGCTGCGGCTTCACAAAGCCTTTAGCGGGGATTGCCCCAAACCACTTGTTGCTCCACTCCATCACCTGTTCGAACGAGATATTACCCACAACTGCCAGCACGGCATTGTCGGGGGCATAGTAAGTCTTGTAGAACTTGCGTATCACCGCAACCGGCACATCGGCAATGTGCGAGAGCTTACGGCCTATGGTAGACCAGCGGTAAGGGTGTTTCTTGAACGCCATGGCACGCAGAATCATGCTCACGTCGCCATAGGGCTTGTTGAGCGTAGTCTGCTTGAACTCCTCCATAACCACCTGTCGCTGCACATCGACCTTGCTCTTTTCAAAGGTGATGTTGCACATGCGGTCGCTCTCCATCCAGAATGCAAGTTCGGCATTCTGCTTGGGGAGGGAGATATAGTAGTTGGTGACATCGTTGTTGGTATAGGCATTGTTCTCGCCACCGGCACTCTCAAGCGGCTCGTCGAATGACGGCACCGCCTTTGTCCCCTCGAACATAAGGTGCTCCAACAGATGCGCAATGCCGGTATATTCATAACTCTCGTTGCGTGCTCCCACACCGTAGAGCAGGTTCACATACACCATCAGCGAATCGCCGACAGGCACATGCAGCACGCGCAGTCCGTTTGCAAGGGTCGCTTTATTGAGCTCCATCGATTATTGTAATTTTCTTGATGAACACATTCTCACGTGGACGGCCTTCGTACACGCTCACCCATGATATGGCATCCACAACTTCCATACCCTCGACAACCTCGCCAAAGACGGTGTAATGAGGGTCGAGCGCCGGCATGCCGCCCTCCTTGAGGAAAGCAGCACGCTGCGCCTTGCTATAGTGGAAATCCTTACCCTTCAACTCTTTGCGTGCCTGGGCAAGCAGTTCGTTGACCAAGGCATTGAACTCCTCCTTCTTGCGGTTGTCGGTCTCGCCAAGCGCGCGCAGCTTGGTAAGCTCCTTTGAGTGGGGTTTCTGCAACTCGCGGAACTTTATGTTCACAAGCTCCTTGGTATATGTCTTTTCGGCCGCATCGACCTCGCTCTCCTTCACCTTCTTGTTCGATACGATGTAGAAGTGTGAGCCCGACGAGTATTCGCCCCTGTTGTAGCTTGCAGCAGCCAGCGCACCACGTTTGTGCGTGCGCTTGGAGGGGTCAATCTCCGATGGGATGGTGTGCTCCACATCGTTCACACCAATATCCCTTTTTGTAGGATTCTTTATTGAGGTGTAGTCACCGGCCTGAATCATGGAGCCGGGAACGACACGGTAGAATATCTGCCCGTCGTAGTAGCCGTTCATCACAAGATTGATGAAGTTCTTGCGGTGCAGCGGGGTCTCACGGTAGAGCTTTATCTTAACATCACCATGTGAGGTAGACATTAACACGTACTGGTCGCAGTCGGGGCTCGCAGTGTTCAAATCCTTTATCTCAAAACCTGTGGTGCTCTTTTTCTCCTGTGTGGCGGTCTCACCGGTGCAGGAGAGCAAGAGAGCCAGTATTGAGAATGCAAAAAATATCCTCTTCATAACTGTCATTTTACTATTCTTCATTGCAAATTTAGATATTTTTTCAAGAAAAAGAGAGTTTGTGGGCAATAGTTGATGCAATATATTTGTTAAAAGTGCAGCAACAGCCGCCGGCAGTGCATAAAAGTCACAAAAACAATCGCTTCGCGTATACCGAAAACCGATGTTTTTAATTATTTTTGCATGATAAAAGGCCGCCAGCGGCAACGGCCACAGAAATAAGCCTGCACAAGGATGAAGAAAAGAGGACGACTGCACATTTTGTTGAGGATTCTATTGGCGATCATCGTCACCCCGATGATTGTCATTACACTCATCATATCCCTGCTCTACATTCCCCGCGTGCAGCGCGCCGTCGTTGAAAAGGCATGCCGTGAGATTTCGGCACAGAGCGGGTACGACGTGGGCATAGGCTCCATCCTGCTCTCATTCCCGCTCAAGCTCAAGGCCACAGACTTCACAATGTCAAGGAACGACAGCGTCTACTTCAGCGGACGCAGCCTGGGCACAAACATATCCCTCACCCCGCTGTTCGCCGGCAAGGTGGAGGTAAACTATATCTCGCTCGAGGCACTTGAGCTCAACACCCGCGACATACTGCCCGACATGCTCATTGAGGGCAAGGTGGGTTACGCCCGTGTGGTAGCCAGAGATGCCGACCTTGCAAATGCCGTTGCCGACATAAGGCAGCTATACATTGCCGACAGCGACATACACATTACAATGACCGATACCACCACAGCCCAGGAGAGCGAACCCCTGGAGTGGCTCATAAGGCTCCACAAAGGCCGCGTAAAGAACTGCGGCATAACGGTTTCCATGCCACACGACACGCTGGACGCCACAGCCTATATTGGCAGTCTGCGGCTCCGTGGAGGCAGCATAGACATTGCCACCACAAGCCTTGCGCTGAAATCACTGGCCCTGAACGGCGCCCGCATAGAGTACGACAAAGGAAGCATGAGCGCTGTTGAGGCACCACTCGACCACATAAGGTTAGGGAACATAAACCTCCAAGCCGGCAACATCAGATATGCCGGTTTCAACGACATCAGTGCAGAGATAGCGGGACTTACACTGCAACAGCAGCCCACCGGCATTGCCATAACAGACATGGCCATGCACCTCACAAGCAGCAATGACACCTTGAGGCTGCAGGGGCTGAATATCGAGAGTCGCAACGGTTCACGCATCAGCGGCCATGCCACCATCCCGCACAAGGCGCTTGAGAACCCCGACTGCGAGAACCTCACTGCCACACTCGTCGCCGCCATCAGCAAGCCCGACCTTGCAGGTTTCCTCCCCACACAACTCTACGAGAGCCTGCATTGGTTCAATGACAGGATGCTCAATGCCACCCTCTCACTCAGCGGCAACATCGATGACATTGCCATAGACACCCTTGCACTCGACTTCCCGGGGCTGGGCGCCGTGAATGCCGACGGCTACATAAGACACCTGCCCACAGACACACTGCTGGAGGGTTGCATAGCGTTCAACGCCGGGCTCAACGACATAAAGAGATTCATTGACACCCCCAATGACAGCATAGACGGCCGCGCGGATGCCACAGGAAACATAAGCTACAACCGTGGAGAGATAAGCGCCGGCATAGCCCTGCATTGCGCGGGCGGCAGCATTGCCGCCAGCGGCAGCTACAACATAGCCGACACCGCATACACCGCTATTGTAGACATAGACAGCCTTGCACTGGCAGGGATGCTGCCCGACGTGCCGCTACACAAGCTCAAGATGCACCTCGATGCCAAAGGATGCGGAACGGACATATTCGGCAAGAGGATGAAATACGAGGTGAATGCCGTGATAGACACGCTCTACTATGCTGATTACAAACTGCGCTCAATAGAAGCAACAGCATCACAAGCCAACAATGTATCATTGCTGGCACTCCGTGGCAATGACAACAGCCTGCTCTTTGGCATTGATGCCACCACCGTACTCAAGAGAAGCGGCATATCCAACCACACGGCAATAGAACTGACAAAAGCCGACTTCAAGGAGATTGGAGCTGTAGACTCAACACTGAAGCTTTCGACATCAATAGCCCTTGCTGCCACAACCGACTTCAAGGAGAGCCATAGTCTGAAGATTGATGGCAATGGCACAACCATAGAGATGCTGCAGAGCAGTTTCACCCCCGGCAACCTGTCAATGGACTTTGCCACCACCCCGCGTGGCACAGACATCAGGGTACAGAACGGCGACCTCAACATCAACGGCAAGATGGACTGCGGCTACCGCAAGCTGTTTGCCGCTATGGGAAAGATTTCCAGTATGAGCCGCGATGTGATGAGCGGCAAAAGCACACTGCCCCACCTCCACGACTACCAGGAGGTGCTGCCCGACCTGCTGCTTACATTCAATTGCGGCAAGGAGAACGTCCTGCACAATGCCCTTGCCTTCGCAGGCATTGAGGTCGGCGACATAAAGCTGGAGGCCGACATTTCGCATAAGGGTGGAATAAACATCAACGGCAATATATTCAACCTTGGCACAAGCGGCACCAGGCTCGACAGCATAGGGCTCTACACCAGCCAGAAGGGTGAACGTCTGGACTACACTATAATGGCAGACGGCCTGGCAATGACATCATACCAGGACCAGAACAGCCACAATGCCCGCCTCTATGGCTACATGGAGTGCGACACATTGACAACCAACATGCAGCTACGCAACAACATTGACAGCACCGAAAGCAGGCTGGGATTGACCACGCTGCTGAGCCCGGGCAACATGGACATACGCTTTACACCCGACGCCATGCTGTTTGGCGAGCCTTTCAGTTTCGGCGACTACAGTTACATAAACATTGGCAAGGCAATGTCCATAGATGCCGATGTGAGCTTCACCGGCGAGGACGACAATGGTTTCTACCTCTACACCATCCCCGACGGAAGCAACATCTACAACATAAACCTCGACATCTTCAACCTGCAGCTCGCGAGCATCATGGAGGCGATGCCCGACCTCCCCGACCTGAGCGGCAGCCTCTTTGCAAAGTTCAACTACCGCAAGGAGAGCCTTGGCGACATATTCACAGGCAATGTAGACATTGAGGAGCTGGCCTGTGACGGCAACGCCATCGGCAACGAGAAGATAGAACTTGTATACTTCCCCAAGAGCAACAGCGTGCACGACATAAGCTGCACCCTGAGCCACAACCGCGCCGAGGTGGCACGCATAAAGAGCGACTACCAACATGGCGTGCTCAACGGCAACATCGCACTCACCCGCCTGCCGCTTGCAATAACCCAGGCATTCATTGACAAGGAGGGTGTGATGCTCGACGGCTATCTCGAGGGCCGGCTCGACTTCAGCGGGGAACTCACCGACATGAAGAGCAACGGCTATCTGCGCCTCGACTCCACATATGCCTACAGCCCCATGCTTGGAGCCATGCTGCACCCGTCGGACGAGAAGATAATGATTGAGAACAGCCGCATAAACCTCAAGCAGTATCACATCTATGACAAAGTGAACACACCGTTTGTCATAGACGGCAATGTCGACATAAAGAACCTGCTCGACCCCAAGGTGAACCTCAGGCTCAATGCCACCAACTACGAGGTACTGAACACACCGCACGAAAAGGGCAAGATGGTCTATGGCAAGATGTATGTTGACCTGCGCAGTATGCTGCGAGGCACACTCAACGACATTAGGATGGACGGTGACCTCACCATACTCAGCAGCAGCGACTTTGCATACATAATGCCCGAGGCTGCCATGAGCAGCAGCAAGGACCTCGACGGCCTTGTGGAATTCGTCAACTTCAATGACACAACAACCATACAGACACAGGAAGACGCTGCCATTGACCTTGGCGACATCACCGCCAACCTCAACCTCATAGTGAAGGACGGCGCCAAGCTGTCGGTCTACCTGGACAACATGCTCAACAACTACGTGAGCATTGAAGGAGCAGCCAACCTTAACGCCGCTTATGACAACCGCAGCGGCTTCAATGTCACCGGCGTATACAAGCTCAACAGCGGCGAGGTGAAGCTTACACTGCCCATCATACCGCTGAAGACATTCTACATACAGGAGGGAAGCCGCCTCACATGGACCGGCGACATGTTCAACCCCACGCTCAATGTCACTGCATTGGAAAAGACCAATGTATCGGTGGAGATGGACGACAACAGCGTGCAGCAAGTGGAGTTCAATGCCGGTGTCGTTGTGAGCAACGACCTCAACAACCTTGCTGTGGACTTCACCATGTCGGCCCCCGACAACTCCGTCATACAAAACCAACTCAACGAGCTCGACCGCGCCACCCTCAGCCGCTATGCCATTGCAATGATTATCACAGGCTCATACCTTGGCGGCCGCCAGGGAGTGACGGCCACAAGCGCCCTTAGCGCCTTCCTTGACGCGAAGATAAACCAGCTCTCGGGCACAGCAATAAAGGATTTCGATGTCAATATTGGCATTAACGATGCCATGAATGCCGAGACGGGCAACGCCTACACCAACTACTCGTTCAGCTTCAGCAAGCGATTCCTCAACGACCGCATAACGGTTGTCATTGGAGGAGAAGTCAACAGCGGCGACCGCCCCGACAAGAGCGCCGGCAACGAGACTTTCATAAACAACATATCACTCGAGTGGAAGCTTAACCAGGCCGGCAACAGGTACATACGCATATTCTACGACAAGAACTACCAGTCACTGCTCGAGGGCGAGATAACCGAGACCGGTGTAGGTTACGTATACAAACGCAAACTGAACAGCCTGCGGGAGCTCTTCATCTTCAAGCGCAAGGCAAAGAAGCAGCAACCCGACGAAACCCCAAAGAGAGAAAGCGAAGAATGACAAGACAGATAATACTATACATACTGGCCGCACTGCTCACAGTCTCCTGCTCCACCACCCGCTACGTGCCCGATGGTGACGAGCTCTACATTGGAATAAAGGACATTGTATTTACCGACGCCGAGGAGAACGCCACCGGCAGCGTGGGCAAGACCGCCATTGACGAGGTGGAGAGCGCTCTCTCCTATGCGCCCAACGGCTCACTCATTGGCAGTTCCACCCTGCGTGCCCTGCCGCTGGGCCTGTGGTGGTACAACGCTTTTCGCAACTCGGAGAGCAAAGCGGGCAAATGGCTGTTCAACAAGTTCGCCACCGACCCCGTGCTCATTTCAAAGGTAAACCCCGACCTGCTTGCCGATGTCGCCACCAACGTACTCAAATACTACGGCTATTTCCACGGCAACGTAGAGGCCGAGGTCATCCCCAGGAAGAGGAACCCCAAGAAGGCGAAGGTGAGCTACACCGCAACGCTTGGAGAGCCCTACCGCTACAACAGCATATCGTACCACTTCACACCCGGCATAAACACCCTCATAAACAACACCTGGGACGAGCGCGTGATAAAGCCGGGACAGCAGTTCGATGCTGCGGCAATGGAACAAGAGAGAGCCAGGATAAGCGAACTGTTGAGCAACAACGGCTATTACTATTTCCAACCCGGCTTCATCACCTTCCTGGCCGACACCCTCAACACACCAGGATATGCAAGCATACGCGTGCAGCCAGCCGCCAACATGCCCAAACAGGCAAACGATGTGCGCCGCATTGGCAACATCATCATCCGCGTACGCAACAACGAGTGCGACGGCACCTCGCCGCTGCCACTCAAGGGCGACACGCTCAGGCGCGGCAACATGTCCTACATCTACTATTCAAAGAAGGTACCCGTGCGCATGGGACCGCTCATGCGCAACGTGCAGATAAGGAACGGCGAGCTCTACTCAAGGGAGAAGCAGCAGAATGCCATCAACAAGCTCAGCCGCATGAACATATTCAACAATTTCAGAATAAACCTTATCCCACGTGCCGACTCCGATCTCCTGGACATGGAGATAACCACACAGCTCGACAACCCCTACGTCTTCAGCTTTGAGCTCAACGTAACCTCCAAGAGCAACAACCAGATTGGCCCCGGAAGCAAGATAAGCCTTGCCAAGAGGAATGTGTTCCGCGGTGGCGAGACACTGAAATTCACCCTCTCGGGCTCTTATGAATGGCAGACCGACGACAAGGTGCAGGGCAAGGCTGCACTTGTCAACTCATGGGAGTTCGGCACAGACCTGTCGCTGAATTTCCCACGCATCTACTTCCCGCTGCTCAGCAGGCGCCGTCTGCGCCTCCCTGCAACAACGGCATTCCGTCTTTTCATTGACCAGATGAACCGTTCGGGGTTCTTCAGGATGGTGCAGGCCGGAGGCGATGCCACATACAAGATACAGAGCCACTCCACAACCACACACACGGTAATACCCTTCCGCCTCACATATGACATGCTGCTGAGCACAACCGACAAGTTCGATGCCATTGTAGAGAGCAACAAACTCATTGCCAACAGCTTCCGCGACCAGTTCATACCCGCCATGCAATATGGTTACACATATGACAACGCCAACACAAAGCACCGCAACAAAAGCAAGCTCGACGTGTCTGTGACATCGGCCGGCAACATAACTTCACTCGCATTCGCAGCCTTTGGCAAACCGTTCAACCAAAAGAACAAGAACATATTCGGCAACCCCTACGCCCAGTTCATCAAGGCCACCGCCGAGCTTCGCCAGCTGTGGAAAATCGACAGCAAGCAGTACATTGCCACACGCTTCATGGCTGGTGCGATACACAGCTACGGCAACTCCGAGAGTGCCCCCTACAGCGAACAGTTCTTCATTGGCGGTTCAAACAGCCTGCGCGCCTTTACCGTGCGCTCTGTGGGCCCCGGCAGCTACCGCCCCGACAATGTCAACAGCTACACCTATCTCGACGAGACAGGTACCATGAAGCTGGAGGCAAACGTGGAGTACAGGTTCAAGATAATATCGGACCTCTATGGTGCGCTCTTTGTCGATGCCGGAAACATATGGCTTCTAAAGGAGGACAAGGAGCGCCCGGGCGGCGAGTTCAGGTTCGGCTCCTTTGGCAAACAGATAGCCCTGAACACCGGCTTTGGAGTGCGCTATGACCTGGCAATACTTGTACTGCGCCTGGACTTTGGCCTTGGCCTGCACGCCCCCTACGAGACAGGACGCAGCGGCTACTTCAACCTCAACCCGCTGAAGGACGGCTTTGCATGGCACTTTGCCATAGGTTATCCGTTCTAAAAACAGACGGACACAAGAGCAGGAACAATGAGCCACAACAGTTTCTCTAAAAAATTAAGGTAATAATATAACGTGAGTTCGATATAAGCCAAATCAAATCGCGAACCTGTCATCCCGACAGAGCGTAGCGACGAGGGATCTCTGAATCCGCGTATAATGAGATTCCTCACACAATGTTCGGAATGACAAAACTTTAAGTTTTGTTATCGGCGAGTTCATTAGCGGCTGGTCGCACGAAGCATGGATGAAAATCATGCCGTGCGGGTCGCTATGAAATGAACGAGCCAATGACATTGCAAATATAGAATGACAAAATACGCTAAATTTTAGTATAAATTCTTATATCGAGCTCAGGTTAATATAGGCAATAATATAAGGCAATTTCAACGAAGTTAAAACGGATGGCAATCCAATAACATCCACCCCGACTTTCGGCTACCGACCTTACTATAAAAAGGGTGCGTCTTCATCCGAAGCGCACCCTTTAAAGTCTTGATATTCTGTTATTTCATCATTCAATCACTGCATCTGTGGAGCGATGAATGAGTTGTCAATCTTCTTGAAGCGTGAAACCTTGCCCATAGGCTCACCCTGGAGTTTCAGCTCTTTAGGAGCAGCCACACTTGTTGCAACTGCAGCAGCCTCGGGAACAGCCTCAAGCATATTGGTCATGTCAAGGGCAAAAGCGCCGCTCGTGTTACCTCTGTATGCCTTGCCGTCAATGCCACACAAAAGACCATTGACAGGGAAAGTAATCACACCATTGGTGTAAGTACCGCATAACCCGGCCGCCTTAGCCTCTTCCTTTGTAGCACCAAGGTCATCAACCTTATACCAAGCATCTGAAGTAACAAGAACCTCACCTTTACCATAGTTGAACCCGGTACTCTGCCAACCAATAATCCAAACAGCCTGTGGGTCCGATGCATCGATATCGATATAGCTTCCCTCTACGTAAGAAGTTGCATTGGAGAAGTACGCGAACCGGGGGCCATAAGGCTCAAGCACACGGAAAAGGCCTGGCTGTTCCTTGTTCGCCAGCACCTCTACATAGTGTGAAGAAACAGGCTTACCCAGAAGAGGCGCAATAACGTCATCGGTATACACAGCATAGCCCATCGACTGCCATGGATTGCTGTCGGCAGCCACCCAGAACTCAAACTCCACAGTGTGGGGTTCAATGATCTCGCCTTCGGCATTGTATGTAATTGCAACAGCTTTATAATTGCCGTTTGCAGTCATTGGACAAGCATAGAAACCGCCCACTGTCAATGTATCGCAGACCACGTTGCCGGCAAGCATTCCCTGCACTGTCGCATCGGTATTCTTATCGGCAGCTACAACAGCCATCAGACAACCTGCCACATCAGCTCCCTTGGAAACAGATATTACAGCGTTGTCAACGCCATTGGCATCGATATAATGTCCTCTGAACTGCATTGCAAAGCTATAGTCGGCATCCTGTTTCAAAAAGCCGTCGAGCTGGAATCTCTCGACTCCACTGCCGAATGACTCATCGGCATTACCACCCCACTGCGTGCTGACTACATAAGCAAGATTGAATGCAAAAAGCCCCTTCGCTGCATCATATGTACAAGGCGACTCCTCATCTGCACTTCGCACAACAGGCACAGGAGAGTGAAGCACGTCGGCCACCGTAACCTGGCCATACTTGTAGTTTGTTGCAGCATACTGCGGGAGCACCCGGCAGGCACCTGACAGCCTGTCATACTCAACTGTAAGGTTCATTGTATTCTGGATACCCGCTATGCAGAACTGCGCATCGGCATCATTTCCCAGACACTCACGGTAGTACAAAGACAAACCGGCCTGTCCAGTGCTCCAATATACCGTTGGATAGTATGTTCCTTCACCAACCTTCCCCCACTCGCTCCAAGGAGCCGGAACACCAACCTCAAAAGAGTATACTGCATCGCCAAGAACCGCTGCATATTCGCTGCCAATGGCAAGCGAGATTCTGGAATACTTGTCATATTCAAGCACCGCACCATCCTTGACAGTAACGGTATATGTAGCCGACAAGGCCGCATCGGCAAACTCCACTTCTGCAGGCAATTCAAACCACGCACCAGCAAGGCTGTCGGCAGTAACGGCTATAGGCACACGTACACTTCCATCCGCAGCCACACGGTTCAGAACAACATCAAAGGATTTTGCATCAACTGCAATTTCAACCCTGCCGCCATTGTCCTTTGAGAAATATATATCCTTGGCCGGAATCTCATCGACGGGTTCATTACAGGCAACGAAACAGAGTAGCAACGCTACAAGAGCCAAAAGTTTGTTCACGACACACTTAACCACAGGCAATTTACTATCCCTACCGGTGCATCTTCTTATTTCAAGATTCTTCTTTTCCATAGATTCAAATAGTATTTATGCCACAAAAATAACTCAATTTCCGCGTACCACAAATTAAAAACAGCAAATTCCCCTGTTTGACACAAAGTTTTACGCAAACACAAAAGTAGACAGCCACCGCGAAAAGCAAAAAAATAACGCGAACCAATTGGTTCGCGTTATTTTCATTTATAGATATTTGGATTATTCTTCATACACCTCTGTAATTGTGTAAGTATCATGACCACTACCAAAAGAACCGGCTGATACTACCCACTGATAAGCAAAGTAGAATGTGTTTGTCTCTGCATCGAATCCATTGTTATCTGCAAGAACCTTTGCTGTAACCATTCCGTAGCTTGGATGCATATAACCAGACTCAAACTGAGGCGCTGTCATCTCAAACTTCATTGTCTCTCTGTCGCAAGTAAAGGTTACATCACCCTCAACCCAGCAATCCTTGAAACGGTAGAGGTCAAGCATTGGAGAATACTCCAATACAGCTTCCCAAGACTGATCCCAGAACCATGAGTAATATACACCGAGTGCATATGGAGCATAATCCTCCTTAAGGAGCTTCAATGTAAAAATTGAGTAGTTATCCATCTTGTAAGGGTTGATAACCTCCTCTGGAAGGCTAATCTCTACAGCATAATCCTTGAACGCCTCCATATTCTCATTGATAGCAATAACAATTTCTGCTGTTTTTGCACCTGCTTCAAAAGTCACGCTCTCGGGAACAGTAAATACGTTCTTGTCTGCATTTACATCAAGCTCAAGAGTAACAGCTCCTACTTCTGCGCTGTCTACAAGTACACGCTCAAGA
>JAZRGF010000276.1:0-8398 GCA_045644005.1 Bacteroidaceae bacterium | reverse complement strand
TCTGGGCAAGCAAGCCCATACCCTCGGCATAGAACACCCATGAGTTCAACAGGGTTGTATTCTTGCATTCAGTAACAAAAATTCCGGGTGTGGGACGGGCATAAGAGCGCATGGCTATTACGCTGCCCGGAACAAGGCGCGTATCGTTCCACGGCGCACGTATTACGCGAGGAGCAATCTCCTCGACTCCCGATGTACCGACACCGATGTCGCTTGTGGTATATATGATGTGCTTTGTATCGCCCTCAAAAGCAATACCCCATGAGGGAGTGAACTCCCAGTTGCTGCCATATACAACCAGACGACCATTGTCGATACGGTAGTTCACGTATGGTGCAATACGGTATGTTATATAGCCTCCCGCATTCTCAAGCACCTCTACTTGGGTAATCTGTGGCACACGTGTATCTACAGCTATTCCTTTCAACGTACAATTCTCACAGCCGACCATGGCAAGCGGCAACATGCGGCCATTCATCATCAAGTTGACATACTCGCTGCCGCTGTGCGTAGGAAGACTTTTCAATGTAAAATTTTTCATACCCTCGAGAGCCACTGCCACACGTTTAGGATTGTCCTGGTCGTGGTTCGATACGTAATATTCGCGTACAAGAGCACTGTCGGGATAGAAATCATACTCACCACAGTCAACAAGCAGTTCGGCCTTGACCTCGCCCTTGCACTCTGCCTTGATTGTCTCGAAGGCCTTTGCGAACTCCTCGGTCATATCCTCGCCTGTACCGGGTACGATACCGAAATCACGTGCATAATAGACCTTATTGCCACCTCCACACGATGTCAAAAGAAACATCAACAACGAAAAAACTGAAAAAAATATCTTTTTCATAGCAAATCATTTTCTGCGAAGATAGAACTTTTTAATTTAAGAGTGACAGTTTTTTTACCAAAATCTGCCAAATATTGCAACCTTTTCTGCTTTGGCATGGTTTTTGCAAGAATGCATGTAAGAAACGCGAAATTTAATCATCATTATATAAGGAGAGTTTAACAAATTATCATTATCTTTGCAAGTAATAGCGCAGACACTGAATGCGCCGTACAAAGAATAAAAAAAACACAACATATGGGATTCAACGAATTTATTAGTAAGATTTTCGGCAACAAGGCAAGCCGCGACATGAAGGAGATTCAGCCTTGGGTTGAAAAGGTAAAGGCCGCATATCCAAAGATATCGGCATTGAGCAATGTTGAGCTGCGTGCGGCATCTGCTGCACTCAAGGCCAAGATACAGGGTACAGTAACCGAGGAGCGCGCCAGAATTGAGGCACTGAAGGAGAGCATTGAGAACACCGAGCTCGAGAAGCGCGAAGCTATCTTTGCACAGATAGACAAGCTTGAGAAGGAGGTTCTCGAGAAGCTCGACAAGGCACTCGACGCCGCCCTGCCCGAGGCTTTTGCCATTGTAAAGGACAGCGCACGCCGCTTCACCGAGGAGAAGGACGTTGTCGTTACAGCCAATGACTTTGACCGCGAGCTGGCATCGAAGTTCGACTTTGTGACAATTGACGGCGACAAGGCCATATACCACAACCACTGGCAGGCCGGTGGCAATGACACCGTGTGGAACATGATACACTACGATGTACAGCTGTTCGGTGGTGTCGTACTGCACAAGGGCAAGATTGCCGAGATGGCGACAGGTGAGGGTAAGACACTTGTAGCGACACTGCCGGTATTCCTCAACGCGCTCACAGGCAACGGTGTGCACGTGGTAACAGTGAACGACTACCTTGCAAAGCGTGACTCGGAGTGGATGGGACCGCTCTACATGTTCCATGGCCTGAGCGTGGACTGCATAGACAAGCACCGCCCCAACTCGGACGAGCGCCGCAGGGCATACATGGCCGACATCACATTCGGTACAAACAACGAGTTCGGTTTCGACTACTTGCGCGACAACATGGCTACACAGCCAAGCGACCTTGTACAGCGCATGCACAACTATGCCATTGTCGACGAGGTCGACTCGGTGCTCATTGACGACGCACGTACACCGCTCATCATTTCAGGTCCCGTGCCACGCACTGCCGACCAGATGTTCGAGGAGTACCGTCCATTGGTGGAGCGCCTTGTTGAAGCACAGAAGAAACTTGCCACACAGCTGCTTGCCGAGGCAAGAACAAAGATATACTCCGACAACAAGGAGGAGGTGAACGAAGGTTACCTCTCGCTCTTCCGCAGCCACAAGGCGCTGCCAAAGAACAAGGCGCTCATAAAGCTGCTGAGCGAGCCGGGCGTAAAGACCGGTTTGTTGAAGACAGAGGAGATTTACCTTGAGCAGAACAACAAGCGCATGCCCGAGGCTATTGAACCACTCTACTTTGTCATCGACGAGAAGCACAACACAGCCGACCTCACCGACAAGGGTATCGAACTGCTCACAGGCAACCTCACCGACCAGAACTTCTTTGTATTGCCCGACATAGCATCGGAGCTCTCGCTGCTCGAGAATGACGAGACACTCTCAAGCGAGGAGAAGATTGCAAAGAAGGAGGAGATGCTCACAAACTTCTCAATCAAGTCGGAGCGCATACACACCATTCACCAGTTGCTCAAGGCATACACAATGTTCGACCGCGACGTAGAGTACGTCGTTTCGGAGGACGGACAGGTTAAGATTGTCGACGAGCAGACCGGCCGTATTATGGAGGGCCGCCGCTACTCTGACGGTTTGCACCAGGCCATCGAGGCCAAGGAGCGCGTGAAGGTGGAGGCTGCCACACAAACATTCGCCACTATCACACTGCAGAACTATTTCCGCATGTACCACAAGCTGGCCGGTATGACAGGTACTGCCGAGACCGAAGCAGGCGAATTCTGGGATATCTACAAGCTCGATGTGGTGGTTATACCTACCAACCGCCCCATTGCGCGCAAGGATATGAACGACCGCATCTACAAGACAAAGCGCGAGAAGTACAATGCCGTAATCGAAGAGATTGACATGCTTGTAAAGGCAGGCCGCCCTGTACTTGTGGGTACAACATCGGTAGAAATCTCCGAGTTGCTCAGCCGCCTGCTCACAATACGCAAAATCCCACACAACGTGCTCAATGCCAAGCTGCACCAGAAGGAGGCCGACATTGTTGCAAAGGCAGGTCTCTCGGGCACCGTCACCATTGCCACCAACATGGCCGGCCGTGGTACCGACATCAAGCTCAGCAAGGAGGTGCGCGATGCCGGAGGTTTGGCCATCATCGGTACCGAGCGCCACGAATCGCGCCGCGTAGACCGCCAGTTGCGTGGTCGTGCCGGACGACAGGGTGACCCGGGTTCATCGGTATTCTTCGTATCACTCGAGGATAACCTCATGCGTCTGTTCGGTTCGGAGCGCATTTCAAAGACACTTGACCGCCTTGGTTTCAAGGATGGCGAAATGATTGAGCACTCGATGATTTCAAAGTCCATCGAGCGTGCACAGAAGAAGGTGGAGGAGAACAACTTCGGTATCCGCAAGCGCCTGCTCGAGTATGACGACGTGATGAACAAGCAACGTACCGTTGTATACACAAAGCGCCGTCACGCACTCATCGGCGAACGCATTGGCATGGACATTGTGAACATGTTGTGGGATCGTTGCTGCAACATCGCCGAGAACTACACAATCGAGGATGCCAAGATGGAGACATTGCGTCAGTTCTCTATTGAGTTGCCAATCACCGACGAGGCGAAGTTCGACAAGATGGAGCCTGAGCAGAAGGCCGAGCTCATATTCGATGCGGCAATGGCAACATTCAAGCAGCGCACCGAACGCATGGCCGAGATTGCATTGCCTTTCATCAACTTCGTATACAAGGAGCACCCCGAAATGCACGACAAGAACATCTACGTTCCTGTAACAGACGGCCGCCACGTATACCAGATTCCCGTAAACGTGAAGGCTGCATATGAGTCACAGGGCAAGGAGGTAATCAAGTGCTTCGAGAAGTCAATACTCCTCCACACCATCGACAACGCATGGAAG
Organism: Bacteroidaceae bacterium; assembly: GCA_045644005.1. Lineage (GTDB taxonomy): Bacteria > Bacteroidota > Bacteroidia > Bacteroidales > Bacteroidaceae > HGM04593. The sequence continues at coordinate 4,413 of JAZRGF010000276.1, read as the reverse complement.
GAGAATCTGCGCGACCTTGACGAACTGAAACACTCGGTGCAGAATGCAAGCTATGAGCAGAAAGACCCGCTGTTGATATTCAAGCTTGAGTCGGTAACCCTGTTCGACAACATGGTGAGCAAGATTAATGACCAGACATCATCTATACTCATGCGCGGCCAGATACCTGTACAGGAAAAGGAGCAGACCAGAGTAAATGTTGCCCCCGACCAAAGCCGCAGCAAGCAGCAGCCAAAGTACAGCGAGACCAAAGTCGACCTCAACGACCCCAACCAGCAGGCTGCCGCACAGCAGGACACACGCGAGGGTGCAAAACGTGAGCCGATACGCGTAGAGAAGACAGTGGGACGAAATGACCCATGTCCTTGCGGAAGCGGAAAGAAGTTCAAGAACTGCCACGGCAAAAACATTTAAAACACAGAGGATATGTCACTAAGCAGAGAAACAAAAGAGATGCTGCAGAGCACCATCACAAAGATGGTAAGCAAATACATTTCTGCAGAAGAGAGCAATGTTACCGATATCCATTTGAGGGTTAACGGTGAAAACGGCGAGCTCACCGCCTTTGACGATGACGATGCGCTCCTCGCGCGCGTACATATTAAAGAATGGATGGGCGAGCACAACGAGGAGTTATATGAGAAGGAACTGCAGAGCCTGCTCACAAAGATGCAACGCGAAGGAGCATTCGACAGTCTCAACATCGTAAAACCCTACTCTTTTGTACTCACCGACGAGGACGGACAGTCTATCGTAGACCTGCTTATAATTGACGACGACACCCTCATCCTCAGCGCCGACCTCCTGGAAGGATTTGATGAAGAGATGAATTCATTCTTAAAAAAGTTACTTGAAGAGTAATTTTTTCAAGAAATGGATAGACAAACCGAGCGAGTTAAAACAAGCGAGGTTTGTCAATTCAACAACAAGAAATTGCTTGAAGAGTAATTTCTTTAGAAAAGAATCGACAAGCCGAGCAGCAACGGGACGGGTGAATATGCGAGCCCTCAAAGTACCATGTCATACTGAGCGTAGCGAAGTATCTCTACTTATGCGACAGCTATATCATTACCATTTTTCAAGAAAGAACAACAAGCAAAAGATCAAAAAGCACTCATCCACCGGATGGGTGCTTTTTTGTTACAGATTTTCACTTCATACGGCATTATTTTCCATTATCGCCACCTCAAAAACCAACAAATCTGCCAAAACGTTAAATATTGAAAAATTTCCGCAATTAACACCGAAAACTTTTTGCCGATACAAAGTTTTCATAGTAAATTTGCAAACTGAAATAAAATAGGACAAAAGCGTGAAGGAGAACACCCCCAAAAAAGAGATACAAATCCAGATTGTTGAAACGGCCCACAGGCTTTTCATTGAGCGCGGCATAAAGGACGTGAAGATGGATGACATTGCTGCCGAGCTGTCAATATCAAAGCGCACGATATATGAGCTTTTCAATGACAAGGAGCAGCTGCTGCACGAGGTGCTTAACTTCCAGCACGAGAAGCTGCGTGAAAGACGAAAAGAGATTATACGCAACTCGTCTCACATCCTTGACATAATCCTGAAGCTATTCAACCTCCACTTCGAGCTTTTGAAGAAAGTGAACAACAAATTCTTCTCGGAGCTTGGCAAATACCCCGAGATATGCAAGGAGAAGCAGAACAAGGAGAAGCAGAATGCCAAGAAGTTCACAGCCTGGATGGAAATGGGAAGGCAGCAGGGACTCTTCCGCGAAGATGCCGACTTTGAAATTCTCACATTCATCCTGAAGCGAGACCTCACGACAATACTCGAGGTAAAAATGCAGAAAGGGCACACCGAACTGAACAAATATACACTGGACGAGCTGGGACGCAAACTTTTCCTTTTTTACTTGAGAGGAATATCAACTCCAAGGGGACAGCAGATTATAGAGGAATATCTTAATGGAAACGAAACAATAATAGAATAGAGTTATGAAGATGAAGATGCGATTAATGACAGTTGTTGCATTGCTGACATTTTTCAAACTGACAGCAATTGCACAGGAGAACACTCCAACAATGCAGATTACGCTCGACAAGGCTATTGAGCTTGCATTGAGCGATAACCCCACAATGAGGGTTGCCGAGAAGGACATTGAACTTAAACAGGTTGCAAAGACCGAGGCTTGGCAGAATCTTTTGCCTTCGGCAAGCCTTGACGGAGCAATACAATACAATATCAAGGTAGCCTCTATGAAAATGGAAGCTATGGGCCAGACCCAGGAGATTAAGATGGGTAAGGATGGCTCAAACACCTGGAACGCAGCATTGCAGGTTGCCATTCCACTCTATGCACCCGCAGTTTACAAGGCCATGAGCCTCTCCGAGAGCGACCTGGAGCTTGCACTCGAAAAGAGCCGCGGTTCAAAGATTGACCTCGTAAACCAGGTGACAAAGGCATACTACCAGCTGATGCTTGCACAGGACTCATACGAGGTGCTCAACGAGAACTACGAACTTGCCAAAGCCAATTTCGACATCGTGAACAAGATGTACGAGCAGGGAAGAGTGAGCGAGTACGACAAGATTAGCGCTGAGGTACAGAAGAACAATGCATGGCCATCGGTTGTAAGCGGCAAGAACGGTGTCGAGCTGGCACAGCTGCAACTGAAGGTGCTCATGGGAATCACTGCCGACGTAAAGTTTGTCATTGCCGACAACCTCAAGAACTACGAAGGAGAGATGGCAGATGCATTGAAAGCCGAGGTAGACCTCAGCAACAACTCTTCACTGAAGCAGATTGACATGCAGGGCGAGCTCCTGCACAAGCAGTACAAGATGCTGAACACAGCGTTCCAGCCCACACTTGCACTCGTAGGCAGCTATCAGTGCCAGTCTATTTCAAACACAAACTGGAATATTGGCAAATACAACTGGAGCAATGCCGCATCAATAACATTATCTTTGAGCATCCCGCTCTACAAGGCCGGCAACTTCACAAGCCTGAAGACAAACAAGATACAGCAACAGCAGCTTGCCGAGACAAAGATAAACACAGAGCGCATGCTGAGCATGCAGGCCCAGAGCTACATTGACAACATGACAGCCAGCGCCGAACAGCTGCAGAGCAACAAAGCAGCCGTTGAGCTTGCAGTGAAGGGACTCGAAATCAGCCAGAAGCGCTACGACGTGGGTAAAGGCACAATCCTTGAGCTTACAAACTCACAGGTATCGCTCACAAACACACGTTTGTCCTACAACAATACAATCTACGACTATCTGGTTGCAAAATCAGATTTGAACAAAGTACTTGGAATAGAATAAATAAAAACATACAGACCTATGAAAAAGAATTTGAAATTCATTGCCATGGCTGCGACAGTGCTGTTGTGTGCCTGTGCAAAGACAGAAGAAACTACAACTACCGTAACAATCGCAGAGAATCCCAAAGTAAAGATTGCTACCGTTACAACAGAGGCTGTAGCACAGTTGGAGGAGTACCCTACAACAGTTGAGGCAAAGGTCAAGAACAGCATCATCCCCAACTCACCCCTGCGTATCGAAAAGATTTTTGTTGAGGTAGGCGACAATGTAAAGAAGGGCGACAAACTTGTACAGCTTGATGCAAAAGACCTTGACAAGCTGCACTTGCAGTATGAGTTCCAGAAGAGGGACTTCGAGCGCATTGAAGAACTTTACAGAGTAGGAGGTATTGCAAAGGCCGACTATGAGAATGCAAAGACACAGTTGGAGGTGACAAAGAAGACCCTTGACAGCCGCACCGAGAACACAATGCTCATATGCCCCATCGACGGTGTGATTACTGCGCGCAACTATGATGACGGTGACATGTACGGCGGACAGGCTATTCTTGTTGTAGAGCAGATTTCACCTGTAAAGATGAAAATCAACGTCAGCGAGTCATACTATGCAATGACAAACAAGAACCTTGACGTGACACTCACATTCGAGGCCTATGGCGACGAGGAGTTCAAGGGCAACATCGACATCATATACCCCACTATCTCTGCAGCATCGCATACCTTCCCCGTTGAGATTTCAATGGTTAACAAGGATTTGAAGATACGTCCGGGAATGTATGGCAAGGTAATTGTAAACTTCGGTACAAAGGAGCATGTGGTTGTTCCCGACCAGGCCGTAATAAAGCAGGCCGGCAGTGGCGACTACTATGTATACACATACGAAAACGGCAAGGTAACCAACAACAAGGTTGAGCTTGGCCGTCGCATGGGCAACCGTTATGAGGTTCTTTCAGGAATTGCTCCCGGTTCACAGGTTGTCGTTGCAGGAAAGGAGAGCCTTGCCAACGGCATTGAAGTTGAAGTAATTGAATAAGAAACATATTAAAACAAGACAATATGAGTTTATATGAAAGTGCTGTAAAAAGGCCTATTATGACCGCACTATGCTTTATTGCGGT
>JAZRGF010000275.1:0-1130 GCA_045644005.1 Bacteroidaceae bacterium | reverse complement strand
TGACATTTTCACTATCTTTGCAAGATAACATCATAATCTTGGTATGGGAACAAAAGAAGCTATAAAACTATTTGAAGAGCGTAAGGTGCGCACCGCATGGGATGACGAGCAGGAGAAATGGTATTTCTCTATCGTGGATGTAGTGCAAGTATTGACAGATAGCGACTACCAAACAGCCCGTAAGTATTGGAAGGTTCTCAAAGGCCGTATTGTGCAAGAGGCTGGCCAACCGGTAACAATTTGTTACCAGTTGAAAATGCGTGCAGCTGATGGCAAAATGCGCCTCACCGATGTTGCTGATACCGAGCAACTTTTCCGTATCATCCAGTCTGTCCCCTCACCCAAAGCCGAACCCTTCAAGCGTTGGATGGCTCAAGTGGCAGCCGAGCGCATAGACCAGATGCAAGACCCCGAACTGAGCATCCATCAGGCCATGGCCGACTACAAGCGGCTGGGTTACTCTGACAACTGGATAAACCAACGCCTCAAGAGCATTGAGATACGCAAAGACCTCACCGACCAATGGCGCTTGCATAATGTAGAGGAAGGCATTCAATATGCAACGCTCACCGACATCATCTATCAAGCATGGGCAGGCAAGACCGCCAAAGAATATAAGCAGTACAAGGGCTTGAAGAAGGAGAACCTGCGCGATAACATGACCAACGAAGAGTTGGTGCTCAATATGCTTGCCGAACTCTCCACTACAAGCATCACTAAGGCCAAAGACCCACAAAACATAGAGGAGAATATGCAATGCGCTGCCGAAGGTGGCGAGGTAGCACGTGTAGCACGCGAACAATTGGAGTCGAAGACTGGCCGCAAGGTGGTGTCACCATTATCGGCAAAGAAATTCTTCGGAGCACAACAATCTCCCGAACTGCTTGAGAGCGATACTGAATAAACACAAACAACCAATACAATGAAACCAACTCGACTTTCAATTTTGAATTTTCAATTTTCAATTTCTTTCGCCCTTGCCGTGGTGATGCTGCTGGGGGCGTGTGGTGACAGAAATACTGTCCCCACTTCATTTATTGTAGAGGGCATTTTGCCTGATTCTTCTTGTCATGGGAAGCAAATTAACTTGCAGCGTTACTCTGACGGGAAGTCTTTGGGAGTGACCACGG
>JAZRGF010000274.1:0-1527 GCA_045644005.1 Bacteroidaceae bacterium | reverse complement strand
ACGCTCAAGTTGTGGTTGTTGCTCACCGAGTTACGTGTAAGCAGTTCGAACCAGTCGGTGTTTACCGTCTCAAGGCGCTGCAGATGGTATGAGAACTCCTCCTCGGTTATCATTCGTCTGTTGAACATTGCCATCAAACCCCCGTAGGTATATATCTGTGGCAGAGGCTCACTCTGGTAGCGCACACCTGCCTCGTAGGCCTCCTTGCTGAACTGTATGCGCTCCAATGAGTTCATGAAGTCATACATCTCGTATGTAGGGCGCTCCCTCACCGATACGTTGGTGTTGTAGTTCACGCTTATGCGTCCGGGTGTTCCCTTCTTTGTGGTGATGACGATTACACCGTTCGAAGCCTTTGAACCGTAGATGGCCGTTGCCGAAGCGTCCTTCAATACTGTAATGTTGTCAATATCCTGCGAGTTGTGCCATGATATCTGGTTGCCTATCAGCTCCTTCATGTCCGATGTCAGAGCCGCGCTTATGTCAATTGAGAGCGGGTCTTCCTGTATAACACCGTCAACCACCCATAGCGGGCTTGTGTTTCCAAGGATAGTCGATGTACCGCGGATGGTAATCTTTGGCGATGCACCCACACGCGCCGATGTGTTCACAACCGACATTCCGGCAATTTTACCCTGCAACATTTGGTCAATGCTCTGGTATGCAGGCATCATAATGTCGTCGGCCTTCACTGTGGTGAATGCGCCGACCATGTCCTTACGTGGCAGTCGCGCATAGCCATCCTCCACGATTGTAACCTCCTCAAGCATCTCATTATCGGGTACCAGCTGAATGTTGAACGGCTTGACAATGTTCTGCGCTGTCAGCTTTATTGTCTGGGACTTCAATCCCAGGAATATGAATTCCAAAGTCAACTTTCCGTTTTCTATGGAAGAAAGGTCAATCTTGAAATCTCCATTCAAACCGGTGCTTGTGCCCTTCACCATCTTCTTGTCCTTCATCACAACAACATTGGCACCCGGTAACGGCATTCCAAGTTCATCAACAACGGTACCGGTTATCGTGCGGCTAGCCTGTGCAAATGCACCGATGCTGCCGGTGAGGCACAACAAGAGGCATAATAACCTGATAATCGTAGATTTTGCTCTCATAGCTTTATAGCGTTATAGGTTGTAGTTACTATTGAACGTGTAAAATTAATGTTTTTTTGGAACCATCTTTTATATTTATCGAAAAAAATGCGGTAAAAGGTAAAAAAATGTTTCGGTCTTTTGTCTGCTCCAAAATTAAAAATTCCCGTTCCCTAACGTTGGAATGACGGAATTTACTTAATTTTGTAAAAAATAAGCTTATGAAAAAAGACAACAATTCCGAACTTTTGCCTTTGGTCAATGAGGCCGGCGAGGTAATCGGCAGTGCTTCCCGTGGTGAGTGCCATGATGGTTCAAAACTGCTGCATCCAGTGGTGCATCTGCATCTGTTCGACTCCCAAGGACGATTATACCTGCAGCACCGCCCTGCATGGAAAACCATACAGCCCGACAAATGGGATACAGCTGTCGGTGG
>JAZRGF010000273.1:0-1140 GCA_045644005.1 Bacteroidaceae bacterium | reverse complement strand
GAACGGTTGCAAAAATAGTGTCGGCATCGATTTTGCTCACTATTATAGTCTACGGCAGTCCTCAACCTTAATTGTTCACTTTATTTTACTTCAAGTCTTTCTTTCATCTACTTTCGTCGCGCGAAAGTAGCAAAGCGCCCGTCACCGGCAAAATCAGTCATAACAGCCTTCTGCTCGCGAGTCGCAAGCGACATCCCTCGGTCGGCTGTTATTTGCCACAAACAGCTCTTCGTCCAAGCAACGGGGACAAAACAACTCGCTTTTCACGCAATAACAGCATCGTGTATATGCAGCGCTCAAACAAATTTTGTCCTGTTTCCTCTGCTTGCCCGGCTGTTTGCTGTGATTTTGATGGTGCCGATTTAAATATTACCATTTTACGCGCTAAAGTCAATAATGTATGCCTATGAATCTTCATTGCAAAGGTAATTCCCCGCCAACGGCGGAAGGGCAGCGTTGGGAGGCACAGCGAGTAGCCGAGCAATGATTGGAAAAAGGCGGCATGATGTTTGAGCGAAGCGAGTTCTTGCCGCCCCAAACATTGCGACAAGCAGCGAGCGGCGAGGTGTGAACCGACTGAAAGATGTCGCAAAGCGACTCTTGAACAAAGGAAGCGCCGAATGCTGTACACGACTGCCCGGTTCTTTGGTACTTTCTGTCGACAGAAAGTACATGTAGAAAGACTACAGTAGGAATCTAAGATAACTGAACAAGGTTGAAAATTGCGAGTAAGCATGTGTGGGTAAGTTGTTTACACACAAAGCGAGCGAAAGCAATTACAACGAAATTAAAATGTCAGTTAATTTAAGACATCAATAAGCTATATCCCAAACTTAAAGTAAACCAGATTATCCACATGAACCAAGTGAACGACAAAGGCCTCAAGGGGCTAAAAGCAAAAATAGAATAACAAATAAAAATTACTCACCATGAACGCAAAACAACTTATAGCACTGCAGGCAATATGTCTGGTGGCAATCATAGCCACAATAGGAACACTGTTCGAGAGCAGAACGGCAACAATCATTTTTGCGACGGCACTCTTTGTCTTTGCGCGTTGCAGCGTCTACATAAGCACGCACAGCGCGCGTCTGCTGCGCGAGTTGGAGAGAGAAAAGGAACTCTGCAAGGCACAGAGGT
>JAZRGF010000272.1:0-1474 GCA_045644005.1 Bacteroidaceae bacterium | reverse complement strand
CATTCAAGATTATAAGCCACACGTGGGAGAACGGCACGCTGCGCCTCCGATTCAAGCTTGTAAAATAGTGCAAAGGAAATAATTGCAGCAGCAAAAAAGAAAAAAACGCAAAGTATCGTTTTTTTTCACTATCTTCGCACGACATAACGAAAAGCAGGAGAAACGCAATACAATGTTCGACAAACGACTGGAAATATACAGGACAAACACCGGCAGCAGCATCGACGATGCTGTGCTCGATATATTTTCACAGGTCGACAAAAGCGCAATATTGCTGAAACTGACGTTTTTCCATCTGCCGGCCGACAATGCGGAGTATCTTGCCAATATAACCCGCATAAAGCAACTTGCAAAAGAGAAGTTCGGAGAGAACGCTCCGCTAATAAGCTACGTTGCACAGAAACCTTTCGGCTCTATAATCACAGCTGAAGCAATATACCTTGACGAAGAGACTGAAATTGAACGCTGCAACGGCTATATACTCATCAAGTGCGGGCTTACACGTACCATCGTGACCGAGGGAATAATACCCGATGACATTGATACGGGAATATACGAGCAATCGCATAACATCTTCTACAAGATAAGCGCAATGCTTGCCGAGGCAAAGATGAGCGCAAGCGACATCTATCGCCAGTGGAACTACATTCAAGAGATAACCGGTGAGAACAACGGAAAGCAGAATTACCAGGAGTTCAACGATGCACGTACGCTCTTTTACGTAGAGAACAACTGGCACAGCAACTACCCTGCCGCAACCGGCATAGGCACTTCACGCGGAGGTGTGATGATAGAGGTAATGGCAAGCTGCGGAGGCAATCCTGCCAACTGCCCTATCGACAACCCGCTGCAGACTGCCGCACACGTATATTCACAAAAGGTGCTCATTGGCAATAAGAAGCAGCAAAAGACAACACCGAAATTTGAACGCGCACGCATTGTGGGCGAAGGAATATATATATCTGGCACAGCAGCCATACGTGGCGAGGAGAGCCTTGCTTCATTGGACATAACCGGACAGACAGAAGCCACAATGCAGATTATGGATGCCCTTATAGCGCCTAACAATCTTCCTATGCCCTGCCGCAAAACAGAGTACGACTCGTTACGCGTATATGTAAAAAAGAAGGAAGATATTCCATCAGCTCAAAGTTTTCTGAAACAGCACTACCCCAACCCTAAAACGCATTTCGTAGTGAGCGACGTTTGCCGTCCCGAGCTGCTCATAGAGATTGAGGGGACAGCACATCTTATCTTTGTATAAAGGATGTGGATATCGCCATATCCGTGCCAATGAATTTCAAATATTTTGGAATACCACAATATTCAATTGTGGTTACGTGGACAAAAAGTAGGATGATTTCACTCTAAAAAACTCTTATTGGACAAAAAGTAGGATAGATTACCTCAACAGGGCGCGCCCTGTTGAGGTAATTCGCTCTTAATAATGCCGCATTATGTACTCATCCAACAA
>JAZRGF010000271.1:0-1688 GCA_045644005.1 Bacteroidaceae bacterium | reverse complement strand
CTATTAAAATACCTACTCCGGCACCGCTGTAGAACCCTATGGCCGTTGGACTGTCGACACCAAGAATCTCCACCATTTCATATATCATCCATCCGCCCCAAACAAGAATCATTGGTATGGCTATTTTGTACCACTCCTTGTAGTGACTCCTCACTTTGCTCAGTTTTCGGGCCGTCTCCACCAGGTTGCCCTGCAAAAGGTCGCTCATCTTGCCAAGGCTGATTTTCTGTACTATGGTAAGTCCAAGGCACACTGCAAGCATTACAGCAGTGGCTATGACGAATGTAGACGAGCATCCCTGAATATAGAATGTCGTTGGAGCGAACACGACAGCAAATATCCCCGCGAATATTGTGCCGAGTACGGTTCGGTTGAGGTCGGATATCTTTGATTTCATGGAGTTGCGTATGTGCATCTCGTTCACTATTGTCTGCTGCTCGAGTTTCTGCTTTAAAATTCCTATCTGGGCGCGCATCTGCTCAAGCTCATGTGATAATAATCTATTGTTTTCCATGGTATGGTCATTTTATTGGTTCGACATTTTCTTAAGCTGTTCCTTTATTCTGACAAGGCGGACAGAGACATTCTTGGCCGATATTCCTACTATGGCTCCAATCTCATCGTAGCTCATGTTCTCGAGCCAGAGAAGTATTATTGCCCTGTCAAAAAGCCCCAGTTGACTTATACGGCTCTGCAGCAACTGTATTTGCCTGCTATCTTCGCCTGTGTCATCGAAAAAGTTGATGTCCATCTCAAGTGGCACAGTCTCTCCTCGGCGTTTCTTCTTGCGTTCAGACGAGATGCAGGTGTTCAGGCTGACACGGTAAATCCATGTGCTGTGACTACTCTCCCCGCGAAACTTCTGAAAACCATTCCAAAGGTTGATGAGGATGTCCTGGAAAAGGTCGGCAACCTCCTCCTCATTTTTAGAGAACATATAGCAGACGGTGTAGATGGTTCCTTTATGCTCCCTTACAATCTTCGCAAAATCTTGTTCCAATGATTCCATTATCTTTACAGTTTTGCCAATTAGACGCTTAAGTTGTCTATTTGCTACATGGCGAAAAGTAATTTTTCAAAAAAAATAGGCCTTTTCGCAAAAAGGCCTATTCAATAATGTCAAATATCTTTACTCCTCTATCCAGCTTCCAAGCAACTCCATCTCTCCCTGGGGGGAAATTGTGAGGCCGGTTGTTGTTGCCGGTACAAGGATGCTCTCGCCCTGGTGGACGCTCACTGTCTCTCCGTTGTTGTCGGTGATGGTTCCCTTGCCTGCGGTGCAGATGAGAATCACGAACGAGTCGAGCTCGGCAAGCGGCATGTCATATTCCTTTGTCAAGCGATAGATATCGGTTGTAAAGTAACGGCACGATACAAGCTGTGTGGCTTTGTCGGGCTGTGCGTCGTAGTATGTGCGGTAGTCGGGCAACACTGTGTAGTCTATTGCGCCCTTGCTCATTTCAGTGTGCAGCTCGCGTGGCTTGCCGCTGTCGTCGCAACGGTTGAAGTCATAGATGCGGTAGGTGATGTTCGATGTCTGCTGAATTTCGGCAATGAATGCACCGGCACCTATCGAGTGGATGCGGCCTGCTGGGAGGAAGAATACATCGCCCTTGTGGATGTCATACTCCTGCAACAGGTCGGTGATGGTGTTGTCGGCAATGCTCTGCTCATACTCCTCGGGGGTA
>JAZRGF010000270.1:0-1429 GCA_045644005.1 Bacteroidaceae bacterium | reverse complement strand
TGACTATACCCGCAAGGAATTTATCTCGGGTGGCGATATGGAGATTACCATCAACGGAAAGATTACATCAAAGTATCCCGATGTCTATCCTGAAGCGGAGATATCCAAGTTTATTAAGTTGGTGCAGTACAAAGGTGTCATTGACTGCGATAATACCGTGCTCCGTCAGTCCAACATCTCTCGACTGATTATTCAGGGCTACTCATTTCCGCATACCGATTGCCGAAATGTTCAGCCCTATACGCTCAATTGCATTGCGGTAGAGCCTTCGGAGGCGGTAGAACTAAAGATTGCCGAGGCGGAGGTTGTAGATACAGCCATCAAGCATACCAACAAGTGGATTAAGTGGGTGAAATTCGGTGCGGAGGTTATAGACCCTACATCGCTCTTAAAGTTTGCGTGGTTATGATGGATGTCCTTTGTTGCAAGATTACCATTGGCGATGCCAACCCTTCAAATCCTATGGAGATTAAGGATGCCATAGAGATTACCGAGGTGCAGAGCATTGAGATAAACGAGACATACAAGAAACTTATCGGGACGGCAAAGATAACCCTTCCGAAAGGCTCTGTATGTCGCTCAACAATCATCGGTACGGTAACCGTTGAAGGTAAGGACGCCTCTATATTTACTACCGAAATTATGGAGGATGGTGTTATCATCGAGAAGCAGACAACGCAGCGACTTGTCGATACCACTACCTTTAAGGTCGGTCAGCGTGTGAATATAAAACTGGGCTACAACGGTGTCTTGAAGAATATGTTTGACGGCTATATCACGGGCTACAACTCCGAGAGCAATCTCGAAATAGAGTGCGAGAATATGGCTTATAAGCTCAAACTCAAGAAGGCTCCGCACTTTGAAACTCCTGCCAGCGGAACAACCGTAAACGATGTCTTGGAGGGTGAGTACAATATCCTCAAAGATACGGGATTTAAGATTCACTCAGATACCAAGAAGTTTGATATACACATCGGTAAAATTAAGGTTACAGATAACTTCACCGTGGCTGATATACTCTCCGAGTGGTCGAAGTATAAGGTCTATTGCTTTCTGAAATACGATGCTCACGATGAGAGTGCAATGCCCGCAATAGCTGTCGGCAGACCGTACTCATCGAGCAAGGCACAGCCCGTGTTCCCGGAGGATGAATCGACAGGACCATTTAAGATATACTTTAATGAGCATGTGGCGCATTCATCACTCAAAGTCGTAAAGACCGACCCGAAGTTCTTGGCCGTTACAGGCAAGGCTATGGGCACGGACGAGAAGTTCTTTGAGGTAACAATTCGCCTAAACCCCGAATACGACCCTGCAACACCGGGCAGCAAGCAGTATCAGACGGTAAATGCCACTCAGATATCGAAAAAGTCACACAAAGTTACGGGCAACACAACGGCATCGGGAGCAGAGACCAAAAACAAGGTGG
>JAZRGF010000269.1:0-6701 GCA_045644005.1 Bacteroidaceae bacterium | reverse complement strand
GCTCCTGAGTTTACAGTTGTGAAGGAGAATCCTATCACAAGCATCAAGAACCAGAACCAGGCAGGTACTTGCTGGTGCTACTCATCATTGGCTTTCATTGAGTCAGAGCTTTTGCGTATGGGCAAGGGCGAGTACGATTTCTCTGAAATGTACATTGTGCACAACACTTACCTCGACCGTGCCGACAAGGCTGTCCGCACTCACGGTGATATCTCTTTCTCACAGGGTGGTTCATTCTACGATGTGATCTATGGTATGGAGACATTCGGTCTCGTTCCCGAGGCTGAGATGCGCCCAGGTGTTATGTACGGCAAGGATCTCAGCGTTCACAATGAGCTTTCAGCAGTGAGCGATGCTGTTGTTGCTGCTATTGCAGAGGGCAAGCACCGTAGCTTGCAGGTAGATCCTCAGGGTCAGCCACTCTGGAAGAAGGCTATCGAGGCTATCCATGATATCTATCTTGGCAAGCGTCCCGAGAAGTTCACTTACAACGGCAAGGAGTACACTCCTGCATCATTCTATCAGTCACTTGGCTTGAACGCAGAGGATTATATCTCTTTGACATCTTACACACACCACCCATTCTACAAGCCATTCGTTCTTGAGATTCAGGACAACTGGCGTTGGGCACAGTCATACAACTTGCCTATCGATGAGTTCATGCAGGTATTTGACTATGCAATCATGGAGGGTTACACCATTGCATGGGGTAGTGACGTGAGCGAGGCTGGTTTCGGTCGCGACGGTAAGGCTGTTATGCCCGACAACTCAAAGAAGAACGATCTTCAGGGTTCAGACATGGCAAAGTGGCTCAACCTCAGCGAGGAGGAGAAGAAGAACACTCCTAACCCAACAGAGAAGTGGTGTACACAGGAGGAGCGTCAGATTGCTTATGACAACTGGGAGACAACTGACGACCACGGTATGCAGATCTACGGTATCGCAAAGGACAAGAACGGTGTAGAGTACTACATGGTAAAGAACTCTTGGGGCGAGGCCGGTGCTTATAAGGGTATCTGGTATGCTTCAAAGGCTTTTGCGCGTTACAAGACTATGAATATCGTTGTTCACAAGAACGCTATTCCAAAGGATATCCGCAAGAAATTGGGTATCAAGTAATATATTCTTTATCGGATGCACAGGGCGGCTCGCAAATTTGTGGGCCGCCTTTTTGTTTGGTATTTCTTGTAGTATGAGGCTCTTGGAAAAGTGGTAGACTTTATGTTTCTTTCATGCTTGTTTTAGTATATTTTTGGGGGTAGAACTCGAATATATACTGCACTCGCAGTAATAAATATTCAAGCAAGCTTGATATTTCTCGCTCGTTTGTTGCTATGTTTGAGTTGGGTCTCGAATATATACTGCACTCGCAGTAATAAATATTCAAGCAAGCTTCATATTTCTCGCTCGTTTGTTGCTATATTTGCAACACCCTTTAAACACTTATTAAAAACATTAAAACAGACCGTATATGATTTCTTGTGCAAAAAAACTTTTTGTGGCGTTGATGTTGCCGGTGTTGTGCGCCCTTTTTTCATTTGAAGCATCGGCGCAGGTCGAGAACAGGAAAAATGGAAAGCCAACCAAGGAAGAGATGGAGATGACTGTTTATGCTGCAGACTCTTCGGCTGCGGCAGTGGTGCTTTATAAGGAAACTTATATCGATTACGATTGGTTGCGCGAGGATTTCCAGGTTACGTACAGATATAAAAGACGTGTGAAGATTCTCAAAGAGGAGGGATTGGATTACGCAAACGGCGAAATTCTTTATATTGACAAGAAAGGTCGCAGTGAGCGCGTGTCGGGGCTTGAGGCTTCGGCTTATAATCTGAACGACGGTAAGGTTGTGCGTACAAAGATGAAGGATGAGAACGTATACACCGAGCGCTTGTCCGACAATGTGATGCAGATAAAATATGCAGTACCACAGGTGAGAGTGGGTAGTGTGGTGGAGATTGAGTACAAGATTGTTTCGGACTACTATTTCCAACCAAGGGATTGGTATGCGCAGGAGAGCATTCCTGTGCGCCTTGCCGAGCTTGAACTGCTTTTACCCGAGTTCCTCACCTTCAATATCGAGAATCACGGACATTCTCCGTTGAGCGTATCAATGGAGCCGGTGAATATGAATATGTCTATTGGCAGTGGCCTGATGCCGTGCACTGCCGAGAAACGCAAATATGTGGGTGAATATCTCCCTGCAATTGGTGGCGAGCCCTATGTGTGGTGCCCATTGGACTACTTTACCCAGGTGAACATGGAGTTCAAGGGCTATGAGATTCCAGGTCTGCTGCATAAATACTACTCGGGCAGTTGGGAGCAGATTGACAAGGCTTTGTTCGAAGATGCCGGCTTTGGCGGGCGCATGAAGGCTGCGAATCCATTGCGTGCCGAAATGAATGCCTTGTGCATCGACACATTGCCGTCGGTAGAAGCAAAGACTGTGGTACTGTTCACCCTTCTCAAGAACCGTGTGAAGTGGAACGGCAAGTATGCCCTCTTCGGCAGGGGATTCAAGGAGGTGTTGAAGGATGGTACAGGTGATAATGCCGATATCAACTTCATGCTCATCAGCATGCTTGCCGATGCCGGCGTCAAAGCCTATCCTGTAGTCATGAGCTGCCGTGACGAGAAGTCCTTGCCCTATTCGCACCCAAGTATTGACCGCCTGTCGACCTTTGTGGTGGCTGTTCTTGACGGTGACTCAAGAATCATGTATGTTGATGCCTCATCGGAGTATGGGTATGTGGATGTGCTCTCTCCGCGTCTTATGACAGGCCGTGCAAGGCTCATGATGCCCGACAACTGTCAATGGCTGAACCTGCAGCAGGTGGGCTCGCACTCCGTGAGCAGGAAAATACAGGCAACACTTGGTGGCGATGGCCGCATTGACGGTGTCATGTCTACATACTATTACGGAATAGAGGCTGCCGACAAGCGCGAGGCTTATTTTACTGCAAAGGACAGCGCCGATTATGTGAAGTCTATTGCCGAGAACTATGAACTGGAGGTTACCTCTTACAACAATGTCTCAATGGGCGAGTATACTCCTTCTGTGCGTGAGGTGGTTGGTTTTAGCAAGAGCGCCGAGGTGAATGGTGAATACATATACCTTAACCCTATGCTTTTTGCGCATGTCGAGACTTCGCCGTTCGTCAGCGAGAAGCGCGAGTTGCCGGTGGAGTTCCCTAACCAGTACAAGTATACCATGAATGTGCTGCTCGATATTCCTGAGGGATATGTGCTGGAGGACAAGCCCGAGTCGGGCAGGATTACAATTGCCGACAACGGCAGTTCGCTGCTCTACAGCGTTTCTCAGATGGAGAACAAGATTGTCCTTAAGTATGTGTTCGATATCAGCAAGATGGTATATCTGCCATCCGATTATTCCGAGCTCAAATGGTTCTGGGACATTGTTGCCGAGAAGAACAATGCAATGTTGGTATTGAAAAAGCAGTAATGCCATGAAGAAAGTCCTCTTGTCTTTGCTGCTGTTGATATTGCCGTTCATTGCTGCCGCGCAGGTGTATTCTGTGGTCGAGGAGTACGTGACCGATGTCAGGTACATTTCAAAGACAGAAATGGTGTGCAAGGAGCGTCGTGTAATAACGGTTCTTGACAAACGGGGGCTCTCGGCGGCCAATCTGCTTATAAGCCTGAACAAGGGCTATTCCACATTAGGGCGTTTTTCGGGGTCCATGACCGATTCGCAAGGGACGCTTCTGTGCAAGATAAAGAAGAGTGACCTGGAGTATACCGAGTACTCCGAAATGCTTGCCGATGATGCGTGTAGCTACTTCTACACATGTGAGCCGCCACACTATCCTTTCACGGTGACCTATGAATGGGAAGAGAAGCACAGCAATGGAATAGCGTGGTTGCCTGCATTCGTTCCCCAAGGTAACAGCGACCAGCAGGTGTACAAGGCACGTTATCATATTGAGGCATCGCCCGGGCTCGACTTTAGGTATAAGCTCTTCAATGCATCGGCAAACGTCGTGGAGAGTATTGGCGACAAGGGAGGTCGTGTGCTTGACATATGCATGGATAGCCTGCCTGCTTTGCATACGGAGCCTCTTTCTCCGGCATCGTACGAGATTTTCCCCCACGCATATATAGTTCCTGCAACATTTGTCTTTGGCGGTTACAATGGCAGTTATGAGACTTGGGCAGCCTATGGCAGTTGGCTCTTTTCTTTGATGGAGGACAGGGATGTCCTGCCGCAGAACGTTGTGGCTGAACTGAGACAAAAGACGGCTTCCTGCAGCACTCCGCGCGAGAAGGTGCAAGTTGTGTGCGATATTCTGGCGGCAACCACGCGTTATGTCAGCATTCAGTTGGGTGTGGGCGGAATGCAGCCTGCTGCTGCCGCCGAGGTCTGCCGCACCGGTTATGGCGATTGCAAGGCGTTGGTCAACTATGCGCGTGCTATGTTGGGGGAGTTGGGTATCGAGTCCAATTATGTGGTGATAAATACCGAAAGGGAGAATATCACAAGGGATTTTGTCAACGGCTCACAGTTCAACCATGCAATTCTTCAGGTTCCGCTCGATGGTGATACCCTTTGGGTGGAGTGTACTAACCCCACGCTTCCTTTGGGCTACCTGCACGATGGCATCGCCGGGCACGACGCATTGGTTGTAACTGCAATGGGTGGCAAACTGTGCCGTTTGCCTTCATATACCCATTCACAGACAGTGCAGCAGAACAATGTGGCGATTGCGCTTGCCAATGATGGGAGTGCCACAGTTGGAATGCAACGTGAATGCAGCGGTGCCAAATATGAGGGTCTGCATTTCTTTTCAAAGCTTTCAAAGGTTGAGCAGCGCGACTATCTGCGTTCGTGCCTGAATATGCCAAATGCCGAGGTTACGGCTATTTCTTATAATGAGAATAGGGAAGGTGTTCCGTCGTGCGCCGTCACTTGTTTGGCCACTGTAGCAAGGTATGCAACAAAAAGCGGTAACCGTTTCTTTGTTCCGCTCAATCCGCTGAAGGGTGTGTCGCAGTTGCCGGCAGGTGATGACCGTCGCACCGATGTGGTTATAAAGAGTGGAACCGTCTATGTCGACAATGTTGAGATTGTGTTGCCCGACGGTTTCATGGTCGAGTCATTGCTGCAGCCAATCAATATATCGTCGTCTATTGCTTCTTTTGAGGTGGACGCAGTGCAGGAGGGTAATGTGGTACGCATTTCTCAAAAACTCAGTTTCAACAAAGGACGCTACTCCAAGGAACTTTATGCCGAACTGCGCTCTGTTGTCAAGGCGCTGTACGATGTCTCTGCCTCCAAGGTCGTTGTAAGGAAACAGTAGAATATTCTCCGTTGTCTTCAGGTGTCCTGGCACAATCCGGCGAAAATGCTTGAAATTTGTGCGGTGCTTCTCATATTCTTTACAATCTCCGTTTTGTTCAAATTCTTCCTTTTGAAGTGAACTTTTTGTAAAAATGTGTTAAATTTTCTGTTCTAAATAGCGCTCTTTTTCTCAATAATTGCACAAATAGGGTTAAAATGTGCAATTTTTAAAGGTGCGTTCTCTTTTTGTAATAATTTTGCAGCGGTTATAAAGAGAAGAAGATTTTAAATATTTATATATGGTTCACTTTTTAAATTACGTTGACGACGCAATCAAGAAAAATTGGGACAAACCCGCGGTATCAAATTATGGTGCAAACACCTACACTTATGGTGAAATGGCTGCATCCATTGAGAAGATGCATCTCTTGTTCGAAAAGTGTGGTATAAAGAAAGGCGACAAGATAGCGCTTTGTGCAAAGAACTCGGCAGAGTGGTGTATCTCTTTTCTTGCCATAGTGTCATACGATGCTGTGGCTGTTCCTCTTTTGCCCGATTTCCTCCCGAGCAATATTGCCGACCTTACACGTCTGTCGGGCAGCAGAATGCTCATGCTCGACAATAATATATATGATGCACTCTCACGCGATGCTGTGTTGCCTCAGTTCGGGAAATTCTATAATTTCCACGGTCTTGTCGATGTGGTATCATTGGACGCTGTTGCAGGCTCGTCAAAGGAGCTTGTGAAGATGTGTGCCGATGCCAAGAGTGCATTCGCGAAGCGATACCCAAGTGGCGTGACAGCAAAGGATGTGAACTATTGCAAGAGTGATGTCGAGAGCCTTGCACTCATCAGCTATACATCGGGCACAAGCAGTGCACCAAAAGGTGTTATGCTCCGTGCAAAGTCAATATCGGGCAACATTGAGGTTGCACGTCGTCTAATCGGTCAAAAAGAGGATGGCAAGGTGCTTTCAATGCTTCCTTTGGCACACATCATGGGTCTCTCTTTCGACTTCATCTTCACCCTGGCAGGCGGTTGTCATTTGAATATCCTTACAACAAAGCCCACGCCCGCACGTCTGCTTGCCGCTTTGGCCGATGTGAAACCTTTCATGTTCATCACAGTGCCCTTGCTCATTGAAAAGATATTCCGTTCAAAGGTCATTCCTGTGCTCAAGAAACCGGCAATGCGCTTTATGCTCGCAATCCCCGGCTTGCGCTCACTTGTAATCAAGAAGATACGTTCAAAGGTGCTCTCTGTGTTTGGTGAGAACATTGAGTATGCCGGCCTTTTTGTAGGTGGGGCAGCCATTGGCAAGGACGTCGATGATGTGATGCAGATGCTGAAGATACCATACGCGGTGGGCTACGGTATGACCGAGTGCGGTCCGCTCATCAGCTA
>JAZRGF010000268.1:0-27324 GCA_045644005.1 Bacteroidaceae bacterium | reverse complement strand
TATATTCGTTTTTTTATCTTATTTTTGTGACACGAAAATAATTAAATAAAAAGATATAACAATGAAAAAAGTATTAAATGTAGTTTTGCTTTGTCTTGTCATTGCGCTTGTTTATGCTAACTTCAGCAGTGTTAATGCGCCTTTGGATTTCGACAAAAAGCGACAGGAACGTGATTTGGTTGTTATTGACCGCCTTGTTGACATCAGAACCGCTCAGGTGGAGTATCGTGCACAGAATGGCAGATATGCAGCTACTTTTGACGAATTGATAGCTTTCCTTGATGACAGCATGAAGGTCGTGAACAAGACCTATATCCTCAATGACAAGCAGTTGGCATTGGTACGCGACTTCAAGGTAGAGGATACAAAGCCAAAGGATGCCGATGCTATGGAGTTTTCTGAGGATGAGGCTGACCAGATTGTGCTCAACATCCTCAACGATGACAACAAGAAGAACGCACAGAAGAATGCCAAGAGAATTGAGAAGCTCGATGCTCTCTATCGCCGTGATACAACATGGGTGATGAACGTTCAGGCTGTTGTTGTTGACGGTGTCGAGAAGTTCGATACAACACGTCAGGCAATTGTCGACACAACAATGATTGCCAATGCTTTCCACCGCGATACAATTCGTATTGCATATGTAGATACTCTCTATCACAACCCTGCGTATGACATTCAGCAGTTGCGATATATCCCATTCAGCCAGGATAGCGTGGGCAAGCCAATCGAGTTCTGGATGAAGGCCGACAGTATCTCTCCAAACGCACAGGCTAACCGCAAGGCCGGTGGTTACATCCAGGTGTTCGAGGCACGCGCCGATTTCGTACACTACCTCCAGGGCTTGAACGAGCAGGAGCTCAACAACTATCTTTTGAAGGTGACAACCAGCGGTACCGAATACAGAGAGGAAATCCGTGTCGACAAGAACGGCGAGCCTTTGATGGGTGCAAACGGTGTGCTCAAGAGACTCATTCCTTGCCGCAAGGTAGGTGATGTTACCAAGAACAACAACAATGCCGGTAACTGGCCCTAATTAAGGATGGCAAAGGATAACAAACAGAATAAAACATTATCCATTCGTATCAGTACGGATGGATTTTGTTTTTGCAGCTATACCCCGTCGCAACCCGATTCGTTGAAATATTATTTCTTTAAACCCGAGAAAGGATTGACACTTGCATTGAACTTGCAGAGGGGGATAGAACAGTGTCCGTTTGCTTCGTTGCAAGAGAACTATGACGTTAAGGTGATTGTGGAGACCGAGGAGTTTACCACTGTGCCGGCCGAGTATGACAACAAGCAGGAGTACAAGGCTTTTCACCGTCTTTGCTTTCCCAGGAACGATGCCCGTGTGGAGATTGTGGCAAACAGGCTCAATGCATTGGGACTAACGGTGCTGTTCCCTGTTGAAAAGTCATTGTATGAGCGCTTGCAGCAGCTAGGCAATGTCTCGTTCTACTCAACATTGAGTATTTTGCTTGGACTGATGACAAGCAAGCTGGCAAGTGAGGAGAGGTTCATGCTTGCATATTTCCAGAACAATATCACTTTCTTTGTTTCTATGCATGAGGGCAGGATGAGGCTTGCAAATAGTTTCAGGTGTGACGAGGGACAGGACTGCATATATTACCTGTTGAGCATCTGGAAAGAGCAGGGCTTGTCACAGGAGGATGATGCGCTCTATTTGTGTGGCGACAAGGGTGTGGAGCAGAACATGATGACGATAGGCCGCTTTATAAAGAGGTGTAGACGTTTGAATGCAAACGAACTGTTCCCTGTGACATTGTTGAATAAGATGGAAGGTATTCCTTTTGATTTACAGTCTTTGATACTATGCGAATAATTAGTGGAAAATATAAAGGGCGTCATTTCCATGTCCCACGTAACTTCAAGGCGCGTCCCACAACCGATTTTGCCAAGGAGAACGTTTTCAATATACTCAACAATATGGTTGATTTTGAGGATGTGTCAGTACTCGATTTCTTTGCGGGTACCGGCAGCATAAGCCTTGAATTCCTTTCACGCGGCTGCATGAGCGTGACATCGGTAGAGATGGATGCCATGCATGCAGGACACCTTAAAAAGACATGTGCTGCACTTGGTGATGATGCCTGGAGTGTAGTGCGTGATGATGTATTCCGTTATATACGTCGTTGCCCGGCAACATATGACCTTGTCTTTGCCGACCCCCCGTATGCGCTCAAGGAGCTCAAGACAATTCCTGACCTGGTGCTGAACAGTAATTTGTTGAAGCAGGGTGGTGTGCTTGTCTTTGAGCATGGCAAGGACAATGATTTCAGTGAGCATCCCTGTTTCTTCCGCCATGTTGCCTATGGCAGCGTGAATTTCAGTTTCTTTGAGAAGAAGTAAACCTTTATATGTAAAAAGACTGTAATTAAACGTTTGATGCCGCCAATGGCGGCATCAAACGTTTAATTATTATCCAATGCGGGCAACTGTCTTTATGCAGCTTATCTTTTTGAGATTCTCGCAGATGTTCTTCACATCCTGGACGTCGTGGACATTCAACCAGAACGTTCCCTCGAAGATGCCGTTGTTGCTTTCGTAGTTCATCTTCTGTATATTGACATTCAGCTGCCTGTATATTATGGCTGTTATCTCATGTATTACTCCAATGTTGTCAATACCTGTCACTTGGATGGGGACTACAAAATAGAGCTGTTTGTGTGTCTCCCATTTGGCTGCCAGAATCCTGTCGCCGTGGCTGCTCTTGAGAGTGTTTGCCACAGGGCAGTTGCGCTTGTGTATGACAATCTGCTTCTGTTCGTTGTAGTACCCAAGGACATCGTCGCCTGGAATGGGGTGGCAGCAGTCGGCTATGATATATCCATTCTTCAGATTCTCGTCTGTGAGGTTGATAGGTGTCTTGCGGTCAATCTCCTCATATTGTCTTGCAACCTCTTTCTCATCCTCTTTCTTCTTGTCCTTGCTGCTGAATGAGAACAATGACTGCAGACTGAATTTCTTGTTTCCCAACAGCGCATCCTTGTCGTCATTACCTAGCACGACAATGCCTTTTCCTATGGCTGCAAGCAACTCGTCGCGGTCACCTAACTTGTGGAGTTTCCACAGTTTCTCAATGTTGCCCATGTAGTTGCCAAGTCCCTCTTTTTCAAGGAACATGTTGAGCTTCTCTTCGCCCTCTCTCTGTAGTATGCGCAGCTGACGACGCAGGGCTGCCTGTATCTTGGCACGTGCCTTTGCAGTGGTGGCGAATGCAAGCCAACTCTCGTCAACGTGTGAAGAGTTGGAGGTGAGAATCTCAACCTGGTCGCCGCTCTGCAACTGGTGGCTCATGGGGACGAGCTTGTGGTTGACCTTTGCACCTATGCAATGGTTGCCGAGGAATGTGTGTATGTTGTATGCCAGGTCAAGTGCAGTGCAGTTTTGTGGCATTGTCTTGATTTCTCCCTTTGGGGTGAATACAAAGATTTCCGTTGCGTAGAGGTTGAGCTTTATGGTATCAAGGAAATCAAGGGCATTGGGTTGCGGGTCATCGAGTATCTCCTTGATGGTATGCAGCCAGTTCTCGAGCTGGTCATCGCCCGAATCCTCGCCCTCGCTCTTGTATTTCCAGTGTGCGGCAATTGCACGTTCTGCAACTTCGTTCATCTTTTCACTGCGTATCTGCACCTCAATCCACTCGCCGCGTTGGCTCATGAAGGTAGCGTGCAGTGGCTTGTAACCGTTTGCTCGTGGCTTGCTCACCCAGTCGCGCAAGCGGTCGGGGTGCGAATTGTAGAGCTTTGTAAGTGCAATGTATATCTTGAAACATTCGTTGTTCTCATCCTCTCCTTCGCGCGGAGTGAATATGATGCGCACAGCAAGAATGTCGTATATGTCCTCAAATGCAACGTGCTTCTTCTGCATCTTGTTCCAGATGGAGTAGGGTGATTTTACACGTCCTATGATATGGTATTTGAGACCCATCGCGTCGAGCTGTTCGCATATGGGGTGCGTGAACTCGCCGTAGAGGATATCGCGCTCGTTTTGTGTCTTTTCAATCTTCTTTTCTATGCGTGCATACTCCTCGGGGTGTTCATATTTGAAGCTCAGGTTCTCGAGCTCGGTCTTTATGCGGCTGAGTCCCAAACGGTATGCGATGGGTGCATATATGTAGAGGGTCTCGCCTGCAATCTTGTACTGCTTGTTTGTCTGCAAGAACTTGAGGGTGCGCATGTTGTGCAGGCGGTCGGCAATCTTTATGAGTATCACACGGATGTCCTCGCTCATTGTGAGCAGCAGTTTCTTGAAATTCTCGGCCTGCTGTGATGCATGTGCGCCGAACACACCGCCCGATATTTTAGTAAGACCGTCCACAATGCCCGCTATCTTGTTGCCGAACAGGTTACGTATGTCTTCAATAGTGTAGTCCGTGTCCTCCACTACGTCGTGCAGCAGCGCTGCACAGATGGATGTGGAGCCAAGGCCAATTTCCTGGCACACAATGCGTGCTACGGCGAGAGGGTGCATGATGTAGGGTTCGCCGCTGTGTCGCTTTACACCTTTATGTGCCTGGCGGGCAAAGTTGAACGCTTTTGTTATGAGCTCAACCTTTCTGCGATGTTGGGATGCGAGATATATATCCAGCAATTCCTGAAAAGCCTCATTTATCAGGGCTTCTTCATCAATGTTCATTACCTCGTCGTAATTATCCATGGCATTACTTGTAAATTTTCAGATACTTGCCTGCGCGTATGTTCGTGTTGCGCATGTCGTTCCACTTCATGAGCTGCTTTACCGATACTCTGTATTTGATGGCAATGGATCCCAGTGTCCCGCCCTCCTTTATCTTGTGGCGTATCATGTTGCCGGCACCGTTGTTTTCCTTTGCCTCCTTGAGCATCTTCTCAATGTCGGTCTTTGGGAAATACTTGTCGGCATTGTGCTTATAGACAGTGTCCTCGTTCTCAACGAATCTGGTTGTCGTGTTGTTCGTGAGTCGCAGTATGTATGTCTCGTTATCGCCGGGAATGATGTCCTTGATATATTGTGGGTTCAAAGCACGCAACTCCTGGATATCTGCTCCGCACACCTCTACAATTTGGTTGAAGTGGAGGTTTTTGTTTACGTGGATGGTATCTATGGCGATAGGCAGCTCAGGCTCCATGGGGCAAATGCCATGGTCCTCGTAATATGTCATTATGTAGCTTGCGGCGATGAAGCCCGGCAAATAGCCGCGTGTCTCGCGGGGTAACCAGGGGAATATCTTCCAGAAGTCGGTACTACCGCCTGAACGTATGATAGCCTTTTTTACATTGCCCGGTCCGCAGTTGTATGCAGCAATGGCAAGTTCCCAATTTTGGAACATTCCATAAAGGTCTTTCAGATATAGCAAGGCTGCAGTTGTGGCTTTTGCAGGGTCAAATCTCTCGTCGATATAGTTGTTGGCCTTCAAGCCGTAGAGCTTGCCTGTGCCGAACATGAATTGCCACAATCCCTTTGCGCCGGCTCTTGATGTCGCCTTGGGGTTGAGCGCCGATTCGATGATTGGCAGATACTTGAGCTCGTGCGGAACACCTATGCGGTCAATCTCCTCCTCTATGATGGGGAAGTAGTATTCCGAAATACCGAGCAGGTAGGATACCTGTGAGCGTCCGTTCTTTGTGTAGCGGTCAATGCATGCCCGCACCATGTTGTTGTAGGGCATTCTTACTATGGTTGGCAATGCTGCAAGGCGCTTTGCAAACATTGTGTCGGTAATCTGTACCTGCTCCTTGCCGCTTCCATCGCAATTGAGCTTGTTGAGCATATTGCGTGCCTGCCAACTGTCAAGCAGGCTATCAATGTCCGCGTTCATACTCTCCGGGAGTTCAAAGGTATAGCCGTTGCCGGTGAGGGTGTCAAGGTCTACCTCGTATCTCACATTGGTGGCAATTGTACTCGGGGCGGTATTCTGTACCTGAATGGTCTCTGCAACGGTATTCACAACCTTTTCATCGGCTTTCTGTGTGCTTTTGAAAAGTGTGCAGGAGCAGAGTGTGGCAATCAGCGCCAGTGTGGTTATTATTTTTGTGGTGTTCTTCATAGTGCATTAAAATCTGATGTTGCAGTTGAAACCATAATAGTTCTTGCCGAACATCTGTCTGCTGTCGATTATCTGTGGTTCGATGCTCATGTTTATATCCTCGCTTATGTCGAAGTTTGACAGTTGTGCATCCACGTATGCGTCGATGACCGAGAGGGCATATACGCCGATGAATGAGAATATGCTCAAGTCGCGCCAACGGCGATAGCGGTCTTTTCTCTTCTTGAACAGATCCTTCAGGTACTCTTTATTTGCTTCCACGTCATATCCCGGGCGAAAGAAATCCTTGTATGAGTCTGTGTTAGGGTCGCTGTCCATTATATCGAGATAGGCTTGGCGATAGTCCTTGTACATCTGGCCGTTCCAGTTGTATGCATACAGGCAGCCTACGAATCCGCCATACACAATTGGCAATTTCCAGAATTTACGGTTGTATATCTGGCCTCCTCCTGGGATTGCAAGCGCAATCCAAGTGGCTGTAGTGGGGTCTGGCTTACGAATCTTTATTCCATTGCTCTTTGTCGCTGTGCCGGATGTTAAACTGTCGGGGGCGGTGATGGCTGTAGCGGTTGTAATCTCCCTGTAGGTGCTGTCCAATAACTCCCTGTCGGGCATAATTGCCAATTGCCTTATGCCAACCGTATCTTTTGATATTGCAACCCGTGCCGTGTCGCCTGTTAGGGTGTGCGGCCTTTGTGCAATGGCTCCGGTCGCAAGCATTGTGAACAAGGCAATAGCAAGCATAAACCTGTATGTGAGTCTGTCTACAGCCACAGTATGCTTATTTGTTTAGTCGGTCGAATATGGAAATTATACGTTCCAGTTCCTTTTCGTTCTTGAACTTTATGCTAATCTTGCCGCTTCCCTTGGCCGAACAGGTCAACTGCACCGGTACCTGGAAGAAGTTGGTGAGCTGCTTCTTGAGCTGGTGAAATGCTGCATCCTGCTTTTTGTCGGCGGTTTTCTTCTCGGCTGCTCCGTTTGTGTCATCGCCATCCTTCATGCGGCGCACAATCTCCTCAACCTCGCGCACCGAGTAGCCGTTCTTTACAATTTCGTTGAAAAGGGCTATCTGCTCGCTGTGTGAATCCAAGGACAACAGTGCCTTGGCATGTCCCATGTCAATTTTCTTCTCCTTGAGTGCTACTTGTATTGTTGCCGGAAGCTTGAGGAGACGCAGAAAATTGGCAATTGTCGCGCGTCCCTTACCTATGCGTTTGCTCAATTGCTCCTGTGAGAGGTTGTGCTGCTCAATAAGCTGCTGGTAAGCAAGTGCAATTTCAAGTGCATTCAGGTCCTCGCGCTGTATATTCTCAATGAGGGCCATCTCCATTGTGTCCTCGTCATCGGCCTTCACAATGTATGCGGGGATGGTTGTCTTGCCTGCCAGCTGTGATGCGCGGAAACGTCTCTCTCCGGCAATGATCTGGTAGGTCTCGTCCTCCATCTTGCGCAGAGTGATGGGCTGTATCACGCCAAGCTCGCTGATGGAGTCGGCCAGTTCCTGCAATGCCTCCTCGTTGAAGTCGCGACGTGGCTGGTTGGGGTTGGCGAAAATCTTGTCAAGCTCAATTTCGCCTATTGATGATGAACCGGATGTGCGTACTGCTTCTGTTGAGATAAGTGCGTCGAGTCCGCGCCCTAGTGTGAATTTCTGTTTTGCCATTATGGAAATTGTTTCTTACTTGTTTCTTTTCAAAATCTCCTCGGCCAGTGCAAGGTAGTTCTTTGCGCCGGTTGCCTCTGCGTCGTACATAAGTGGCGGAATACCCATGCTTGGTGCCTCGCCCAACCTGATGTTACGCTGAATTACGGTGTTGAACACCAGTTCGCGGAAGTGCTTCTTCACCTCGTTGTAGACCTGGTTGCTCAATCTCAGGCGTGAGTTGAACATTGTGAGCAGGAATCCCTCTATGTCAAGAGTGGGGTTCAGGTTCGACTTTATGATTTTTATGGTGTTGAGCAGTTTGCTGATACCTTCGAGCGCGAAATACTCGCACTGTACGGGTATTATCACAGAGTCTGCAGCTGTGAGCGAGTTCACTGTTATAAGGCCCAATGATGGTGAGCAGTCAATGAGGATGTAGTCATATCTCTCTTTGATTGGCGCCAATGCCTCGCGCATGATTTTCTCGCGGTTAGGCAGGTCGAGCATCTCAATCTCGGCACCTACAAGGTCTATGTGTGATGGTATGATGTCCAGCCCCTTAACGCAAGTGGGGGTTATGCTCTCCTCGGCCACCGATTTGTTGATAAGGCATTCGTATATTGAACTTTTTATCTCTCTGATGTCAATGCCCAGGCCCGATGATGCGTTTGCCTGCGGGTCGGCATCAATAACAAGTACTTTCTTCTCAAAAGCGGCAAGCGATGCAGCAAGGTTAATGGCTGTGGTTGTCTTGCCCACACCACCTTTCTGGTTTGCCAATGCGATAATCTTTCCCATTTTGTCTCAATTATTTAGTATAGCCGAATCTGTAGTACGGCAAAGTGACAATATACCAATATAATACTCTTGCAAAGGTAGTAAAAAAAGTCGCTCGGCAGTAAAAAAAACAGTGTTACTTATTAACAGGCGGTTGATAACAAATCATAAAAAATGTTACCGTGCCTGGTTGGTCGCGGTAACATTTTCTGTAGATGGGCACGGTTGTCTTATTTGACCGATACTTTGTATGTCTTTGTGCTGCTATTGTCTTTTGCTACAACAATGTACACACCCTTTGCCATGCCTTTGAGGTAAAGGGTATTGCCGTTGCCGCTCTTAACCTCTCTGCCATCAGGTGTCAGCAGGGTAATGCTCTTTACTTCTCTGTCGCAAACAATTCTGTCGCCTGTGAACTCAAAGCCTGTGGCGTTGTCGTTTACTTTGCCGATAGAGGTGTTGTCACCCTTTTTCACGATGCTGACAGTGTAGCTCTCACTGCGCGCAACGGCCTTTGCCTCCAGACGGTCGCCCGAAACAACAATGTATTGTGCACCATTCTTTGCCGCCGACTGCGTCCATTGGATAGACCACTTGTCGTCCATGAGTGTAAGCAGATATGTGTTCCAGTCAGCATAGTACTGGTTGGTGCCGAATACTCCATACTCGTTGATGTAGCGGCCGTCGGCATTGCTGGTAATCTTGTAGCAGTTGCTGCCGCCGGCGTCGGGTGTAATTTTCCACTCCTGTGCTTCGGTGGGTTCTGCGATCTCCTTGAATGCCGGTGTGCCGCCGCTTCCATTGACATTGGTGTTTGTGAGGTAGCGGTTGCCGTCTATGATGTAGTATGTCTCGTCCTTGTCAATGGAGGGCTCATTCACTGTTCCACCAAGTGGGATGATGTCGAAGATGTATTTCTCCGGCAGTGCATTAGCATTGCCCTTCTGTATCTGCGTGCCGCTTACTGTCCAGAATGCAGTGCCGGCGCTACCGCCGTTCTGTATGGCATACTTGCCGTTTGCAAGCAGTGTGATGTCATATGTGTGCCATACAGCCTCGTATGGGTTGGTGGCATCGCTGACAGTGAAGCTGCCGTTTTCGTTGAGGTAGCGGTTGTCCTCAAGGTTGATAATCTTGTAACGGTTGGTGCTTGGTTCAATGCTAATCTTCCACTCCTGGTTCTGAGGGCGTATATTGTCCTGTTCGGTCTGGAAAACTGGCTTGACACCGGCTGCCTTATTGTTGTTTGTCAGGTATTTGCCGTTGTACATTATGTGGTATGTACCATTCTCCAGAACCTGTGCGGGGAATACATCGGTGCGGTAGTCGTAGGCCTCTTTGTATTCTGCTGCCAATGTGCCTATGATATCTTTCATGAATGGTTCAATGTGTACAGTGCCGACAGCCGGTGTGGCAATTCTCAAAGAACCGGCAAAGTCACGTGAGCGCAGTGCTGCCTGTGCTTCTTCGTATTCCTTGTATTTCAAGTAGTTCTCAATGAACTTTTCGGGGTTCTTCTCTGCAAGGGCATTGTTCATTTCAATGAGGCATATTCCTCTTTGGCCAAGATATTTCATTGACTCAATCCATGGCTTTATCTCGCTTGTCAATGCCGGTGCCTCGTCGGTTGTCAAGAGTGTCTCTGCAGAGTTTACCAACTTGTAGAACTGTTCGCCAACAGCTGCATATGCTGCCTCTCTGTCTGTTGTTATCTTGCTGTTGTATGTCTCTTTAGCCTTGACAAATTCGGGTGATTCGTCCATGCGGCGTAGGCCGTGTGTGTTTGCTCCAAGGTCAACGTTGTTTTCGCAGAAGAAACGGAATGCCTCGTAGTTCTCGGGCAACAGATACTTCATCGCCGCCTCCCACGATGCGTTTGAGTCATACGCGGGCATGTTCCATGTGTAGTCGGCAATACTGAAGAGTGAGACCTTCGACGCCTCGGCATACTCCATTGGATTTGATACAAAGCCCGAGAGCATGTCGGCGATATTCAGGTCGTTGCCGTATGTGGGGCCCATGAGCAGGTGGTTGATGCAGTAGTCGCTTACAGGGTAGTTGAGCCAGATGTAGGCCTTGCGCTTAATCTGGTTGTTTATCCACTGCATGTCGCTCTTGTTTATCATGTCCACAACGCTGTTTCCTGTCCACATGATGTTGATGTCGCTGTCCATAATGTCGCCAAGCGCAGGCAGGTAGATGGCGTTTGCCCAGCCGCGGTTGTACTGTGTGGGGCATATTGTGAGTGGCTTCACATCGGGGTATGCCTTTTTCAGTTCCGCAGCAATGTAGTTCATCAGTTCTGCCTGCTCGTCGCCGTGTGTGCCGTCATCGCCCCAAAGGTCGTCCCAGAACACTGCAAAACTTCTTACACCCAGTTTGCACATGGCTTTGAGCTTGTTCACGATGTTGGCTCTGTCGGTGGCGTTCCACTGTATGTCCTCGCCCGGGTGGATTGCCCACATGAACTCAATCTTGTTGGCTTTTGCCACGTTTACATATTCTGTAATCTTCTGGCCAAGCTCGGTGGGGTACTCCTCGCGCCATTTGCTTTTGTGGTATGCGTCATCCTTTGGACCGTAGATGTATACGTTCATCTTCATTTCACCGAACATTTCAAGGAGTCCCATGCGGTCGGCCTCGCTGTAGGGGTTGCCATAGTAGCCCTCTACAAGTCCGCGCTGTGGTACGCTTGGATAGTCTGTGACGGTGGCGCACATCACGTTGGGCTGTGCTGCCATCTGTATGAATGTCTGCACGCCGTAGTATGTTCCTGAGCCGTCATTTCCGGCAATGACAACCTTGTTTGCGGCAACCTCGAGATAGTAACCCTCTGCTTTCTCCGGAATAAGGCTTTCATATGCCGCTACTGCAGCATCGCCGCGCTCACCGATGACAAGCTCTACAGTACCGTCTGTGGTACCGAACTTCTTCTTGAAAAGGTTAATGGCGTCGGCGTCAGTGTCTGCCTCACCGGTGATTGTGTAGCTTGCGCTGTTTTCAAAAGCCACTTCATCCCCCCAGGTTATACTTTGTGGAATGGGGTAGATTTTGACTGTCTGTGCGTTTGCGTTGAATGATATTGCAGTGAATATCAGTGCGGAAATACCAAGAAACAGTTTTTTCATATTATCAATAAGTTATAATGTTTACAGTGTCTATAAATCAAAACAAAAATAGTTGTTCTGGGTGGAATAACCAAATTTTTTGTAACTTAGCGCCATAAACAGGAAAAGATGATTGATAATATGGACAAAAAACTTCGTATATTGGTATCAAATGATGACGGATATCTTGCTAAAGGTATCAACTCTCTTGTTGAAGTGTTGCGCGAATTCGGAGACGTGGATGTCTTTGCACCGCATAAAGGCCGTTCAGGGCAAGGCTGTGCCATAACCAGTGAAGTGCCGGTGAAGTTGACTCCTATTACAGATGATTGGGATACTCCTGTTCAAATATATGCCTGTACTGGCACTCCCTGCGATTGTGTGAAGGCTGCAATCGATGGAAGGATGGCCGGATACGACCTCGTTGTCGGCGGTATAAACCACGGTGACAACTCTGCAGTCAATGCCCACTATTCAGGTACTATGGGAGTTGTGCTTGAAGGCTGTATGAAAGGAATCCCATCAGTTGCCTTCTCGCTCTGCTCACACGATGCCGATGCCGATTTCACCCCGACATATGACGTAATACGCAGGATTGTTGCAAAGGTGCTTGAAAAGGGACTTCCCAAAGGCAGTTGTCTCAATGTCAATTTCCCCGATACTCCCTCGTATGCCGGTGTCAAAGTGTGCCGTCAGGCAATGGGTCGTTGGGTCAACGAATGGGATGTTAAGGATGACCCGCGTGGCAGCAACGGGAAGTGGCTGTTCCTCACCGGTGAATTTGTGGTAGATGACACCGACCCCGAAGCCGACCGTGTGGCGCTTGACAATAACTATGTGACGATAACCCCGATTTCCATAGATATGACCGACTACAAACTGCTTGCCGAAATGAAGCAGTGGGAACTTTGATTGATAAAGGGTTATGAAGTATTATCTCATAGTCGGCGAGGCCTCGGGCGACCTGCATGCCTCCAATTTGATGAAGTCGATAAAGGCGGTTGACGCCGATGCCGAATTCCGTTTCTTCGGCGGTGACCTCATGTCGGCTGTCGGTGGTACTTGCGTGAAGCATTACCGCGAACTGGCATATATGGGTTTCGTCCCGGTGCTCATGCATTTGAGAACCATCTTTGCCAATATGAGATTGTGTAAAAAGGATGTCGAAGAGTGGGCTCCCGATGCATTGATACTTGTGGACTATCCGGGCTTCAATCTTTCTGTAGCCGAATATATCCATAAAAACACAAAAATCCCTGTCTACTATTATATCTCGCCCAAAATATGGGCATGGAAAGAGCGCCGCATAAAGAATATCAAACGCGATGTCGATGAGCTTTTTTCCATTCTGCCGTTTGAGATTGATTTCTTTGAGAAGAAGCACGGTTATAGAATCAACTACGTGGGCAATCCGTGTGTTGATGCCGTTGATGATTTCAAGCAAAATAAAGCTCTGTCACGTGCCGCTTTCCTTGCGCAGAACGGCTTTGACGGCAAACCCATCATTGCATTGTTGGCCGGTAGCCGCAAGCAGGAGATAAAGGCCAATTTGCCAATGATGCTGCAGGCTGTGAAGCAGTACCCCGTCTATCAGCCGGTGATTGCCGGCGCTCCCGGCATTGACAAGGAATTTTATGCGCCGTATCTTGATGCGGGGGTGAAAGTCGTCTTTGGACAGACATACGATCTCCTCAATAATGCGCATGCCGCGTTGGTGACATCGGGCACGGCAACCCTTGAGACTGCGCTGTTCAACGTGCCACAGGTGGTTTGCTATGCTATGCCTATGGGTAGGCTCTATTCCTGGCTCAAGAAGCATTTCCTCAATGTGAAGTTTGTCTCGCTTGTTAATCTTGTTGCCGACCGTGAGGTGGTTCGTGAACTTGTAGCTGCGGATATGACGTTGCAGAATGTTATTGCCGAACTTGGTGAGCTGTTGCCTGTCGACAGCAAAAAAAGAACGGCTATGCTCTGTGAGTATAGCCGTATGATGGAGATTCTTGGCGAGCCCGGTGCATCGCAGCGCGCTGCCGAGAAGATTGTGTCTTTGCTTAAAGGATTCCAATAAAAGTCAGGTAGACAATTACGCTTGGCACGGCAAACAGTGTGCTGTCAAAACGGTCAAGCAGACCTCCATGTCCCGGGAGGACGTTGCCGGAGTCCTTAATCCCCATTTCGCGTTTTATATTCGACTCTACCAGGTCACCCAAGGTGCCGAATACAACAACTACAACGGCCATGCCAATCCACTGCCATATATTCATCACCTCAAAGTATTGTGCCATTACAACACTTGCTCCCACTGCAACAGCCACGCCTCCAAAGAATCCTTCCCAGGTCTTTTTGGGTGATATGCGCTCGAACATCTTGTGACGGCCGATGAGGCAACCGATGCAGTATGCTCCACTGTCATTGCACCAAATGAATATGAATATTGAAAGCGGGAACAGCCAATAGTATGTTTCACCCTCCGGTGCTCCGGCTGTCGACAGAATCTGCAACAGCGAGAAGGGTAGTGCCACGTATAGCTGTGTCAGCGCAAAATAGGCGAGGTTCTCGATATTGTTTCCTTTTGTAGAGAACAAACGGCCGATAAATACACACAGTATTGCCAGTATATATGGTGTGAACACCAATAATGCAGACACAGTCTCATTGTGGGCTGTAAGAGCAAATCCCACATACAGCAAGACACTGCACAGGAATGCCGTTACCGGACTGAATGTTGCATTCTTGTGCAGGCGTAACAGCATTGTGAGCTCGTTTACGGCCAAGGCCATAAAGACAAGGAACAGTGTCCTGAACGTATTGAACCCGTAAAGAATTGAACCTACCAGGACTGCTACAAAAAGTGCACCGCTGAGTGTACGTACAATAAAATTTTTCATAATGCCTTTTTAGGTATTGTCGTGTTTTTTCTTCTAATATAAAGGGAGCCTTGTCCCGTTTCTTTATTCCGCAGTTTCGGGTTCATTTGCCTCTGCGGCGTTTTCCGGTTCCGGGGAATCGCTCTTTTCGCTGTCGTTCGTGTCGAAAATCTCTTCGCTGCGCGATGTCCATGGGCGTTTGCCGAAAATCTTCTCCACATCCTCGGCAAAGATAACCTCTCTCTCAATAAGTATTCTCGCCAGCTCTGCGTGTCCATCCTTGTGTTCGTTGAGCAATGCCTTTGCTCTCTCATATTGCTCCTGTATCATCTTGTGGACCTCGGTGTCAATCGTTTCGGCCGTCTTTTCACTGTATGGGCGGTTGAATGAGTACTCCTGGTTGTTGTAGTAGCACAGGTTCGAGAGTTTGTCGCTCATGCCGGCATATGCAACCATTGCGTATGCCTGCTTTGTCACGCGTTCAAGGTCGTTCATGGCGCCTGTGGATATGTGCCCTATGAAGCACTCCTCGGCTGCACGTCCGCCAAGTGTGGCGCACATTTCGTCGAGCATCTGCTCCTTAGTGGTAATCTGTCGCTCCTCGGGCATGTACCATGCCGCACCAAGTGCTCTGCCGCGTGGAACAATGGTGACCTTGATGAGCGGGTTCGCATGCTCAAGGAACCATGATATTGTGGCGTGTCCGGCCTCATGTATGGCAATAGCCTCCTTCTCCTTCTGTGTCATTACCTTGGTCTTCTTCTCAAGGCCGCCAATTATGCGGTCTATGGCATCAAGGAAATCCTGCTTGTCGACTGCTTTTTTCTTGTTGCGTGCAGCAATGAGCGCAGCCTCGTTGCACACGTTGGCAATGTCGGCTCCCGAGAATCCCGGTGTCTGTCGCGCGAGTGTGTCGACATCAACCGATTGGTCGAGCCTTAACGGACGCAGGTGTACACCGAATATTGCCTTTCGCTCGTTGAGGTCGGGCAGGTCCACGTGTATCTGACGGTCGAAACGGCCTGCGCGCAACAGAGCCTTGTCAAGTATGTCGGCGCGGTTGGTGGCTGCAATAACTATGATACCGCTGTTTGTACCGAATCCGTCCATCTCTGTCAGCAACTGGTTCAGCGTGTTCTCGCGCTCATCGTTGCCGCCCATGTTGGGGTTCTTGCCGCGTGCGCGGCCCACTGCGTCAATCTCGTCAATGAATATGATACATGGAGCCTTCTCCTTTGCCTGGCGGAAGAGGTCTCGCACACGCGATGCACCCACACCCACGAACATCTCTACAAAGTCAGAACCCGACATTGAGAAGAACGGCACGTTCGCCTCGCCGGCAACGGCTTTCGCCAACAGTGTTTTACCTGTTCCCGGAGGGCCTACAAGCAGTGCACCCTTGGGAATTTTACCACCAAGCTCGGTATATCTTTGTGGGTTCTTCAGGAAGTCCACAATCTCCTGCACCTCCTGTTTTGCGCCCTCTTGTCCTGCAACGTCCTTGAAAGTGACTTTTGTAGCGCTGTTCTGGTCAAATAATTTCGCCTGTGACTTGCCTACGTTGAACACACCGCCTTGTCCGCCACCGCCACCGCTCATGCGGCGCATAATGAATATCCATACGAATATCAATACCACAAAGGGAACTACGTTCCAAAAGAGGTCGCTCCAGAAATTCTGTTGCTCTTCATAGTTTACCACTCCCTTGAACTTGCCCTCCTGGCTCTCTCTTTGCTGGCGTATGAAATTGTCGAAATTGTCAATTGAACCAATGGCGGTCTCCACCTTCACACGTGTGCCGTCTGCAGCCTCCTTGCCTGTTACCTTGGCAACCGAGTCTTTTATTATGTATGCCTCGAGCTTTCTGTTGTTGATTACGGAAATCTCTTCGACATATCCCTGTCTTATATAATCCTCTACTTCGCTATATGGCTTTTTGATCTGCTGGTCGCCGTTGCCGTCGTCAAAGATGTAGATGTACAGGAGTATTCCTCCAATGATGGCATACAGCCAGCTGAATGAGAATTTCGGTATTTTGCTTTTCTTGTTGTTCATTGTCTATCAGTCGATATCGGGTATTGTTGTCAATGTTGCGTCGGCCCAAAGGTGTTCAATATCGTAGAACTTGCGCACGTCGGGCAGGAATATGTGTACCAGGATGTCGCCGTAGTCCATGGCAACCCACTGTGAGTTGCGTAGTCCGTCAATGAAGTAGGGCTTCTTCTTGCAGTTGATTCTCACTGTGTCCTCAATGGAATCGGTAATTGCGCTTACCTGATTGGGCGAGTTACCCTGGCAAATCACAAAGTAGTC
Organism: Bacteroidaceae bacterium; assembly: GCA_045644005.1. GTDB lineage: Bacteria > Bacteroidota > Bacteroidia > Bacteroidales > Bacteroidaceae > HGM04593. The sequence goes on along the minus strand of JAZRGF010000268.1, from coordinate 10,560 downwards.
GCATACGCTGTTGCCGAGCTTGAGCATATCTACTACAACAATCTCTTTGCCCTTTTTGTCCCGTATACCTTCTATTATTTGCTTGATGACACCCTGTGCGTCAATTTTTTCTGTCTGCATATTATTTTATAAATTGATTTATTACTGCTTGTGTTTGTGATTAGTATTGCAAAGATATTCCTTATTTTGTCTATTTTAAAATAAAAACAGGGGCTTTTTGGCCAAAAACTCCGAAAAAAGAAAGTTTTTTTTATTTTTTAGCAAAAAAAATGCCCAAACTATTTGTTTTACAAAAAAAAGTTGTACCTTTGCATCGCAATTGAGTCTTGGGCTATGGTGTAATGGTAACACTGCAGATTCTGGTCCTGCCTTTCCTGGTTCGAGTCCGGGTAGCCCAACAGAGAGATTTCCAAACGGAAATCTCTTTTTTTGTGCATTGCCCGTACTCTTGGCGGCGGTGTGAAATAGGCTCAACGCCAAATTCTGAGGAATTTAAAATCAATATAAAAATCCCGCTACGGTGTTTTTGACCATAGCGGGATGTAATTAAAGGGATGCAGCTCTTTATTTGAAGCAGTTCTCCTTTATCATATTAACAAGTTCCTCTTTTGAAACACCGCCTGTCTGCACTTTGTAACGTCCTTCCATTGGGATGAAAAGCAATGTAGGGATAGCTTGGATATTGAAAGCGTCGGCAATGTATGGGTCGTTGTCGACATTGATTTTATAAATGTAGAGCTCACCGGCATACTCCTTTGCAATCTCCTCAAGAATGGGAGAAATTGCCTTGCAAGGGCCACACCAGTCTGCGTAGAAGTCAACAACGGCCGGCTTGTCGCCAAGGTATTTCCACTCCTTGCTCAAATCGGCAACCTTGCTTGCGAATCCATCGGTGTCGAGGTGTATGCAGCCAACAGCCTGCTCGGTGCACTCCTGCTTGTCACACTTCTTTTCGCACTCCTGCTTTGCGCATTTTTTCTCAGTGCCGCACTCCTGCTTGTCACACTTCTTGTCACACTCTTGCTTGCTGCATTTATTCTCACACTGCTTGTCGCATTGCTGCTTGTCGCATTTTTTCTCGCACTCCTGCTTGCTGCACTCCTGTTTGTTGCCGCAGCACTCAGTCTTGCACTCTTCGCACTCTTTGTTCTGTGCCTTGTTGCCTCCGCAAGCCATCATCAGGGCTGCGCATGCAATGATAACGAATATTCGTTTCATGGTTCTTGTATTTTAAAATGGTTTGTAAAATTGTTCTGCCGCGAATATACTTATTATTTTTTATATCCCTCCATTGTGCCTGTTAATATTTGTGAATTATATTCACCGCCTCTGCGGTGCTGTTTTTTTGGAATTTTGTATGCTTTTTCTTTGATTGTGTATTTTAAATATTGTTAAATGGGTTGTTTTCTTTCGTTTTGTTTGCAAATGAGTGTAAAGATGAGTATTTTTGCCAACAATTTTACTTGAAGCACTTTGTGCTCTTTTTTTTGACCCATTTGTAAAATATAATTCGAAAGAAATGAGACGTTTATCATTAATACTCTTGACGTTGTTCTTCTTTGCGATGACAGCATCGGCTCAGCGTGTTCGTTTTGAGATTTCATTCAAATCTGAGGCATCTGCCGATTTGTCGAAGGTCTATGTCCAACCGTTGAATGCCGACGGGGGTTCCCAAACTGTTCCCTTGCGTCTGAAAGGTGACAGATACTCTGCGAGTGTTCCTGCTTCGCAGTCGGGCTTCTATGAGGTGGTGATGGTGATAAACGGCGGTCAGTGGCTGACAACCGTGTATGCTCCAAAATGCAAGAAGGTGTGGGTTGATGTTGAGTTTGACGGTGTGTCGTTGAAGGAGTACTCTTCGGTGGACAACATGGCAATATCGGACCTCAACTCGGTTATAAATGCCAACAACCGCAAATTGTGGACGGTCAAGGATATGACCGACAGCAGTCTCCGTGCAATGTTGGCAGACTATCTTGTTGCATGTGATTCAATTATTGCTGTAATGAGGCCGTCAGCAGCTGTTGTTGCGTATATGAGGGCTGCAGCATATTCCAATGCGAAGAGTTTCTACACCTCTATACCCAGGGCGCAAAAACGCAAACTGAAGGAGCTGTCCTTTACCGATGCCGATGTGCTGCCTGCAATGACCGATATTCTCGATAATGAGTATGCTGCTCTTGTGCCATCGGCAATGCAGATGGTGTATGCAGCTGTGTCGGCCGACCCCAAACTTGATGTCAGGGGTATGATGGATGTGCTTTATGCCGGTTATGAAAATGAGGCTGTAAGGAGCCGGGTTGCCGATATGCTGATGAGCCGTTTTCTTACCCGTCATAACTATGCCGGAGATTTTGACGGCGGTCTTGAATATCTGCAGGCGATGGTCAATGATTTTGAATTGTCGGACAGCTATGTAAAGGAGTATCTCAAACGCAAGTCGGCCTTGCCGGGTGCCGATTTCCCCGAGGAGGTGGTTCTTGTGAACCCCGACGGCAAGGTTGTCGATTTCTCGGAGTTCAAGGGTAAGTATGTATATGTAGATCTCTGGGCGTCATGGTGCGGTCCCTGCTGCAGGGAGATACCTCATCTGCAGGCTCTTGAAAATGAACTGGAGGGTAGCGATGTTGTATGTGTGTCTATTTCAACCGACACCGATGAGGATGCCTGGAAGGCAAAACTTGTTGAGGCTAACATGCACGGAAACCAGTTGCGTGACCGCGATGGTTCATTGGGCACAGCGCTCAATGTGGGCGGTATACCTTTCTTTGTTATATATGACAAGGAGGGAAAGCTCCATACCTATGGCGCGCAACGTCCAAGCAGCGGCGAGGCAATCAAGCAGTTCCTGCTGGACTTGAAGTGATTTTACACTTTTAACACGTTGTTTATCATATATTAATGTATGTAAGTGCCGGTGTTCGCCGGCAAATTACTATTTTCGTCGCCCAGGATTGGAGCGAATGGTATTTGTACATATTTTTTATCAAATAATTAAATTTACAGTTTATGAAGAAAAACTACTTTTTGTCAATTTGCCTTATGCTTTTCATTGCAGTACAGGCAACAGCGCAGAGCTTTACAATTGACCAGTTGTTCGGAAAGTGGCAGTTTACAGCAGACGTAGAGTTTACAGATGCTGCAACACAGGCTCACAAGGAGACACTGTCGGACAACTGCGAGGCTGTTATCTCTGCCGATGAAACTTACATTGCAAAAATCGTTGGTTTTGCAGGCTCATCAGTTCAGCAGAACATCAATGCGATTGGTGCAAAAGAGGGTCAGGATATGCTTAAGGTTATCAATCTTAACAATCCTCAGTTGTGGAACGAACTTTTGCTTGCCAATGAGAACGGCGACAATCCTTATGGTGTCTTTGCCGATGGCGAGTGGAAAGTGCAGTCTTACGGTCCGGTATATTACAACGTGTATATTGAGGATAACTTGATTACCATTCCCGATTTTACTGTTGTGAAAATCACTGACTACCAGGCGGAGAAGGCGACAGTGATTGCAAAGTACACTAACGTGAAGATGATACTTGTTGAGTCTGAGGCTGTTGAGGTTGCGGATATCAGTGGTGAGTATCAGTTCAAGGCCGGTGCAGGTACTTATGACACAATGGCCGGTTCTGTTATTCCAACAGAGTTTGCCGTAACACTTGCAAAGAAGTCTGATGACAACAGATCTTACGATGCGACTATCGCAATCGAGGGCTACGACGCGGTTACTCTCCCAGCATCTTACAATGGCGTATCTGTTTTGTTCGACTACGACAACACTTATCTCGATGAGGCTAACGGCATCCGTTTCGCTCCAATGTATGGCGATGCAACAGCAGGCTCTATCGAGTTTATGTCTCAGAACGAGACAACTTTCTCACTCTACAGCGGTTTTGCTTTTGCAAGCGATGCTACAGTGAAGGCTGCCGATGGTGTAACCGATTCTTTGGTTGTGAACGGCAACTATCACCAGTGGTACATTTCAGGTACTTTGAAGATGGCAGCCGATGCTCCTGCATTTGATTGGGCGGGTGTATATACAGTAAAGACAACCGATGAGAATGGTCTGTATGTAAAAGAGTCTGCAGGCTTTGACTGGCCTACAGAGTTCCAGATTGAGGTTGAGTACAACGAGGCTTGGGGTCTCTATCTTGTTACCAAGGTCTTTGGTATGGATGTCGTAGAGTTGAACTATGGCGGTCTTGACTTCATTCCTGCCGAGGATGGCAAGAGCGTGGAGATTAAGACCGGTTATCTTTATACAGTATCACCTGGTGTCGCTTATCTTGCACTCCGCGATATGAATATGAGTACAGAAGCAATCGAGATGGTTGTCAATGAGGATGGCACAATGTCTGTGGCCGGTCTGAGTGTAGTGACAGTTATCAATGGTGAGGAATCACTCAACGCATTCTACTCTAACCTCGCTGTTACAAAGCTGGCTGCAGAGCCCGAGGCGCCTGCATTCAGCTGGGCCGGTCAGCATACAGTAAAGGCGGGTAAGGTTGATGCTTACGATGGCAAAGAGTATCCAACAGAGTTTACAATGACTGTTGTGGATTATGGCAACTATATGCTTGTGACAGAGTTCCTTGGAAATGATGTCGCTGGTATCAACTATGGCGGTATCGAGTTTACTGTTGCCGCTGATGGCATGAGCGCTGAAATGGCTGCCGGTTCAATTGTAGGTGGTGCATATCCTTCATATCTCTATCTTTATGACATGAATGCTCAGGAGAACCCAATCCTGTTTACATTGAACGAGGACGGTTCTGTTACTGTTGACAACTTCTTTGTAAAGAATGTTGATTACAACACCAATGAAAGCACACCTGCCGCTTACTTCCAGAATGTTACAATTCCTGCAGGCGCTTCTGTTGAGCCCGAGGCTCCCGAGGCGTTTGACTGGCTCGGTACTTGGGAAGTGACAGTAGGTTCTCAGGTTTCATACGATGGCAAGGAGTATCCAAAGTCATTCTATATGACAATCGAGTACAACGAGGATTGGGGCCTGACTCTCATTACACAGTTCATGAGCAAGGATGTGACAGCACTTAACCAGGGTGGTATCATGTTGAATATCGCTGCAGACAATAAGAGTGCCGAGATGGAGGTTGATATGTTCGCCGGTGGTTCATATCCCGATTACCTGAAAATCTACGATATGAACGGCACTGCTGACTATCCTGTTATTCTCACAGCAAACGCAGATGGCACAATTTCATTCGAGGACTTCTTCCTTGCAACCTACAACTGGGATACAGCGGCTTTGAGTCCTGCAGTCTTCTGCCAGGAGGTTACTGCTACAAAGTGTCCTACAGGTATTGAAGAGGTGAAAGGTGAGAACGGAAAGGTGAAAGCTGTCTTCGATATGCAGGGCCGCAAGGTTGATGCTATCACTGCTCCAGGTCTCTACATTGTAGATGGCAAAAAGGTGTTGGTGAAGTAATCATCGCTCCGTTTTAGTTAAATATCCAGTATATATTTATATTTAACATAATATATGGCGCTTTCCCGTTGTGGGAAGCGCCATTTTTTTGTAATTTTGCAGACTGAAATCAAAATGAAAATATAAGACTGAAATATGAATAGATTGCAGTTTGTTGAAAATATTAGGGGAACGCTGCTTGTGCTTCTGCTTGTTGCCGTCATGCTCTTTTTGCCTGTCGGTGCAAGGGCCGAGCACGATGAATTGAGGGTTGCAACGGGTGTGGTGGTCGACAAGAAGACTGCAGAACCGTTGGTTGGCGTGAGTGTGGCAGTGTGGTCCGGTGGGCGCCTGCTCACAGGTACATCTACCGATCTTGAAGGAAATTTCAAGATTATCTCTCCTGTGATTGATTTTGAGTTGCGTATCTCATACATTGGCTATAGTGAGGTGAAGTTCTTTTCTGTGAATCAGGATATGCAGAACCTTCACGTTGAACTTTCCGAGGAGAGCAACACGCTTTCCGAGGTGGTCGTGACAGGTTTCGTCTCCAAGAACAAGGAGACCTTTACAGGTTCGGCAACCGAGATTTCGGGCGTTGAGCTGCGCCAGGTGTCGGGTACAAATCTCATAAGCGCCATTTCGGCACTCACACCGGGTATGGCAATGGTACAGAATACAAGCCAGGGCTCAAACCCCAACCACACTCCCGAACTTGTACTGCGTGGTATGAGCTCGTTCTCAAACAGCGGCCAGCAGGTGAACCAGCCTACAATTATCCTCGACGGTACCGAAATTACCATGCAGGATCTCTATGACCTCGATATTAACGAGATTGAGAACATTACCGTGCTCAAGGATGCTTCGGCAACAGCGCTCTACGGTTCAAAGGCGGCAAACGGTGTCATTGTAATCACTCGCAAGCCAATTCAGGAGAGTACCCTGCGTGTGCAGTATAACTTTACAGGTAACTTCCAACTCCCGGTGCTCAGCGACTACAATGTGCTGTCGGCTGCCGAGAAACTCGAATATGAGCGTCTGGCAGGTCTTTACGATGCAAAGGGCGAGATAAACGCTACAACAGGTTTGCCTTTGCAGTACGAGTATGACGAACTCTACAACCAGCGCTACAAGCTTATTGCAGCAGGGCAGAGCAGTGACTGGCTCTCACAGCCTGCACGTGCGGCTCTCTCGCACGACCACTCGCTGCGCGTCTATGGCGGTGCATCAAATCTCCGCTACGAGCTCACAGGCCGTTTTGGCGATACACGCGGTGTGATGAAGGGCGACTACCGCAAGCGCACAGGCATAGGATTCAAACTCGACTACTATGTGGGCAACCTCACAATCTCTAACCGTACTACATATCAGGAGGTGGCGGTGAAGAACTCGCCTTACGGCTCTTTCTCGCAGTATGTGCAGATGAACCCCTATGACCGTATGTACAATGCCGACGGCACACCCAACATGAATCTCTCATGGGATTTGAACAACCCGTTGTACGAGGCTTCGCTCGGCAGTTTCTCTAAAAGCGGGGAGCGCACACTCACCAACAGCACCGACCTGCGTTGGGACATAAGCAAGATGTTCCTGCTCACAGGTCACTTCAATGTCACAAGCGCGGCGGGTGGCAGTGATATCTTTACATCGCCAAACTCGTTGGCCTACAAATATGTTACCGACCTTTCGAAGAAGGGTGAATATACCAAGGGTACAACCGATGCCATAGGCTACAACGGAAACATCGTGGGTACTTTCAACAAGTTCTTCAAGGACGAGTCGCTTGTGAGCCTCTCGGCAGGTTGGGAAATCAACCACTCCAAGAGCAGTGCCGAAACTTTGCAGGTAATAGGTTTCTTCAACGACGATATGTCATACATTGGCAATGCTGCCGGTTATCCCACAGACAGCAAACCTTTCGGCTCGCAGGCCGAGACTGCCGATGTCGGTTTCTTTACAACCGGAAACTTCTCTTGGCGCAACCGCTATTTCGTGGATGCCACATGGCGTACAACAGGCTCTTCACAGTTCGGCGAGAACAACCGCTTCGGTCACTTCTGGTCGGGTGGTCTTGGATGGAATGTGATGAACGAGCCGTTCATGAAGGCTGTAAAGAAGAATTTCGATGTCTTCAAGGTACGCGGTAGTGCCGGTTACACAGGTAAGGTAACCTTCAGCCCATTCCAGGCAATGACAATGTACCAGTACCTCAACGATTACGAATACAAGAACGGAATAGGTGCAATCCCTGTGACAATAGGTAACGTCGATCTCACTTGGGAGCGTACAATGAACTACAACGTAGGTCTTGATTTGAGTCTGTTCGTCCGCCGTTTGAATTTTACAGTCGATGCCTACATCCGCAACACCGAGGATTTGCTTCTCGACAAGGCAAAGGCTCCTTCGACAGGTGTCACAAGCGCGACATCAAACCTTGGCGAGTTGCAGAACAAGGGTATCGAGTACCAGATTGACGGCTACGTGTTCCGCACCGGCGATTTCTACTGGCGTCTTGCCACAAGCGGTTACATGAACCGTAACAAGATTACCAAGATTGACAAGGCTCTTGAGGAGATAAACAAAGAGAATCAGGAGAATGCAGACCTCTATCTCACCCCACTGCCACAGTATGCCGAGGGCGAGAGCGTGACCGCGCTCAAGCTGGTGCGTTCGGCCGGTATTGACCCTGCGACAGGTAAGGAGGTATATATCAAGCGTAACGGCGAATATACATTCGACTACGACCCTGCCGACAAGGTTCTCATTGGCGACACAGAGCCTGCTTTTGCAGGAACATTCAGCACCAACCTCTATTGGAAAGGCTTCAGTGTCTATGCTCTGTTGAACTTCCGCACAGGTGCATGGGTATATAACACCACACGTGCTACAAAGGTTGAGGGTGCCGACCCCATGCGTAATGCCGACCAGCGCGTATTTGACGACCGTTGGAAACAGCCTGGCGACCACGCACTGTACAAGGATATTGCCGATACCTCGCGCCCCGAGCAGACCGACCGTTTTGCCGAGAAGGAGCACACTCTCTCGCTTGGTTCGCTTAACCTCAGCTATGAGTTCAGCGACAAGTTGTGCAAACGTATGAAGTTGCGCAACCTGCGTGCCGGTATAAACTTCACCGACATTCTGCGCCTCTCTACCGTGAAGATTGAGCGTGGTACCGACTACCTCTACAGCCAGGGATTCGAGTTCTATCTTAATGTAACACTTTAAACATTGTGCCAATTATGAAGAAGATTATATATATGTTGATGTCTGTGGCACTGCTCACGACAACATCGTGCGAGGGCTTCCTGAACATAACCCCCGAGGGACAGGCAAAGCGCGACGAACTTTTGAATACACAGCAGGGTATTGAGGATGCCCTTTATGGTGCCTATTCACAGATGCGTGGCCAGTCGCTCTATGGCCAGGAACTCTATTTCTCTACACTCGAGATTCTCTCGCAGACAATGTGGTGCAACGGAAGCACAGGCGTTACAGCCATGAGTGAATATGATTGGGCACACTCGTCGGTGAAAGGCGTTTTCGATGGTGCCTGGACTGCGATGTACAAGAATATCTCCAATGTGAACAGCGTTCTTGATGCTCCGTTGGTAAAGGATGCAACAACCTACCCATATACACTCTATCGTGGCGAGGCCTTGGGCTTGCGTGCATTCATGCATTTCGACCTTGTGCGCCTCTTCGCTCAGCAGTACACCGTCAATCCTGCTGCCGACGGTATTCCTTATGCTACCGATTTCTCTTTGGTTACTCCCGAATTCGAGAGTCTTGAGAAAAACTATGAGCATATCCTTGACGACCTTCACGAGGCCGAGCTGCTGCTTGCCGACGAGGATAGCCACGAGGGCGACGGCAACTTCATGCTCGATCGTCAGATTCACTTCAACCTCCGTGCCGTGCAGGCAACCCTTGCACGTGTATATCTTACAATGGGCGACAAGGAGAATGCCGCACACTATGCACTATTGGTGATAAACGACGGCAAATATACCCTCAAGGAGAAGACCGAGGTCGTTAATGACCTTGCCGGTGTGCTCTCGAAGAAAGAGACAATCTTCGGTATCTACTATGCTGGCTTCTATGCAAACGTTAATGCCAAGTTGCAGCAGATGACATCGTACTATTCGCTCGATTTGCGCGACGATTTCATGTCACTCTATGAGAAGGATGCAGCAGGCTCCGATTACCGCACCATGGCCTACTTCTCCGAGTCGGGAACCGGCAGCGGCACAAAATACCGTCTCTCGAAGTTTACCGACATATATGAGCTGAACAACAATGCGGCAAACCGCCCGGCTGACCTTATCCTGGGAATAAACATGATACGCATCCCCGAGATGTACTACATTGCAGCAGAGGCACTGCTCGAGAGTGACTACGACCGCGCATTGGAACTCTACAATACCGTGCGCCCGCATCGTGGCCTTGATCCGCTCACCGGCAAGCCGCTCACCGTTGAACTTATAAATGACGAGCGTTACAAGGAGATGATTGGCGAGGGACAGACCTACTTCAACATGAAACGCCAGAACCTTCCAATCCTTTCACACGACGGCAAGACAACCTATCAACCATCGGCCGGAATTTATGCAATACCAATCCCCGATGCCGAGAAGGAAAACAGAAACTGACGAACGGAAAGCTGAAAACTGAAAAGTGAAAGGTGAAAGCAGCTTCAAGCGCACAAAGTGCGGTTAAAGCTCTGCGTGTCATTTTGAACGTAGTGAAAAATCTTTGAAATATAATAGATCCTTCGCATCCGCTCAGGATGACATTATAAAGGAGACAACAAACAAAAAGACTATGAAAATAAAAACTATTATAAAGCGTACAATGTTGGCGGCGGTGTTGCCTCTTGCGGCACTCCTTGCCTCATGCGAGGACGACAACTACATGAAGTTCGACCTCTCGAACTCTGGTATCTACTTTACCAAGGACACGCTCAACTACTCGTTCAGTGTAACACCTGTCGAGGTCAAGACCCACACCTATAACATCCCCGTTCAGGTTATGGGTAGCGTGAGCAGTGAAAAGCGTCCCATCGGTTATTACATAGATGCCGATTCTACATTTGCCGAGGAGGGTGTGCACTTTACCATCGGCGAGGCA
>JAZRGF010000267.1:0-5691 GCA_045644005.1 Bacteroidaceae bacterium | reverse complement strand
TTGCCTCGGCCGCTGTTGCATATCTTTCAATCTGCCTTACGCGACAGTTGGTGACAGGCCTTATGAATGGAGTCAGGTTAATCATCTATCACAACATTTTACAGCAACACCTATAATTTATTCATTGAACTTTGCAAGGCCGCCCTTGAGGAACTCCACGAACTTGCCTACATTCTTGTCAAAGGCAAAAGAGCCGTTCAAGCGGTTACCGTCGGCATCGACCAACACATAGTATGGCTGTGAGAGTGCACCGAACTCATGCTGCTGGAAATAGGTCCATTTTTCACCAACCTCGGTATACTCCAAACCATCCTCACCTACAAAAGGTTCGGGGAGTTCTCTTCTGTCATCGACATACAGAGAAGCTACGATATAGTTGTCGTGCAATATCTGCAGTACCTCCTTGTCGCTGAGCACTACAGACTCCATCTCGCGGCAGTTTACACATCCATGACCGGTAAAGTCGAGGAAAATGGGCTTGTTCTGCTCGCGGCTCAACTTTATGGCCTCGTCATAATCGTGTGTGTCGGCCTTGAAGATTGCAGGTTTCTCGCTCGCACCTGTCGAGTGGATAGTGAAATCCTGTGTGAACATTGGAGGTGCAAAGGCACTGATTGCCTTACAGGGTGCACCCCAAAGACCGGGAATCATATAAACGGCAAATGCAAATGAGAGCAATGCGCCAAAGAAACCGGTAACGCTTGTTGTCTTGTCGCTTGGGTCATCGTGTGGCAAGCGGATAACCTTGAGCAGATACATACCGAGGAGGATAGCCAAAGCAATCCACAATACAAGGAATGTCTCGCGGTCAAGGATTCCCCAACCCTTGGTGAGGTCGGCCACCGAGAGGAACTTCAAGGCGAAAGCAATCTCAACAAAGCCAAGGACCACCTTGATGGTATTCATCCAGCCGCCTGAACGTGGAGTCTGCTTGAGCAGGGATGGGAAGATTGCAAAGATTGTAAACGGCAAGGCAAGGGCAAGGGCAAAGCCGAACATGCCGACAGCCGGTCCCAGATAGTCGCCCGAGGTCGCTGTCTCTACGAGCAGGAAGCCAATGATTGGACCTGTGCATGAGAATGACACCAGCGCAAGGGTAAACGCCATGAGGAAGATACTCAGGATACCGGTTGTGCTGCCGGCCTTTGCATCGACCTTGTTTGTCCATGATGAAGGCAACTTGATTTCGAAACCACCGAGGAACGACGCACCAAAGACAAGCAACATGAGGAAGAAGAATACATTGAAGAATGCATTTGTTGCAAGCTTGTTGAGGGCTGCAGGACCAAAGAGCAGGGTCACGGCCAAGCCAAGCAACAGATATATCACAACAATTGATGCGCCATATATCAATGCCTCGCGGATAGCCTGCCTTCTCTCCTTATTACGCTTGAGGAAGAAGCTTACTGTCATTGGGATAATTGGCCACACACATGGGGTGAGCAGCGCCAACAGACCGCCACCGAAACCAAGGATAAAGGTTACCCAAATTGAGCTATGATCCTCTTTTGCAGGCTCCTCGTTGGCAACGGTTGCTGTTTCAACAGCTACAGGCTGTGCCTCCACTGCGGGTGCTGCCACTTCGGCCTCAACAACCTCGGGTTTTGTTTCCTCAACAGGCGCTGCTGCCACTACCTCAGCTGCAACAGGCGCTGCCGGTGCGGGCTTTTCTACTGCCTCTTCTTTTTTGGCAGGAGCGGGAGTTGGAGCTGCCTTCTGTTCAACAACCGGCTTTGTCTCAACAACCGGCTTTGCAGGAGCGGGAGTCTCCTTGGCTGGAGCAGCTGCAGGAGTAACCGAAATCTCCTCGTTGGTTATCGTAAAGTCGTAACGGCCGGGAACACAACCCATATCACCACATGACTGGTAGTTCAATGTGCCCTTCAACTTGAAGTTCTTGTCAAGAACCTTGAACTTTTGGATGAACGACGCGAACTCCTTGAAATAGGTCACCTGCATATCGAACACGGGCTCGTACTTTGACAGAGCCTCGTCAACCGGTGCAAGTTCGCCTACAAGCTCAGCACCCTCGAGCTCTGTAAATTTCACATAAGTGGGCTTTGGACCACCCTTGGGGATGTCGGTGGAATACATGTAGTATCCGTCAGCAATCTCTGCTATAAACTCTATTACCACCTCTGACCCCTTGGCTGTCAACTCGTGAGAGACAGTAACGGGTTTCTGTGCGCCTGCCTGCAAAGCTGTTACAAGCAGCAGCAACGACAAAATCATTTTTTTCATTCTTTATATGTTTTTTATTCGTTTTTCATAGTTCTACAGGGTTCTTCCTTATTCGCCACTCGGCAGGATAGAGGTTGTTGGCCCTGTTGCCAATGTTCTTTGCAAAGCCTATCGGCATATCCTTGTAGGTGAGCAACAGATAACCGACAGGAGCCTGCCCAAAAGTCAACGCCTCGCGGTGCAGATAGGCAAGTGCCTGTTCGCGCTCAAGCTCGACACAGCAGAAAGCCTCCCTGCAAAGAGCATTGCTCATTGCAAGCTGATGAAGCGGCAGGAGTTTGTTGTTCTTTACATCGGCAAGCGGCAACGCACTGTGCAGCACCTTCATCTTCTGTTGCAGGGCAATTATTGCGTTTGTGTGTTCACGCGGCATAGCCACCACACGCTCGCCTTGTTGCACGAAGTTAAAATCGGCAGGATTCGCCACCCACCCCTCGAGCTGCGCCTTGAGCTTTGCAGGAACCGGTTGGAAGCGTTGCTGACGTGGCTGTGCCAATGGAGCATCGCCATCCTTGCGTAGCGCAGCAATGAAAAAGCCTTCACCGGCTGTATAACCGGGCAGGAAACGGTAGACAGGCATATCACCGACCAGGGCACCTGTAACACCCCAAGCCTCGTCGGTATCAACCGTCAATGGCGTAGCGCCAAGTTCCTCGGCAATCCATGCCACGCAATCCTCGTTCTCCTCGCGGTTGAAGGTACATGTGCTGTAAATGAGCACACCACCGGGGCGCAGCGTGGGCCATATATCGGCCAATATGCGCTTTTGGCGTTTCACGCACTGCTCAACGTTCGACAGGCTCCACTGCTCTACTGCCACACTATCCTTGCGGAACATTCCCTCACCCGAGCATGGGGCATCGACAACTATAAGATCGAAGAAGTTGCCAAAGCCGCCAAAGTCGGCAGGCTCGTTGCGGGTGACCACCGAAGAGGGGTTACCCCACTTTATCACGTTCTCGGCAAGGACCTGGGCACGCTGCGCCACAGGCTCATTGGAGACAAGCAGGCTGCCCTTTGGCAAGAGCGAGAGCAGGTGTGTTGTCTTGCCACCGGGAGCGGCACACAAATCGAGCGCACGCACCGGAGCATCTATATATCGCTCTACAAAACGTTCAATGAACATTGATGATGCCTCCTGTACATAGTAGCACCCGGCATGGAAAAGAGGATCGGCCGTGAACACCGGGCGGGCGGAGAGATAACGTCCGTTCGCAGCCCAGGGCACAGGCACGTTCTCGCTGTCGGGCAACTGTTTGGTAGTGTTATAGCGTATGCTGACCACCGGCTCGCCACCGAGTGCCTCGACGAAACGCGCAAACCTCTCCTTGCCGAAAAGGAGCTCAGTTCTGTCGATAAAGGCTTGGTTCAGTGTCATATCAATCTCTTTTTGCAAGCGCCAGGCACCACAGGTGCACAAAAAGGCATATTCGTTGCAAATATACAAAAAATATGTCAGTTACCGGAATTGACACTGAAAAAATAGAGCCACAAACGCAAGTTTATACAATAATTAACAACAGCGAGGTACGGAAAGAAAAATAGCTTTCGATGATAGGAAATTTTAAGACGAAAGCTTATCTTTGCGAATAGAAAGAGCAGCAACGGCAAAAACCGGCGGCACAGCATGACAAAAGGAAATAAAACAAATGACATATGAAACAATATCTTGACCTACTCAACCGCATTCTCACCGAAGGCACAAAGAAGGACGACCGCACAGGAACGGGTACAATAAGTGTTTTCGGCCACCAGATGCGATTCAACCTTGAGGACGGCTTCCCATGCCTCACAACGAAGAAGCTTCACCTGAAATCCATCATACACGAACTGCTGTGGTTCCTGAACGGTGACACAAATGTAAAGTACCTGCAGGAGAACGGCGTGCGAATATGGAACGAATGGGCCGACGAGAATGGCGACCTGGGACACATATATGGTTACCAGTGGCGTTCGTGGCCGGGATATGACGGTGAACACATTGACCAGATAAAGGAGGTTGTGGAGACAATAAAGCACAATCCCGACTCGCGACGCATAATTGTGAACGCATGGAACGTGGGCGATATAAAAAACATGAACCTGCCACCATGCCACGCAATGTTCCAGTTCTACGTTGCCGACGGCAAGTTGAGCCTGCAGCTGTACCAGAGAAGCGCAGACTGTTTCCTTGGTGTGCCGTTCAACATAGCATCGTACGCGCTATTGCTGCAGATGATGGCACAGGTGACAGGGCTGAAAGCCGGGGAGTTCATCCACACACTTGGCGATGCGCACCTTTACCTGAACCACATTGAGCAGGCCAAGCTTCAGCTCACACGTGAGCCGAAAAAGCTGCCACGCATGGTGATAAACCCCGATGTCAAGGACATTTTCTCATTCAAATTCGAAGATTTCTCACTCGAGGACTATGATGCCCACCCACACATAAAGGGCGTTGTAGCCGTATAAACACACACTACCATGCACAAACTGGCCCTCATCGCTGCAATTGCAAAGAACAATGCCATTGGGTTTGAAAACAAACTCATATATTGGCTGCCAAATGACCTGAAGCGATTCAAAGAGCTCACTACAGGCCACACAATAATAATGGGAAGCAACACATTCCGTTCGTTGCCCAAGGGCGCATTACCCAACCGTCGCAACATCGTGCTATCGCGTAAGGAGAGCGAATTCCCGGGTTGCGAGACATTCAGCTCACTGGAGGAGGCGCTTGCCAACTGCAACGGCACGGAGTTGGTATACGTAATAGGCGGAGAGATGCTATACAGGGCAGCACTGCCGCTTGCCGACATTCTGTGCCTTACAGAGATTGATGACACACCGGAGAATGCAGATGCCTTCTTCCCCGACTTTACAAGGAACGAGTGGGAGGTAATTGAGCAGGAGGAGCACACTGCCGATGAGAAACATTCATTCAACTACCGTTTCGTAACCTATCTGAGAAGAAAATAAAGAGGGATTACTCAAACAACAAAAGGTGCCATACACGGCACCTTTTGTTTATTACAGGCTCAGTAGAAATTTAGTGTGGATAAGCATATAAATTAAAAATTATGAAAGTAAGATATTGAGGAATGGTCGCAAAAAAACAGTGTCGGTATCGCTTTCGCTCACCATTACATTTCACGGCAGTCTCCAACCTTAATTATTCACTTCTATTTTTTCTCAAGTCTTTCTTTCATCTACTTTCGTCGCGCGAACCAACGGTCGCCGCCCGAAGGGGCTAAAGGCAAAGTAGCAAAGCGCCCGGCACCGGCAAAGATGTGATTAAACGAGTGAAACGCCAAGCTCGCTTGAGCGTTTTGGAACGAGTGATAACATCTTATTTAAAATCAGTCATAACAGCCTTCTGCTCGCGAGTCGCAAGCGACATCCCTCGGCCGGCTGAGCGCTGGAGCGCACTCCTTTGGGGAGCTAAAGCTCCCGTCGTCGCAAACATTGCTC